>JBJXGR010000306.1:0-11375 GCA_046160045.1 Bryobacteraceae bacterium
GCCGATCAGTCATTTCGCCACCGACAAAATACCTCAATGAACCAACGCAACTTCCCGCCCGAGGACACGATAAACGGTTCGGTGTGACGCAGAGGACGTCAAACCAGGGCAAACAGGAGACGAGCGACAATGAAAATTCAGCCTAATCAACTCACGAACTTCCGGAAGGGCGGTAACGACCCCGTCGTCATTAGTGGCGGCTCCGGCAACGACAAGATCTCGGTTACCCCCAACAAATGGGGCGGCGTCGATGTAACGGTAAAAGAGCAGTCCGGCAAGTCCCGCCAATATCACCTGACCCCTGATGAGGCCTCGCGTCTTGTCATCAAGGGCGGTGCGGGAAACGACAACATCTACGTGGATCCACGGGTGAAGCAGGGAATCACCATCGATGGCGGCTCTGGTAACGACAGATTGCAGGGCGGCAGCGGCAACGACCGCATCAGAGGCGGCGCCGGCGACGACGTGATCGACGGCGGGCGCGGCCACGACCACATTAGCGGCGGTTCTGGCAACGATGTAATCCGCGGCGGGCGCGGGAACGACGTGATCAGCGGCGGGTCCGGCAACGACAAGCTCTACGGCGGAGCGGGCAACGACAAGCTCTCCGGCGGACGCGGCAACGACAAGCTCTACGGCGGAGCGGGCAACGACAAGCTCTCCGGCGGACGCGGCAACGACAAGCTCTACGGCGGCGCAGGCAACGACAAGCTCTCCGGCGGTGCTGGCAACGACAAGCTCTACGGCGGCGCAGGCAACGACAAGCTCTCGGGCGGGTCCGGCAACGACAAGCTCTACGGCGGCGCGGGCAACGACAAGCTCTCGGGCGGGTCCGGCAACGACAAGCTCTACGGCGGAGCAGGCAACGACGTGATCCGCGGCGGGCGCGGCAATGACGTTATCAGCGGCGGGTCCGGCAACGATCGTCTCTACGGCGGAGCAGGCAACGATGTGATCCGCGGCGGGCGCGGCAACGACGTGATCAGCGGCGGGTCCGGCAACGATCGTCTCTACGGCGGAGCGGGCAACGATGTGATCCGCGGCGGGCGCGGCAATGACGTGATCAGCGGCGGGTCCGGCAACGATCGTCTCTACGGCGGAGCGGGCAACGACGTGGTCTCGGGCGGGCGCGGGAACGACGTGATCAGCGGCGGGTCCGGCAACGATCGTCTCTACGGCGGAGCAGGCAACGATGTGATCCGCGGCGGGCGCGGGAACGACGTGATCAGCGGCGGGTCCGGCAACGATCGTCTCTACGGCGGAGCAGGCAACGACGTGGTCTCGGGCGGACGCGGCAACGACGTGATCAGCGGCGGGTCCGGCAACGATCGTCTCTACGGCGGAGCAGGCAACGACGTGGTCTCGGGCGGACGCGGCAACGACTACATCAGCGGCGGACAGGGGAATGACGCCCTGTACGGCGGCGCGGGCAACGATACCGTTCGCGGCGGCGCCGGCAACGACTACATCAGCGGCGGAGCGGGCAACGATCGCCTCTACGGCGGCGCGGGCAACGACTTCGTCAGCGGCGGCGCTGGCAACGACTTTGTTTCCGGTGGCGCGGGCAATGATGTTCTACTCGGCGGACGCGGCAACGACGTGGTCTCCGGTGGACGCGGCAACGACTACATCAGCGGCGGACAGGGGAATGACGCCCTGTACGGCGGAGCGGGCAACGATACCGTTCGCGGCGGCGCCGGCAACGACTACATCAGCGGCGGCGCGGGCAACGATCGGCTCTCGGGCGGCGCTGGGAACGACTTCGTGAGCGGCGGGGCAGGCAACGATCGAATCTCAGGCGGCTCGGGCAACGACGTCCTGCTGGGCGGAACCGGCAACGACGCGGTGTTCGGCAACAGCGGAGACGACTTCATCCGCGGCGGCGCCGGCGACGATCTGCTGGTCGGCGGTCAGGGCAGCGACACCATCCACGGGGATGCCGGCAACGACAGGATCGCAGGCGATTCCGTCCTCGACCTGATGATGCGCCGCGGCAACAAAGTGGTGATCAACCCGTAGTTTCCCCCCTAACTCACAGAGTACTCCGGGGCAAGCGGCCAGGCCGCTTGCCCTTTTTTCGTTGCCACGCCGGGAACGGCCGCCCCCCAAAGAGCGCCACGCCGGGATCTCACCCTTTCGGAGGACGACAACGATATATAGTAGGGCGTATGGCTCCCATGCCTCCCAAGATTCATCTCGAGTCCACTTCGGATTACCGTGAGGGGTACGCCAACAGCGTGCAAATCCGGCTCAACTTGTGGGACTTTTTTCTCCTCTTCGGCATCGTCAATCAGACTGGCCCCGATGAGGTTCGCATCACGAACTTCCAGGGGATCTTCATGAGTCCACCGCAGGCGAAGGCTTTTCTGAATATCCTGCAGCACAACGTGCAGCAGTACGAGTCGACGTTCGGCGAAATCAAGCTCGATCCCGCCGGCGCGCACTCACCACAGGGCAAGACCGTACAATAATGCCCTGGAAGCGCAAGCGGCGGATGTCCCAACGCCGCCGGCGTGTCGCCCTGTTTGGCGCCGCGATCGTCGTGCTGGTCCTGGGGATTCACGTCCCTTTTCTGAAGCTGCCGTTTTTCTGGGACGAAGCAGGGCAGTTCATCCCCGCCGCTCTGGACCTCTACCGGAACGGCGACCTGGTCGCGCGCTCGGCCATTCCGAATGTCCACCCGCCGGGCGTGATGCTCTATCTGGCGGCGGTTTGGAGGATCGTAGGTTTCTCCGTGGCCGCGACGCGCCTCGCGATGCTGTTGATGGCCGCCGCGGCGGTGTTCGTCTGCTTTCTCCTCGCCGTGGAGTTGTGCCGGGGAGTACCGGGAATTCCCGGATTTTTGGCCGTCGTGTTCCTTCTGGCGTCCCCGATTTTCTACACACAGGCGATGATGGCCCAACTAGACATGCCGGCGATGGCGTTCACCGTTCTGGCGTTTCTGCTGTTCCTGAAGGAGCGCCACGTCTGGGCGGCGTGGACCGCGGTGGCGCTGGTGATGATGAAAGAGACCGGTGTGCTGACGCCGCTCGTGTTCCTGGCGGCCCTCGTCTGGGAGAAGCGCCTGCGCGAGGCCGCCTGGTATCTGCTGCCGGTTGCCGCCGTCGCGCTCTGGACGCTGGTCGTGCTGGCCAGGACCGGATCTGCGTTCGGAAGCGCGGAGTTTGGCGTCTACAACGTGGAATACCTGTTTCATCCCGTGCGGGCGTCGGTGGCCCTGGTGCGGCGCGTCTACCATCTCTTCTTCGAGAATTTCCATTTCCTGGGGACGCTCGGCATCGCCTTCGGCATGGTGTACAGGAATCCGTTCCAAGGGCGGCGATGGGGAATCACCGCCTGGCTGATCGGGGTGCACGTCGTGGCGTTCAGCTTTCTCGGGGGCGCGATGCTCGAGCGCTACCTGCTGCCGGTGCTGCCCTTGACCTTGATTGCGATGGCCGCGGGGCTGTGCTCGTCGCCGCTGGTGGTCTCGGTGGGCGGAACCCTGGCGCTGACCGCCGGCTTGATCTGGTCGAACTTCTGGAACCCGCCGTATCCCTTTCCGTACGAGAACAACCTGGCGATGACGGACTTTGTGCGCCTCCATCAAACGGCCGCCGGCTTTGTCGAGCAGAACTACCCAAACGCGTACATCGCGACGGCCTGGCCGTTAACCGCGGCGTTTCAGAACCCTCGGCTGGGATACGTGTCGTTCTCGCACACGGTGATTCCCCTTTATGACTTCACGCCCTACTCCGTTGGGAAAGTGCCGAGAGGAGCCGCCGACGTCTTCGTCGTGTATTCCCGGGAGTGGACTTCCCCCCGAAGCTGGATGAAGTTTCCTCTCGTGGAGAAATTCTGGCGTCGCTTTTTCGGATATCAGCCCCAGGTGAGCGCGGCCGAGATCGAAGCCAGGCTGGGGATGCGGCAGGTGGGCATGTGGAGCCAGAATGGACAGTGGATCATCGTGCTGGCGGCGCGCACGCCGCGTCCGCCGGCGGCGGATCTGTTTTGAGGATGCCTATGGACCGCCGTACGTTTCTCGCTTCCAGCCTCGCCGCAGCGCCTGTTGCAGCCGCGGGGCGTATTCCGCCAAGAACCGTGGTGCTGACGTTTGACGACGCCGTCAAGTCGCACCGGCAGTTCGTCGCCCCTTTGTTGAAGCAACTCGGATTCGGCGCGACCTTCTTCGTCACGCACCGGTGGATGGAACAGCGTGAGCACTTCATGACGTGGAAGGAGATCGGCGAGATCCACGAAATGGGGTTCGAGATCGGCAACCATACCTGGACCCACGCCGGCATGGCGAGCCCTCGATCCGTGGCCCGACTGGCGGGGGAACTGGCGCTGGTGGATTCGGAACTGGCCAAAGTGAAGGTGCCCAAGCCGGTGAGCTTCGCCTATCCGGGCAACCAGTTCGGACCCGAAGCGATCCCCCGTCTGCGCGAACTCGGCTTCCGCTACGCCCGGCGCGGGATCACTCCCGAGCAACCGTACGGGACCATCGCGGCGGGCGCGGCCTTCGATCCCCGCAAGCATCATCGCCTGCTGATCCCGACCACCGGCGACGCTTACCCCAAGTGGAATTTCGACCATTTCCGCCGAGTCGTGCCTCTCGCGACGGAGGGCCAAGCCGTGGTCCTGCAGTTCCACGGTGTGCCGGATATCGCCCATCCCTGGGTTCACACGCCGCCCGAGCAGTTTGAGCAGTACATGAAGTTCCTGAAGCAGGAGAACTTCCGCGTGATCGCGTTGCGCGATCTGGAGCCTTACCTCGAAGACTTCGAGCATCAGCCGGACGATCCGGTGTTGCGCTACCGAACGTCGGAGAAGGCCAAGGATGTGCTTCCGGTGGAAATGGAGGCGACGCGGGCCGATCTCGGTTACTGGCGCGGCGTGATGCGGGCTCATCAGTACACCTCGGCGGAAGCTTCGAAGGTCACCGGGCTCGAAGAGTCCGCCTCCGAAAAGCCGGCTCCGGGGCCGATCCTGCCGTATCCGGGCGGGCGTCACCCACGGATCGGCTTTCTCGATGGCGCGGTGGATCCGCAGCGCGGAACCAAGGCCAGCGTCTTTCTGCCGTGGGATTCGTCGTCGTACGCCGTGATCGATGTGCCAGAGGCGATCTTCGTCAACCGAGGGCTGATGTATCTGGCGCACACCCACGTTCCGACGATCTGGAACACACAGAACGTGATCATCGAAAACGTGGACTGGAGGCGCGAGGCGGGTGGAGCGCTGTCGTCCCAGTGGACCCTGCCGGACAAGACCGCCTTCGGCGCGCGCGTGGAATGGGTGCGCGACCACGTCGAAATGAAGTTGTGGCTTAGGAACGGGACCCCGGAGCCGCTCACGCGCATTCGATCGCAGGTGTGCATCATGCTTAAGGGCGCGCCGGAGTTTGCCGCGCAGGTGAGCGACAACAAGGTGTTGAGGGAGTCGGCGGGGGCCGTGAAGTCCTCGAACGGTGAACGGTGGATCGTGACGGCGTGGACGCCGGTGTCTCGAGTTTGGGGGAATGCGAAGGTGCCGTGCTTGCACTGCGACCCGTCGTTACCGGATTGCGCACCCGGCGAGACGGTCGTTGCGCGGGGCGCCGTGTGGTTTCATCAGGGACGGGACATTGAAAGCGGATTGAGCCGCGCCGGGAATTACTTGCAGGGTGTTTGAGCTTCCAGCTCTCGGCAATCAGCTTTCAGCTCTCAGCAATCAGCGGTCAGCGAATCGGCAAACAGCGACCAGCGAAGGACGCCCGCAGCGGGCTCATCGTGTGACACCTCCTGACCGCTGAAAGCTGAGAGCTGACCCCTGATGGCTGACCGCTGATAACTGCGGCTGATAACTGCGGCTTGACAGCGAATCCCATCTGGCATAAGACAAAAGTGGGACAATTCAGGGGAACACACGTCCGGTGCGGGAGGTGGCCATGAAGCATGCGTGGTGGCCCGGATCCAGGGGTGGCCATGACGGGCGGGACGATCCAATCCGCCGGCCCGCGGTTGCCGGCGCGTTCTACCCCGCGGAGCCAGATCGTCTCAAGTCGATGGTGGACTCGCTTCTCGCCGAGGCGGGCGAGGCCGTCCTGCCGGACCTCGTGGGGCTGATCGCCCCGCACGCCGGCTACGAGTATTCGGGCGCGGTCGCGGCGCACGCCTACCGTCTGCTGCGGGACCGGAAGCCCGACCGGGTGGTCGTCATTGCCCCTTCCCATTTCGAGAATTTTCCTTTTGCGTCCGTTTATGGCGGCGACTTCTACTCGACCCCGCTCGGACTCGTTCCGATCGACCGCGCGTTCGCCGACGCGCTGAGCGACGCGCATCCGCTCGTGCGGCGGAGTTCCCTCGGCCACGAGTCGGAACAGGAACGCGGGGAGCATTCCCTCGAGGTGCAACTTCCCTTTCTACAACGGGTGCTGGGCGAATTCCAGCTGGTGCCCGTGGTGATGGGAGATTCGAAGTATGACGTGTGCCGGGCGCTCGGGATGTCGCTGGCGCGATTGATCGACGGGTCGGACACGGTGCTGGTGGCGAGTTCCGATCTCTCACACTATCACCCCTATTCCGAGGCGGTGGAACTCGACCGGGGTACGCTCGACACCATTGAGGCCTGGAATTTTCTGAGCCTCCCGCGCCACGAAGCCTGCGGCGCCGGGCCGATTGCGGCGATGATGATGGCGGCCGACCGGTTAAATACCCGCCGGGCGCGTCTGGTCTGCTACCGGAACTCCGGAGACGCAACCGGAGACCGGCTCCGGGTCGTGGGGTATGGGGCCTTGGCTTGTCTTCGCGGGGAAGAGCCGTTCGAACTCGGCGAACCGGAGCGGGTCCAATTGCGCGCCATCGCTCGATGCGCGGTGGAGGACGCGGTGTTGAAAAGGACTTCCGTGGGAGAAGCGGCATCGTCGGGTCCGTTACACACCCTCCGCGGCGCGTTTGTCACCCTGACCCACGGCGGCGAACTTCGCGGCTGTGTCGGGCACACCGTGGCCGACCGGCCTCTCGATGCCTCCGTACGGGAGTCGGCGCGCATGGCGGCGTGCGAGGATCGCCGGTTCCCGCCGATGCAGGCGTGGGAACTGCCCGGCCTGGAGTACGAGATCTCCGTGCTCTCGCCTATGCATCTCGTGGGCCGTATCGAGGAAGTCGAGATTGGACAACATGGGGTGCTGGTCAAGCAATCCGAACACGTCGGTGTCCTTCTGCCGCGGGTTGCCCTGGACCATCGCTTCGACCGGCAGGAATTGCTGTCAGCCGCGTGCCGGAAGGCCGGGTTGGCCGGCGACGCCTGGCGAGACTCGAAGACCGACATCTACTCGTTCACCGCGCAGGTGTTCTGACGCATAGCTGGAAAACACTATTCGGCGAAACGCAGGCCGCGCGTACAATAGGAAATTCAGCTATGGACAGACGCAACTTTCTTCATCGCGTAACGACGGGAGCCGCAACGCTGGGCGCAGGCGCGCAGGGTTCGGCGGCGGAGACCCGCGAGGTGTCCTTTCACGTCAAGGGATTCACCTGCATCACCTGCGCCATTGGCCTGGAAGTGCTCCTGAAACAGCAGCCGGGTATCACCAGGGCGCGCGCATCGTACCCTGACGGAAGAGTGGTCATCGGTTTCGACGGCCGCGCCAACAGTCCCGGGGCGCTGCGGGAGTTCATCAACCGCACCACTGGATTCACGGTCGCGGAACACGGTGTGAAGTGACGTGAACGTTCTCGAGATGTCTCAGGTTCTGACCGGGTCGCTCGACCTGGAGCAGGCGCCGGTGGCGGTTTGTTTCTGCGAGCAGGTTCCCGCCGGAGTGCCCGCTCACGAAGGCTCGGCGCCGGCCGGGTGCCAGTTCTGGCAGCAGGCCGCGGAAGGATCTTTCGCGACCAGCGCTCGAGACCACGCCCTGTGCGCCATCGGCGTGTACACGCACAACCTCGAAATGAGCGGAGGCATGGAGCGCGACCTGACCGACGCGTTGAAGGTCTTCGCCGATCTGGGGTATGTCCGGCCGGAAGACTTGCCGCAGATTCCCGTGTTGTCGTCGCGACCGAAGCATGTGGTGTACGGGCCGCTCGCCTCCAGCCCGGCCGATCCGGACGTGGTGCTGCTGTTCGTCGCGCCGAGCGAGATCCTGATCCTCTCGGAAGCCGCGCAACAGGTGGAAGGCGGACTTCCGCCCGCCATGGGACGGCCGGCCTGCGCGATCGTGCCCCAAACCGCGAACAGCGGGAAGGCGGCGCTGAGCCTGGGATGCTGCGGGGCACGTGCGTATCTCGACGTGTTCACGCCGGACGTCGCGTTGTTCGCGTTACCCGGAAAAAACCTCGCCGCCTACGTCGAACGAATCGATCGACTGGCCCAAGCCAACCGCACGCTTACGAAATTCCACGACCTCCGCCGCAAGCGCGTGGAACAGGGAGCCCGCCCGACGGTTCAGGAATCGCTGGCCGACTTGATGGCCGGCTGACCTAGCTAGCGTGCAATAAAAGTTGATGTTTGCCCCAGCCCTGGCGAACCTTGGCAATCGCCATGCGCAGACCTTCGGGCCACAGAAGGGCAGGGAATCCAATGAAACTCCAACGCGGCAATCACTGCTGTCATGGCGATTCTCCTTTGTGGGTTCCGCCAGATGGAAGGTTCGGCGCCGCGATCCGGCGGACGGGATTTCCCGGTAAACCGGTTAACTCCGAAGCACCGTGATCCCTCCAGTCTCGATCGCGCGCCCGCCGATCCTTTGACGTTCACGGTAATCGATTCAAGGTAAGGATGATCGGGCAGCCGCGGAGCCTGGAACTTGCATGACGATTCTGTACCTCCAATGCGCGAGGAACGAAATCAAAATGGAGACTCGTCCGCATCGGCGAGCGGGCCGTTTGGAGAGTGTTCGGGATCAAGACTTATGAAATCGAATGCAGCAGCCGTGAAGATGATCCATGCCGAGCTAACGGAGCCCGGTCTGGCCCCGCTGATTCAGGAAGTGCTGGCCCGGCTGGGCGAGAACCCACAGCGCGAGGGCCTATCCGGTACACCTCAGCGGGTCGAGAAGGCTCTCGCCTTCCTCACCAGTGGTTATCACACGGACATCCGCAAGATTGTCAACGGCGCCCTGTTCGAAGTGAAGTACGACGAGATGGTGGTGGTGAAGGACATCGAGTTTTTTAGCCTGTGCGAGCACCACCTGCTGCCGTTTTTCGGCAAAATGCACGTGGCCTACCTGCCCCGAACCAAAGTGATCGGACTCAGCAAAATCCCGCGGATAGTCGATGCCTTCGCGCGCCGCCTGCAGATCCAGGAACGCCTGACACAGGAGGTGGCGCAGAGCATCCAGGAAAGCATCGATCCCTTCGGTGTTGGCGTCATCTGCGAAGCTCGCCATTTCTGCATGATGATGCGCGGCGTCGAGAAGCAGCACTCCGGCGCCATGACCAGCGCAATGCTGGGTGCCTTCGGGGACCGCAAATCCACCCGCGACGAATTCCTGGCCCTGGTGAACCACCGCGCGTCCGGGATTTAGTCCACAGCTAGGCAGGGAACGATGTTTCACAACACTGCGAACCGGCTGCAGTGCCAAGACCCAATCGCGTCACTCACTCGGAAAACTACCTGTGTTGGAATCCTTTGACCATAAACATGAGAGGGCACGCTGGGAGCGTCACAAGTTCGCGAAGGTTTTTCTACCTCCAATCTGCGCAAAGCCAAATCCAACAGAGCGGGAGGTTAGCTCCCACCGAGATTGGATCAGAGGAGAATGACAATGACTCGTTTTTTCAGAATGGGCGCCGGTGTGGCGTCTCTTTTCCTGGCTACGGCCGTTTTCGGAGGTTCCAAGGGGCAGGATATCGTAGATACCGCGGTGTCCGCCGGATCCTTCAACACCCTGGTTGCGGCTGTGAAAGCGGCCGGACTGGTAGACACACTGAAAGGCCCCGGCCCATTTACAGTGTTTGCGCCGACCGATGAGGCTTTTGCCAAGCTCCCCGCGGGGACGGTTGAAGAACTGCTGAAGCCGGAGAACAAATCGAAGCTGGTGGCCATCCTGACCTACCACGTTGTGCCAGGTAAGGTGATGGCGAAAGACGTGGTGAAACTGCGGGAGGCTAAGACCGTGAATGGGCAGCAGCTATCTGTCAAGGCCCAGATGGGCTCGGTGATGGTGGACAACGCGAAAGTGGTTAAGACCGACATTCCGTGCACGAACGGCGTGATTCACGTGATCGACACGGTGGTCCTCCCGCAGTAGCCGCAATCGAGGCTACGACACTACAGGGGGGTAAGCCTCGCGGTTTGCCCCACGTTTTTTTGAGGAATCATGGCGCAACCACAATTGCAGAATATTTTGCAGGCTCTCGACGGGGCCCGGACTCGATCAGGACACAGTATCGCGGCATTGTCCGAGGCCTCACCGGTCTTGCTGGTATTTTTGCGCCACGCGGGATGCACGTTTTGCCGCGAGGCGATTGGGGACGTGGCACGAGAACGCGGAGCCGTTGAGGCGGCCGGCGTGCGCATCGTGCTGGTTCACATGGGCGATTCCGAGGCCATCGGGAAGCTGGCAGAGAAGTATGGCCTCGGCGATGTGGACCGCATCTGCGATCCCGATCGAAAGCTTTACCAGGCGTTCGGCCTGAAACGCGGCAGGCTCTGGCAATTATTCGGGCCGAAGGTCTTCTGGCGCGCTTTGCCCGAGGGGGTATTGTCACGTCACGGAATCGGGCGCGTCACCGCGGACAGTTTTCAGATGCCCGGACTCTTTCTCATCGACGAAGCGGGCATCGTGCGGCGCTTCCGTCACCAGACTGCGGCCGACAGGCCCGATTACGCCGGCATCTGTACGGTCCCGCTGAAATCGAGAAGCGGCCGGTGACGCCTTCTCTCCCGCCTGTTCTTCCCATCCATCCGCCAGTTGGACGCGGGCGGAGATATCAAGGACGTGGTACTGGCGGCGATCGGGTTTGTGCCGGATCACATGGAGGGGGCCCAGGACTGCGAGCGGCGCTGCCTCGGCACGGCGGGCGCCGGTCAAATCCGCGGAGGCACGGTGGCCACTAAGGCGCGGGCACCCGTTTTTCCCGCGCCAAAATAGCTGTGCGGCTCGGACGAGTCCAAAAGCACACTGTCGCCGGGGCCGAGTTCGTGATCCTCGCCCTGGAAGCGAATGGTCAACGATCCCTCCATCACGAACAGGAACTCAGATCCTTCGTGGAAATGCTCACTGCCCTCTACCGGCGCGCGCTGCGGGAATTCCGCCAGGTAAACCTGGATGCTTTTTCCCTGGGTCGCGAAGGTCAGGCACTCAAAGAAGTAAGACGGTGCAGGCACGTCGGGCCGCTCGGGAAAGCGCATCCGCTCCTGAGCCCGAACTACGGAAAACAGCTTCCGCCCGCGCTTGTCGCCGAAGAAGTGAT
>JBJXGR010000307.1:0-10604 GCA_046160045.1 Bryobacteraceae bacterium
TTCGATGCCGAGATCGATGGCGCACACAACGATCCTGAGATGGGTACAGCATTACGCGCCGGAGTTCGAGAAGCGCTGGAAACGGTACGCCCGGCCGGTAGGTGGCTCGCGGCGGATGGACGAGACCTACGTGAAGGTGCGAGGCGATTGGCTGTACCTCTGTCGAGCGGTGGACAAGGCGGGCAAGACGGTGGACTTCTTTTTGAGCCGGCGGCGGGATGTCAATGCGGCCAAGGCGTTTCTGCGCAAAGCAATGAACGGACAGCGGGTGCCGACCAAGGTGACGCAGGACGCGTATGCGGCATCGCATCGGGCAGTGACCGATCTGAAGGATACTGGCGAGTTGCCGAAGCGGGTGCGAGTGCGCAGCAGCAAGTACTTGAAATAACTTGATCGAGCAAGACCATCGGCGAATCAAACAGCGGTTGCGGCCGATGTTGGGGCTGAAGAGCTTCGCAACGGCCAAAGTGGTAATCGGCGGGATCGAACTGGCGGAGAAGATCAACAAGGGGCAGTTCAAGATGGGCAAGCTGGGCGGGCCCACGGCCACGATGCCAGAAATCTGGCAAGCCGCCCTGGCTGCCTAGTCGGATCACTCCCAAGCGAGATGGCAAAATCATCCAAGGCCGCGGCACCTTTCAATTTGCACCAGAGCCGAAATCAGGGGCTTTGCCCATCTCCAGGTTTTCGTTAGCCGCCTAGGTCGGCCCCCGTCGAGCCCGGGCGTCAGCGCCCGGTTTTTCATGCTCTCGACGGACACCACAACAGATCTGCGTGGGCTACATTCATGCTCTACACGAATCCGCAATCCCTGAAAGGAGAAACCCATGAAGTTGACACTGGACCACACCCAGCGTCTAAACCTGCACGCGCTCTTGGGCGCGCGGCGGGCAGACGTGGGACCTATCGCGCGATCCGGTCAATCCAGGACCGCTCCTCCAGCGGTTCCTCACTTCACGGGCGCGCCGCCATGGAACACCTCCGACGCCCCCTCTTCAAACTGACGAAATACATAGAGCGTCCCACCCGACCGCCAGTTCGCCATCCACGGAGCACCCGCGCCGGTGAATCCACGCACCGCGCCCGACATCCCCGAAGCGATGGCGATGTACTGTTTGCCGTCCATCCGGAACGAGATGGGCGCGGCGCGAATCCCGGAACCGGTTTGATAACTCCAGAGCACTTTGCCGTTGTCGGCATCCAAGGCCCGGAAGTTTCCCTCCGCGTCACCGGTAAACACAAGCCCGCCGGCAGTCACCAACATGCCCGCTCCATTGGGAGTGCGTAGCGGCACCTCCCAGGCGGCTTCTCCAGTATCCGCACGGATCGCCATTACCTTGCCGCTCGCCTTGCCCGGCAAATAGCGGAACCCGCTCGGACCCGGCGGCAGCCCTTTCTTCCGCGCTTCCACACCGTTATTCAGAAACACGGCGCAGTTCTCGATCACTGGCACGTACACCAGGCGCGTGAGCGGACTGTAGGCCATCGCGTTCCACTCCTTGCCCCCCGCGGCTCCCGGACACACCTCCACACCGACCACCGTCGGCATCGCCGCCGGATTCATAATCGGACGCCCCTTGGCGTCGAAACCGCGCGCCCACGTCACCTTCACAAAGGGCTTGGCGTAGAGAAACCGCCCCGTCGCCCGTTCGAGCGCATAGAAGTGGCCATTCCGGTCCGCGTGCACCAGCGCCTTGACCTTCGTGCCCTCGTGCAGCAGATCGTCGACGAACACCAGTTCGTTGACGCCGTCATAGTCCCACACGTCGCCAGGCGTGTATTGGTAGTGCCACCGCAGCTTGCCCGTATCGGCATTCAGCGCCACTACCGCATCGCTATAGAGGTTATCACCGCGCCGCGCGTCGCCATCAAAATCGGGATAGGGATTGCCGACGCCCCAGTAGACAAGGTTCAGTTCCGGGTCGTAGGAGCCGTTCATCCAAGTGCCGCCGCCTCCGACTTTCCAACTGTCGCCCTCCCATGTCTCGCGCCCCTTCTCACCCTCGCCGGCCGTGGTATAGAACCGCCACAACCGCGCCCCGGAGCTCGCATCGTAGGCATCGATGAAACAACGCGACGGATAGTCGCCACCCGCGATGCCGACAATCACCTTGTTGCCGACCACCATCGGCGGCGCGGTCCCGCTCAGGTTGTCCTCCACCTTGCCCATCTCCACATCCCAGCGCACACGGCCATCCCGCGCGTTGAGCGCCACCAGGTGCGCGTCCAGCGTGGCCAGATACACGGTGCCACCAGCCACCGCCACACCGCGATTCACCGGACCGCAGCAGTACTTCAACTTCTCGGGCAGCCGGCGACGGTAGTGCCAGATCTCCGCGCCTGTCCGCGCATCAATCGCGAACACGTGGTTCCACGACGTCGTCAGGTACAACACGCCATCCACATACAGCGGTGTCGCCTGAAGCCCATCCGCCACGCCCGGTTGAAAACTCCATAACGGAACCATTCGGCGCACGTTGTTCTTGCCGATCTCGGTATGCGGACTGAACCGCGTATTGCCGTAATCCCGGCCGTACATCAGCCAGTTGTCCGCATCCTTGCCGGCCGCAAGCAATCGCGCGGGCGACACGTCAATGGGCGGAGCCTCGATGGAGGTGAACGGCTGGATGGCCGAAGTGGAGAGCGTTCGCAGATAGGCGACCAGCGCCTTGCGCCCGCTTGCGCCGATGCGGTCGGCAAACCCAGGCATGGCCGTGCCGCGCACTCCGTTCGCAATGGCGTGGTCCAACGCCGCATCATCCACGCTGCGGTGCCAGGCGACACTCGTCAAATCCGGCCCCGATCCGCCCTCCCCAGTCGCCCCATGGCACACCGCGCAGTTCGCGGTAAACAGAGCCTGTCCGCTCTCATCCTGCGCCCCCAGGCCGAGCGCCGCCAGCAACAGCCAAACCAATCGCATAGATAGGTATTATCTACCGAACGCCGGCCGGCTTCACTCGGTGGGCCTTGCGGCGGGCTACTGTGTGATCAACGAAACGCTGCGTGAACTGCGCGTGGAGAGGCATCCGGACAAGACCTCGATGGCGCGGATCGAGCGGGGGTTTCAAGCTCGCCTTGGTAGGATCGGCGACGAAGGAGAGTGCACGGGGGCGCCGTAACAGAGCCGCAATCCTCGTCCCGGTACGAAGTTTGCTCATCAGGCTTGCATTCTCGAATGTTGATGTAGAGTCAGAAGTCCATTGAGGGGTTCGATTTAAAATGGCAGGGTGAAACGAACAGCACTTGTAACAGGAGCCTCGCGAGGGATTGGGCGGTCGATCGCAGTGCGGTTGGCGCGCGAGGGTGTGGCGGTGGGCGTGAATTACGCGAACGCGCGCGAGCAGGCGGAGAGTGTTTGCGCAGAGATAGTGGCCGCCGGTGGACGGGCGGTGCCGCTTCATGCGGATATTTCGCAGCAGGAGCAGGTGCTGGGGATGGTGGCGGAGCTTACGGCGAAGTTCGAGGCCCCGGACATTCTGGTAAACAATGCGGGGCTGCTCATTCGCGGCGATCTTGCGGACTTCGATTTCTCGCAGATGGATCGCATGCGCGGCGTGAATGTGGACGGGCTAGTTCATGTGACGCGTGCGTGCGTCGACGCGATGAAACAGCGCGGCTGGGGCCGCATTGTGAATATCAGCTCGCTGGCAGCGCTGGGAACGACGAATGCGGGCACGACGTTCTACGCGGCGACGAAGGCGGCAGTGCTTGCTCTGACGAAACGATTCGCATTGGAGCTTGGTCCATCGGGCATTACGGTGAATGCCATTGCGCCGGGGTTCATTGGCACGGACATGGTGATGGGTTTGGGAACGCCGGAGAAGGTGGCAGAGATCATGCGGAATATGGCGGCGCTGGCGATGGTGCGCAGGATTGGAACGCCCGAGGACATCGCGCACGCGACTGCGTTTCTGTGCGCGGAAGAGTCTTCCTTCATCACGGCGCAGACGCTGACGGTGGATGGCGGGCGGATGAACTACATCGGGCACGGTTAGGCGCTGGCACGGCGTTATACTCCTGAAGACCCCATGCATCCATCCGAGTCTACGCCACAAGAGGTCTAATGCCATTCAGCGAGGAACCACTCCTGCATGAACCGACGCCGCCACTGGGAGCCATACTCGGTGCTGCCGAGGCACGAAGCCTCGCGGCGGACGCTGGGAGGGCCGGCGTAGCCGCCCGATGACGCGCAACCGGCGTTGGACTCCGATTCTGTTTCTGTGGGCGGCCTTCTGCCTGGCCTATATGGCGCGCCAGTCCCTGTACTCCACCTTTCCACTGCTGCGTCGGGAACTTGGATTCACCGAAGCGCAACTCGGCCTCACCACCACAGTCTTCAACTGGGTGTATGGCATCGCCAACGCACTCGGTGGCCGCGTGGCCGACCGTGTCTCCAAGCGCCTGGTCATCGTCAGCAGCCTCGCCTGCTGGAGCCTGGCGCTGCTGCTCACCAGCGCCGCCTCGTGTCCCGCGATGCTGCTGGCCGGACGTTCCCTGATGGGGCTGGCGCAATCTTTCTACATTCCCGCCGCCCTCGCCCTCATCGGCTCTCTTCACGATTCCGGCACTCGTTCCCGCGCCATCACGCTGCATGGAACCGGGCAAAGCGTGGGCGTGATGGCTGGCAGCTACTATGGCGCCGCCGTGTCCGAAAGCCTGGGATGGCGCGCCATGCTTTGGATCCTGGCCGGCATCACCTGTCTCTACGCGTTGGGGTTGCGCTTTGCCTTGCGTGCCGATTCACCACCCGCGGCCTCGGCATTCGCCGGCGCGGCGCCGCGCGGCTTGAGTCTGCCCCAATTGTTTTTAATCCCCACTTACACTCTGGTCTGCCTGTGTGCCATCGCCGTTGGCGCCAACGTGTGGATGCTCTACACCTGGCTACCCGATCTGTTGAGGGAGCGCTTTCAATTGCCCATGACTGAGGCGGCGATCCTGGCCACCACCACCCTGGAGATTCCCATGGTGGCCGGCATGTTTCTGGGCGCGTTCCTGGGCGATTGGCTCGCCAGACAATGGAAGATCGGGCGCCTCTACGTGATGGTGGCCGGCCTCACGCTCGCCTGCTTGTCGTTCTACGGCATCGCGGCCGGCTCTACGCTGTTTGCAGTTCGCATCGCCACCGCCACCTACGCCCTCTGCAAAGGATTCTACACCGCCAACTACGTCGCCTGTGTCTTTGACCTCATTCCGGCCGAGTCGCGCGGCTTGGGCGTGGGCGCCATCAATATGATCTCGGCGTTCGGCGGCAGCCTCTCGCCGCTGCTGCTGGGTGCATTGCGGCCTTACTGTAGTACGGCAGTGATTTTCGGTCTGATGTCGACCTTCGGCGTTACCTGCGCCCTCGCGCTTGCCGTAGTCGGTCATCGATCATTTTCTAAAGATGCGGGAGGACAGCACGCCTCATGCTAATCGGATATGTCAGCGATGAACGTTACCTCGCCATCGGCGATGTCCTGATCGAGTTTCAACGCGGCGGCGAGTCGGTCGCGGTCGTCCGTTCCACGCCACGCGGCGCCGTGTATGCGGACCTTGCGCCCGGCCCTTACCGCGTCTGCCTCTGCCGCCAGGGCTACGGTTCCAAGGCGGTCGAGATGGAAGTCAGTCCCGAGCGGCCCTACCAGTTCCGGCTGCTGTCGGATTGCCTGCTAGGATACGTCTGGCCCAAGTGGGTGCAGTCCGGCGAACGCTCCGAGTTCCGTGTGCATGCGGTCGAGCCTTATCACCTCAGCGTGTGGCGCTATGGATTGCGCAAGGAGTTCATTCGCAACATCGGTTGGTTTGATGAACACGGACCGCGGGCCACCATGCAGGTCACCCCCGACGGCGACTACGTTCAAACGGGCGTCGAGTGGAACAAGCGCGGTTACGATAATCCCCACCATACGCAGTTCGTCATCGGGCCGGAACGAACCGGCCTCTACTACTTGCACGCCAAGGCCGAATCGGGCGACTTCTTTTCCTTCCCCTGGATCGTGGCGCCTGCCCGGCCCGCCGCGCGTATCGCCGTTCTTTGTTCAACCACCAATTGGAACGCCTATAACAACTTCGGTGGCCGCAGTAACTACATTCATCCGGAAGGATTGCCGCCCTCCCCGCCCCTCAATGCGCGCCTGGACCTCGAGCGCTACCAGAAGACCGGCTTCTCGGGCTTCCGCTACCCCAACGGCCATTACCCGCCCATCTCCTTTGAGCGGCCCGAAGTCGGCAATCACGTGCCCGAACACACCGGGGTTGCCGATCCGATCGCCGGCCGCCAAGCCAGCCATCTGGCTCCGGCCGAATGGCGCCTGCTCGGATGGCTGGAGCGCGAGGGCTTTGCCTACGATGTCTATTCCGAATCGCAGCTTCACTACGGCCAGCTCGATCTGGATGAATACACCGTGCTGATTGCCAGCGTTCATCCGGAATATGTCACCATTCCGATGTTTGACAAGATCAAGTCCTGGGTGCATCATCGCGGCGGCCGCTTCCTCTATCTCGGTGCCAATGGATATTCCTGTGTCGTGGAGTTTCCTACCGAAGCGACGATGCGCTGCCACACCCAGATGATGAAGCCGGACGAAAGCGGTGCGCTGGTTGATCCGATCGACCCCAATTGTTTTGAGAGCCGCATGCATATGGTGCATGAGCCCGATGGTTCGCTGCTTGGCGTTACCTGTTCGGCCCTGGGGCTGATGACGGGCGCGCCCTATCGCGTGTTGGAGCCGGACCATTGGGTGTTTGCCGGCACTAATCTCAAAACCGGGGATCTCTTTGGTACCGAAAGTCTCCAGGAACGCTGCCCCGGCGGAGCCTCTGCGCATGAGATGGATCGCATCAGCCGCTATGCGCCCGCGGGCACACGCCTGCTGGCCAAAGGGCTGAATCCGGAAAACGGAGGCGCCGAACTCGCCTGCTATGAAACGCCGTCGGGCGGAGCCGTGTTCGCTGCCGGTTCCATCACCTGGCCGGCTTCTCTCCTGGTGGACCCTTACGTTTCCCGCATCACCGCGAATGTATTGGCCCGCTACATAACCCGATAAGGAAGCCCTGAAGGAGGGGCCGGCTGGGCACTCCCGTCCGCGCGCGATCCTTCATCACGAAATGGATCGGCGGAACATTGACAAGGCGATCCTGCCGCCGGATCGGTGGCATTGGTCCCCAACCGCCGGTGCCGCGCCCTATCAGCCGAAATTCCTTTCAGCGGGCGATGTCGATTTGCGTTAATAAAGTACAACGCGACACTTTTCTTGAGCTCGAAACCGCGGATACCCGCCACAGGTGGGGAAGGGAAGTCTATCCCCAGGCCACAATGAACTTGCGTTTCGTGACAGGGACGCCTAACCCAAGTTCGTCACGAGTTGGCTTAGCTGAGCGATTTTCGTGGCGATCGTCGAGCGAAGTGGCCTGACGACAACACGGACATTCCCAAACCCTAATGTAGTGCAGACCAACCCTCTTGAACCGATTTCGAGGTCGTGACAATATGATGCAGGAATGTTTTTGCGTCCTCATCGGCGGAGCAAGGACGGCAAGTCCCATCAATATTGGTCGCTGGTGGAGACCGTCCGGACACCGGACGGCCCACGGCAGCGAACGCTGTGCTACTTGGGGGAGTTGAACGGTTCGGCGCAGAGCCGGTGGCTGAAAACAATCGAGGTCTTCAACGACCAGGGCGAGAGTAGTCAGTTGAAACTGTTTCCCTCCGAAGTGGAACCTCCGGTCGACGATCCAGACGTGGCGCGAGTGTTGGTGAGCCAGGTGCGCCTGGAACGGACGCGTCAGTTCGGAGCGTGCTTGCTGGGATGGGAGCTGTGGAAACAGTTGCGGCTCGACCAGTTCTTTGAGCAAACTGTGGATGGCGCCGACGCCGATGTGCCGTGGTCCCGGGTAGCGGCGGTACTGGCGATCAACCGGTTGTGCGCGCCGGGCAGTGAGTTGGCCGTCGAACAACGATGGTACCCATCGACGGCGCTGGACGATTTGCTAGGGATCGAAGCTGGCAAGATCAACGACACGCGATTGTACCGTTGCCTGGATCGGATCCTGCCCCACAAAACCAAGCTGGAACAACATCTCAAACAACGCTATGGCGAGTTATTCGCCGCCGAGTTTGACCTGTTGCTATACGATCTGACCAGCACCTATGTGGAGGGCGCGGCGGAGAAGAATCCCATGATGAAGCGCGGCTACTCGCGCGACCACCGGCCGGACTGCGAGCAGATGGTGATTGCGCTCATCGTCAATCGGGACGGCTTTCCGTTCAGCTACGAAACCTTTGACGGCAACCGTGCCGATGTCTCCACGATGGAAGCGGTCCTGCGCATGGTGGAGCGCAAGTATGGCAAAGCGCGACGGGTCTGGGTGATGGATCGTGGCATCGTGAGCGAAGAGAATCTGGCGGCGATTCGCCGGCGAGGCGGACAGTATCTGGTGGGAACGCCGCGCAGTCAGATGAAGCAGTATGAGGCAGAGTTGTTGAAAGATGATTGGACCCAGGTACGGCCGGAAGTGGAAGTCAAGCAGGTACCGATTCCCGGCGGCGAAGAGACTTACGTATTATGCCGGACGGCGGGGCGGAAGGAAAAAGAGAAGGCCATCCGCCACCGGTTCAGCCAACGCATGGAAGGCGCGCTGACTCGTCTGGCCAAGACCATCGCCACCGGACGGCTCAAGGATCGTTACAAGATGGAGCGTCGGTTAGGCCGCCTCCAGGCGCGGCATCCACGGGTCAACGACCTGTACGACGTGAAGTTGAGTGACACCCCGGAGGGCGTGCGCCTAAGTTGGGCAGTGAAGAAGGACCGGCAGGATTGGCGTGAGCAACGCGAAGGCGCCTACATGTTGCGGACCAACCTCCGGGCCGAGAAGGCCGAGGATCTATGGTCCAAGTATATGCAGTTGACCGAGGCGGAGGCCTCGTTTCGGGCGCTGAAGAGCGAGTTGTCGATTCGGCCGTTATTCCATCAAAAGGAGCCTCGCGTGAAAGCCCACGTGATGGTGGCCTTTTTGGGCTACGCGTTGTGGGTCACCCTCAAACACCGGCTCGCGGCCCAACCCAATACCCCGCCCAATGAAGCCGACAACTCCAAGGGATTCTATTCTCCGATGACCGCGCTCGCGCTACTGTCCACCCTGCAAAGTGCCGACATCGTCTTGCCCACCACCGACGGTCATGAGATCCGTTTACGTCGCATCACCGAGCCCACCGCTGAGCAGAAACAACTGCTGGACCGGCTTGGCATCACTCTGCCCAGGCATTTTCAATCCAATCAAAAATGTAGTGCAGACTTTCGGGTTGCCTAGACTCATTCCAAAAGACCTAGCCATCTTCTGACCACCACCGTGACGAACTTGGGTTAGCGAGGCGCGCAACCTGCCTACCGATGATGTGGATCTGAACGAAGGGATTCTCACCATTCGGGGGACGAAGTTTGGCAAGTCTCGCTTGGTACCGATTCATCCCTCTACTCGCACAGTGCTTTCAGATTATGCCTCGCAACGTGATCGTCTCCTGGTACGACGGCCGGAGACCTTCTTCGTGTCCGGTCGTGGCACGCGTCTGGACGGCGCCGAGATCCGGCGCACGTTTTACTATCTGTCTCGGCAAATTGGTCTGCGGGGTGCTACAGCCAGTCATGGGCCGCGCCTCCACGATTTTCGTCACCGGTTCGCCGTGGAGACGCTGGTCCAGTGGTACCGGTCCGGTCAAGACGTGGAGCGCCGCCTGCCGATTTTGTCGACGTATCTCGGGCACGTTCATGTGGCCGACACCTACTGGTACTTAACCGCTTGCCCGGAATTGATGGGTCTGGCCGTCAAGCGATTCGAAGATTATTGGGAGAAACAATCATGAAGCCCTCAGCCACGCTCGCTCCGTTACTCGAGAACTTCTTTACTCAACGCCTGATGAATCAGCGGCAGGCCAGTCCTCACACGATCGGCTCTTATCGGGATACCTTTCGCTTGCTCCTGCAGTTCGCCCAACAGCGTCTGAACCAGCCGCCTGCCCGTCTAGCTTTCGAAGCAATCGACGCGCCGTTGATTGCCGCATTTCTGGACGATTTGGAAAAGAGCCGCGGGATCACAGCCCGCAGCCGCAATCTGCGGTTGACCGCCATCCGCTCCTTTTTCCAGTATGCCGCTTACGAAGAGCCGTCCCGAGCCTCTCAAATCCAGCGCGTGCTGGCGATCCCCGGAAAGCGACACACCCGGGCTTTGGTCCATTTTCTGAGTCGCCCTGAGATCGACGCCTTACTGGCCGCTCCCGACCAAAAGACATGGTTTGGCCGCCGCGATCATGCCCTGCTGCTGGTGGCCGTCCAAACCGGTCTACGCCTATCAGAGTTGACCGGCTTGAGACGCGACGACGCTGCTTTGGGTACGGGAGCACATGTGCGTTGCGTGGGCAAGGGCCGCAAAGAACGGTGTACGCCGCTTACCAAAACGACGGTGGCGGTTCTGAAGGCCTGGCTGGGCGAGCCGCCTAAACTGCGCGCCGAAGTGTTATTTCCCAACGCTGGCGGCGGCCGCCTCAGTTCGGATAGTGTTGCGGACCTGCTGTCCAAGCACGTGGCCGTAGCTTGCAAGTCTTGCCCGTCTCTTCGGAAAAAGCACGTAAC
>JBJXGR010000308.1:0-26571 GCA_046160045.1 Bryobacteraceae bacterium
TGGCTGATGCTGTGGGATCTCGCCGGCGAGGAGGACAACTCACCCGTCAAACTCAATCAGGTTCGCGACTGCTCCGGATACCTCCTGGTTGTGGACGGTTGCCGCGGCAGGACCCTCGACGTCGCCCTGAGCATACAGCAGCGCGTGGAAGCCGAAATCGGCCCGCGGCCCTTTCTGCTGCTGGCAAACAAGGCGGACGAGCGGGCGAATTGGGAAATTCCCGACTCCGCGTGGAACGACCTGGCAGGCCGGGGCTGGACCCTGCTCGAGACCAGCGCGAAGACGGGAGCGAACGTCGAAGAGGCTTTTCGCACACTTGCCTCGGGTATCCTACAGGCGCAAGATGACAATCCCGGCGAAGACGACTGACTCGACAGGTTTGAACGATCTTCCGGCCGCGCTCGACCTCGCTGTATTCGAGCAAATCCCGAACAGGCTCTTCCGGCCCCTCGGACAACTCCCTGGCTGGCTACCGCTCGCGGTGGCTGGCGGCGAGGGAATCGATCTCGCCGAGCACTTCCCGCTACTGGAGTTCTTCTTTCCCGATTGCGAGGCGGTATGGGAAAGCGGCGGGCAGGCGCGGGGCAAGTCGGACATATGGACCGAGATCGCGGCGGACGGCGGCACGCTCTACCTTCAGGCCCATGCCACCGCAGCCGGCGGCCGCCGCCTGATCGCCCTCGCGCGCCTGCCGCAGGAGTTGTTTACCTACCAGCAACTGGCGCACGACGTCGAACTGGCCAAAGAAAAGGTGGAGCGGCTGAGCCGTGAGCTCGAACTGAAGAGGCAGGAGGCGGAACGCGCCACCCGCGCGAAGAGCGATTTCCTGGCAGCGATGAGCCACGAGATCCGAACGCCCCTGAATGCCATCATAGGAATGGCGGATGTCCTGTCGGAAAGTAGCCTCACTCCGGAGCAACAGAAGTGCGTCGACGTTTTTCAGAGGAACGGGGTGAGCCTGCTGACCCTGATCAACGACATTCTCGACCTGGCCAAAGTGGAATCCGGCAAGATCACACTGGAGACCGCCCCGCTCGACCTGCGGGACGTGATCAGCAGGGCGATGGAGGTGATCGAGGGGCGCGCCCGCGCGAAGGGCCTCGATCTGGAGCAAACGATTGCCTCGGGCGTGCCAGTGCACCTCATTGGGGATTCAAACCGGCTGAGGCAGGTGATCATCAATCTTCTCGGCAACGGGATAAAATTCACCGAACAGGGAAGCCTCTCGGTGAGCGTGGAGCCAGACCCGGACGATCCTCGTCCCGGATGCCTGCGCTTCGGAGTGACCGACACGGGCATTGGCATTCCCCAGGATAAGCTGGGGCGGATCTTCGAGAGCTTCGCTCAAGCGGACAGTTCCACCACGCGCAAATATGGCGGCACTGGACTTGGACTCAACATCTCGAAGCAACTGGTCGAGCTGATGGCAGGGCGGATTTGGGTCGAAAGCCAGGTCGGGTCTGGCAGCACGTTCTACTTCACCGTCAAGCTGGGCGTAGATCAGGATCAATCGGAGAGAATACCAACAGAACAGGCGAAGTCGTCCATCGGGGAACTCGAGCGGATGGCGGATGGGCTGCGAATCCTTTTGGCCGATGACTCCGCGGACAACCGATTCCTGATTTTGTCCTACCTGAAGGGAGTCCGGTGTTCCATCGATATCGCCGAGGACGGCGAGATCGCGGCGAACAAGTTTCGATCCGGCCGGTATGACGTGGTCCTGATGGACATCGAGATGCCCGTAGCGGATGGCTACACCGCCACTCGCGCGATCCGGCGTTACGAGCAGGAAGCCGGCGCTGAGCCGTCGCCCGTGCTGGCTCTTACCGCGCACGCCTTCGCCGACATGTCGGCGAAGAGTCTGGAGGCCGGCTTCACCGGTCACCTGACCAAACCGATTCGTAAAGCTACGCTTCTGGCGGCCCTGGCGCAACACGCCAGGCGCTCCGCCGGGCCAATCGTGGAAGAGGCTTCGGAGCAGGCGGTTTCGGATCCCACCCGGATCCCGGTGGAGAAAGACATGGCCGACGTTGTCGAGGCGTACCTGGACAAGCGCCGGAACGACATCCCCACCTACCGTCAGGCCCTGGCCGCCGGAGACTTCGAAACGCTACGCATGCTGGGACATAAGATGAAAGGGACCGGCGCCGGGTACGGTTTCGCGAGGATGACGGAGATCGGCTCGGCGATCGAAAAGGCAGCGCAGAACGGCGATTCGATCGCGTGCCACGCGAAAGTGGATGAATTGGCGCGATATGTCGACAGCGTGCATTTGGAATACATTGATTAAGTGACACCGCACCGCGAGAGGAACAAAAAAAGGTGAAGTTGCGTTTCTGGGGAACTCGGGGTTCGATTGCAACACCTGGAGCGGGCACCAACCGGTTTGGCGGCAACACTTCCTGTGTGGAGGTGGTGACCAAAGCCGGCCAGCGCTTCATTTTCGATTGCGGTACCGGAGCCCGTTTGCTCGGCGCGGACATGATGGCGCACGCGGCCAAGCCGATCGTGGCCACCATCCTGCTCAGCCACACACACTGGGATCACATCCAGGGGTTCCCTTTTTTCGCCCCGGTGTTTGTGCCGGGCGGGCGCATTACGGTTTGCGGCCCGAAGGGCGCGCATAACTCGCTGCCGGAAACCCTCTCCGGACAAATGGAATACACCTACTTTCCCGTGGAGCTCGCACAACTGGGCGCCGCGCTGGAATATCGCGATCTGGGGGAAGGCGTGTACGATCTGGATGGTGTGCGCGTGGCCACACAGTCGTTGAATCATCCCGCCGCCGCGCTGGGGTATCGAATCGAGGCTGACGGCGCATCGCTCGTGTACCTCTGCGACCACGAGCCGTTTTGGGAAAGCCTCTGGCGCTCGGATGCCGAACCCGGCAGGCTGGATTCAATCCTTCACAGCGGCGACCGCCGGCATGCCGCCTTCATGGAAAATGCCGACGTCGTCATTCACGATGCGCAGTATACGCCGGAAGAGTATCCGGCCAAGAAAAACTGGGGACACTCGACATACAAGTTCGTGACGCAAATCGCGGCCGCGGCGGGTGTGAAGCGGTTGTTTCTCACCCACCATGATCCGGCGCATGACGATGAATTTCTGAGCCGCGTTGAAGAGCAGGCGCGCGCGATCGCGGCCGGGCTCGGCTCTCCCATGAAGGTCTCCTGCGCGTACGAAGGCTGCGAGGAGACGTTCGACGGGCACGAAGCCAGCCAGGCGCCGTCCGGCCAGAATACGGCGGCGGATGCGGCCCCGGCCCGCAGGCAGCGGATTCTGGTGGTCGATGACGACGAGGACTTGCGCGTCCTGGCGAAAAAGGCGCTGCTGCGCGGCGGTCACGAAGCTTTGTTCGCCGCCGGGGGAGAGGAGGGGCTGCGGATGATCGAAACGCACAGACCCGATCTCGTTCTGCTGGATTTGATGATGCCGCCCCCCGACGGGTTCGAGATCCTCCGCAGGCTCGGGGCTGACGAAAAGACACGCGGCCTTCCGGTAATCGTCCTCACCGCGAAGGGCGATGAAGACAGCGTCCGCATTTGTTTTGAGCTGGGGGCAGTGGATTTTCTGAGCAAGCCGTTTACTCCACCGCAGCTCGACGCCCGTGTCCGCGCCTGTCTACTGCGCTTGCCGCGCCAGTAGGTTTTTTTGCTAGGGTCGAAGGTCGGAGGATTGCAAATGAATTCAGGCGAACACTCAGAGATCAGCCATGGCGAAGCGCCACAGACTGCCGCACAGGACGACAGGGATGCAAGAACGCCGCAAGTCATTCAGGGCGCGGGAAACGTCGACAGAATCCGGGACATCCTGTTCGGATCTCAGATGCGGGACTACGAGACGCGGTTTTCCCGGTTGGAAGAAACGGTGGTCAAGGAGACGGCCGAAATACGGGAGTCGAACCGCCGCCGTTTCGATCAGCTCGAGCAGTACATCCGCAAGGAACTCGAAGCCGTCGAAAACCGCATCAAGGCGGAGCGGGAGGATCGGTCCGACACGGCCAGCCAGCATTCGCGCGAACTGGCGGAGCTCGGCGAGTCTCTGCGCCGCCGGCTGCGGGATCTCGACGACCGTGGCGCCACCGTCGAGCGCGATCTCCGGAGTCAGTTGCTGCAGCAGTCGAAGGACCTCACGGACGCGATGCATGCGCGCCTTGACGAAACGGCTGGCCTGTTGGAAAAGCGATTTCAGGAGCTGCGTCAGGGGAAGACCGATCGCGCCGCTCTGGCCACACTTTTCACTGAACTGGCGCTGCGCCTGAACGATCAGTTCCAGATACCCGGCTCGGACGCCTGAGATGCAGGAGCCGCCAGGAGATCACGCGGCGGCCGGTGAGCCAGCCAACGGCAGGGGCCCGGCGGACTTGGAAGAAATCCGCCGGCTGTTGATCGGCCAGGATCTGGATCAACTCGCCGGTATCAGCGCCCGCCTTGACGATCCCGCCAGAAGAGCCGTCGATATCGCCCAGGTCCTGCCGGACGCCATCCGGACCACTCGCGCGAGGAACCTTCGCGAGGCCTTCGAGCCGATCTTCGAGAAGTCCTTTCAGAGTTCCGTTCGCAAGCATCCGCGGGAACTGGCCGACGCGATCTATCCCGTGATCGGTCCGGCCATCCGCGCAGCCATTGCGGCCGCCATCCGCGAGTCCGCCGAGGCGTTGAATCAGATCATCGAGAAGAGTGCCTCCTGGAGGGCCATTCGCTGGCGCATCGAGGCAAAAGCGACCGGCAAGTCCTTCACCGAAATTCTGCTGGCCCGCAGCCTTCTGTATTCGGTGGAGCAGGTGTTTCTCATTCACCGTAGCAGCGGCCTGCTGCTCGTGCACGCGGCCGCGCAGTCCTCCGTATTGAAGGACGCCGACATGATCTCCGGCATGCTCACGGCCATCCAGGATTTTGTCAGCGACTCGTTCACCGAGGGAGGGCAGGAACTGGAGACCATCGACACGGGGCGTTTCAAGCTTTGGATTCAATACGGGTCGAAGGCGTTGCTGGTTGGCGCCGTCACGGGCACGGCGCCGGTGGAGTTGAAGGGCGTCTTCCGTACCGCCCTGGAAAAGATTCACGAAACGCTGTTCGCCGAACTGGACACGTTCAAACAAGGAGATCTCGCCGTCTTTGAGCCGGCCCGCCCTTATCTGGAAACCTGCCTGCTCGGCCAGGCTGCGCCCGACAAGCGAACTGGGGTGGTTCGGTGGGTTCTGGTCGCATTCGTTTTCCTGCTGCTGGGGGCCCTTGTGTACTTCGAAGTCCGAAATCAAGCGCGCTGGAGCCGGTACGTGGAGAACTTAAAGCAGCAACCCGGCATCGCCGTGACACGAATCGAAAAGCATGGGTCTATTTGGACCGTGGCGGGGCTGAAGGATCCCAAGGCGCCGGACCCCTCGCAACTGCTCAGTAACTTCGGTCTGGATCCGGCCAAAGTCCACTATGAATGGCAGCCGTATCTTTCGCTGAACACGCCCTTCGCCGCGGAACGCGATCTGGAATCGGACCGCGAGCTGATCGAGAGACAGATTGTTCGCTTCGAAGTTGGCAGCGCAAAGCTCTCTCTCGCCGAAGCGGGCCGCATCGAGGCTTTGGCATTGGCGATCGGCCGGCTTCTCAAAGCTCGTCCGGAGAGCCGCATCACGGTGACCGGACATACCGACGAAGTAGGCTCTCTCGATGCCAATACGGAGCTTTCCCGCGGTCGCGCAATCAGTGCCGGCGAAGCGCTGGCCGCGCAAGGCGTCCCGCCGGAGCGGCTCGAAATACTGGGTGCGGGCAACACCCAACCGTTGCGCGCCGGTGCCGGCGATTGGGACCGCGCCGCAAACCGCAGCGCGTCTTTCCGCGTGCACGTAGGCCCGGCGCCGGTCCGGTAACGCCGCTCAGAGCCGCGACCGGAAGGGAGCGGACATCCTTTTTCTTCAGAGCCGCGACCGGAAGGGAGCGGACATCTTGATTTCCGCACACCGTCTTACGCGGCAGGGCCACCTCAGCCACTTGTCCGCACTCTTCTGGTCGCGGACATGATGAGGCGTCCGACGTTCAGCGCAGGCGGCACTGAGGCCGACCCGGATCGGGCGGTTTCGAGTTCAAGAGTCATGAGAGCTGCAATGCGCCGCCGAAGTCGAAATTGAGTTGCTCGCCGGCCACCGGGACCGAGGCGAACCGGCCGTCCTGATAATCCAGGATCCAGGACAGTTCCCTGAGACACTTTGATGCCGTGCGCGAATCGTCGTGCTGCCTCGCGGCATCGAGGGTCTCCTCGAGGATCTCGGCGGCTTCCAGATCGCGGCGCTGGGCCTGTAAGAAGGCGATCACGCGCCCGGCCAGCGACGCGGCCAGACTCCAATCGGTGGCCGAAGCCCATCGGAACGCGGCCGGAAACTCCCCCACGAGCCGGGAGCATTGAGCCTGGCGCGCGGTCCACTTCGAGTACACCGCGCTTAGGACTTCCGCATGACGCCGGCGTTCCTCTTCCCCGTGGTCCTGGTCCGTGGCGGCGGTGAGGCGGTAGCGGGTACCCGCCTCGTCAAGTGGACATACCAGGCGGCGAGCCGCCAGCTGTTCAGCCGCCATCCGGGCATCGCCGTCCTTGAGTTCCGCGACTTGAGCGGCCAACTCGAGCGGGGCGTCGTCCGGGCGGCATACCGACATCGCGCGCCACAACCGCATTTGAGGCGGATCGCAGGGCGGCAAGACTTGCGGCGGAAGGGACTGGCTCGCGATCGCGACCAGGCGTGCCTTCGAGGGCAGGTCGGCGTACGCCGATTGCGCGGTGACCAGCAGGGACGCGCATCCTTCGGGCGCGATCCTCAGCGGCAGTGCCAGGTCGAGATCGTCCAACACAACCAGCAGCCGGTGACGACCGGCCTGACGGATAAGATGCTCCCAGGCCTGGAGGGGAGGCCCTTCCAGAGGCACACCAAACTGAGCAGCCAAATCACCGGCGACCGAGATGGCCGACCGGCCCTTGCAGCCTACCCACAAGATGTCCCGGAAGCAGGCGCCCGCGCGGTGAGCGAACGTCTGCGCAAGACTGGTTTTGCCGATACCCGGCGTGGGATGGGCCACCACCGCGATTCCCGCGTCATCAACCAGTGTCTCCCAGAGGAGGTTCAGTTCCTGTTGCCGGTCCTCGAACCAGGGGAGGGCGGCGGGCAGGAAAGCCGGCTGTTCCGGCTGCGGATGGAGGCTCACCGTCCAACTCTGGATAGAGCGCAGCACCTCGCGCGGGTCGTCGGCCCACCGGAAGAAGAGCTTGCGCTCCAGCAGGGGCGGATAGGGGCAGGGGCGGAGCAGGATCGACGCCAGAGGCGGGCCGGCGTTTCGGGTCACGTGATTCAGAATCGGTTCCCAAGGCTGGCGGCCGCGCCGTCCAGGCGTGGAGTCGGGCGAGAGCAATAACAACACCGCGTTGCAGCCGAGTCCGGCGTCCCAGGCCGTGGTGAGATTCTGGTCCCCGCCAGGGCCGATCTCGTCGAGCAACACTCTCGCCTCGGCCGTACGTTCGAGTCGCGCGGCGATCCCGGCGGCCACTTCCCGATCCGCAGCCGCGTGACATATGAACACGTCGATCATGGGTTTTTCTCATGGTTGCATGGGTCGGCGCCGCTGGACCAGGCGGGACCTACATCGCCTGGGCGGCGCCGCGGTTGGCAAGGGATTCGCGATGGCGGGGCGGCGGGAGCATCCTGGTCTTCACGGCCGGCGCGCTGGCGGTCCGCTGCTCCGCCGGGCGCTTGGATTCGAACTCCTCGAGCCGCAAACGAAGGGTCGCATAGGCGCGGTACAGCAGCGACCGGACCGACTGGTGAGAGCATCCAAGCGCCCTGGCGATCTGGATGCAGCCCACTCCTTCGAACTTGTGCAAAATCACCACTACCCGCTGCCGCTCGGGCAGTTCCCCGACGGCGCGCCGCACCTCATTGATTCTGCCTTCGATCAGCAGCCACTCGTCGATCCGGATCCGCGGATCGCAAAGTTGCGGCATTGGATAGTGTTCCCGCTGCAGGTCGAGGCGCTCGTGCGTCCGCTCGTGACGGTGATCGCGAAGCCAATTCAACGCCAGGTGTCCCGCAATGCTATAGAGCCACGTCGTGAACTTCGCCGTGGCCTGATAACCCTCGCGGTGGCGGTAGACCCGGAGAAAGACTTCCTGGGCGAGTTCCTCGGCAGCCTCCATATTCCGCACCATGCGGCAGAGATAGTGAACAATCGGCCCCCGGTGCTTGCGGACCAATGCTTCCAGGGCAGCCATGTTCCCTTGCCTGACGTCGAGCATTAGATCGGCGTCTAGGTCCGCCAGGTCCGTTTCCCGCCAACGTGAAGTGTGCTTGCCAGCCGACACGCGCTCTCCCCCGGATCAGTCTTGTGAGGCTTCATCTCAGAAGACGTACAACTGAGAACCCATGATTACGGAAACCAGGACTCCGGGACAGTAAAGTTTTGTAAAGTGTGCACTTCCAAGCAGTCCAATAGCTTCCGAACGGCCAACCGCCCGAAGGCAGGACGTCTCGAACCTGCATCGCCATAGCCGACCTACGTCACGGCGCACGATTTTCATCAGATGCTGGCCCGCGAGCGAACTGAAAGGCACGTCCGGCGAGAACAATCCCGGATATGGCCCGACAGCAAGGTGGCCAAAGCAGCGTAAAGTAGAATCAGGAATGAAGGAACGCGATACCGAAAGACAAGAGGAACAACCACCCATTCCGCCTGAACGGCCCCGGAGTCCCCGGAAACTGGATCCTTCGGCGTTGAACAGGCTCTTCGACGAATGGATGAACGGCGACGAAACCGAGCAGCGGGAGACGTTTGAGATTCTCCGTCATGCCCTTGATGAGCACCGCCCTCCAGGTTATAGGCTGTTCTCGTGAGCATGATCGTGCTGCTGGATGCCGGTCCACTCGGAATGATCACGAATCCGCGGAGTTCTCCCGAAAACGAAGACTGCAAGAATTGGCTTGCGAGTCTGGCATACAAGGGGATTGAGGTCATGATTCCGGAGATTGCCGATTACGAAGTGCGTCGCGAATTACTTCGGGCGGGCAAAGAGCGCGGGCTCGGCCGTCTGGATGCATTGAGGGCCATGCTCGGCTTCGCGCCGATCACCTCACCGGTCATGCTCAGGGCAGCGGAATTCTGGGCAACTGCGCGAAAAATGGGCCGGCAGTCAGCAGATGACGCATCTTTGGACGCTGACATGATTCTCGCGGCGCAAGCAGACCTGTTGCGCCACGGTGACGAAACAGTGATTGCCACGACGAACGTCCGGCACCTGACTCTGTTTTCTTCCGCTCTCATCTGGCGAGAGATCGGCTGACTCCGGCTCGGTTCAGTTGGGCCTCTATCGCCCAGCGAGGATGTGACCGAAATCGCCTCTGGCGGTCGAATTCAGAGCCGCTTCCCGTTGTTCCGGCACCCGTCGATGTTAGACTGGGCGAGACTTCGATGGCCCGATTCCTTGTCATTACACTGTATGTGGCCGCCGCGGCCGCGCAAACCAAAACCATGTTTCCGCCCGTCCGCGGCACTCGGGAAATGGTGGGCGCGGCCAACAACTTCGAGGTCGAGGCTGGTTACCGCATCCTCGTCTCGGGCGGCAATGCGGTGGATGCCGGAGTGGCCAGCGTGCTGGCGGCCGCCGTCACCGAGCAGTCGCGCTTTGGGCTGGGCGGCGAAATGCCGTTGATCGTCAAGATGTCCGGCCGGCCGCCCGTGGTGATCAGCGGCGTCGGGGTGGCCCCGGCGCTCGCCACCGTCGACTATTACAAGTCACGCAATGCCGAGCGTTGGGAGGACCCGGCTGGCAAACCGCCCATCCCGGAATTCGGGGTTCTCGCCGCAATCACTCCGGGCGTCTTCGACGGGCTTCTGCTCGCCCTCTCCGAATACGGAACCATGCCATTCGCCGAGGTGGCCGCGCCCGCGATCGGCTACGCGAAGGGCTTTCCGCTGGGCGAAGAATTTGCCTCGTTCATCCGTGATACGCGGCCGATGCTCGACTTGTGGCCGGCCTCGCAAGCGTTCTTCCTTCCGAACCATGCGTTGCCGCCGCGCGGGGCGATCTTCCGCCAGCCTGCGCTCGAGAAGACCCTCCAGGAACTCGCCGCCGTGGAGCGCAAGGCGCGCGGAAAGCGTACCCAAAAGATCCAAGCCGTGCGCGACCATTTCTATCGGGGCCCGATCGCACGGCGTCTCGCGGAGTTCTCCGAACAGGCGGGCGGCCTGATCCGGTTCGATGACCTGAAGAACTACCACGCCGAAATCGACCAGCCCGCGCGGGTGATGTATCGCGGATACGAGATCGTCAAGCCGGGTTTCTGGACTCAAGGGCCGGTGCTGTTGCAGGCTCTGAACCTGCTCGAAAGCTACGACCTCAAAACGCTCGGCCACTACAGCCCCGAGTATCTCCACACCGTGGTGGAAGCGGTCAAACTGGCCTTCGCGGATCGTGACCGCTATTACGGCGATCCGAAGCATTCAAAGATCCCCGCCGATCGGCTATTGTCGAAGGACTACGCGGCCGAGCGGCGGCGCCAGATCGATCCGGCCCATGCGTCGCTCGATCACCGTCCGGGGGCCTTCGGCGGGCCGATTGACCTCGCATCCGCTTCCAGCGGGACCAGCCAGGCAAGCGACACCACCTGTGTCAATGTCGTCGACTCGAAGGGCAATGTCTTCTCGGCGACTCCGAGCGGCGCGTGGCTGCCCTCGGTGATCGCCGGCGACACGGGCATCCCTCTGAGCACCCGCCTTCAATCGTTTGTGCTGACCGCGGGCCATGCGAATCAACTCGCCCCGGGCAAGCGCCCGCGGGTCACGCTGAGCCCGACCCTGGTGCTCCGCGACGGCCAACCGATCCTGGCGATGTCGACTCCGGGCGGAGACAACCAGGACCAGGCGCTGTTGCAGGTGTTGCTGAATGTCCTCGATTTCCAGATGTCGCCGCAGGAAGCCGTGGAAGCGCCCCGATTCCAGAGCGAGCACTTCTACTCGTCGTTCGCGCACCACGACTTCCAGCCCGGCAAGCTGAATCTCGAAGCCCGGATTCCGCGCGCCACGGCGGACCGCCTCCGCGCGAGGGGCCATCGCGTCACTGTGACCGGCGAGTGGAGCAACGGATCGGCGCCCACCCTGATCGTCATGAGGGGCGGCGTTCTTGACGGCGGCGCCGACCCGCGCCGCGGCCGGTTCATCTTCGGCCGCTGAGGAGATACCGCAGCATTTGTTCCACCGCGATCCGCCGGTGGCTGACTTCCAGTTTTTGTTCCGGCGCGGCTTCGGCGAACGTGCAGCCGAACGGCGGGTAGAAGAAGTGCGGATCGTAGCCGAAGCCGTTCCCGCCCCGAGGTTCGTCGACGATCACGCCCTCGACCTGGCCGCGGAAGGCGGCTACCACCTCACCCTGTTCCGCCAGCGCCACGACGCATACATAGCGCGCCGCGCGGTCGGGTTTTCCTCTCAGACGCTCGATGAGCCGTTGGTTGTTCTCTTCGTCGGTCGCGCCGGGTCCGGCGAAGCGCGCGGAGTAGACACCCGGGGCGCCGCCCAGCGAGTCTACCTCGATGCCGGAGTCCTCGGCGAAGCAAAGACCGGGCGCGAAGCCGCTATAGTATTCGGCCTTCTGCGCTGCGTTCTCCTCGAACGTCAGGCCGGTTTCTTCGCACGGCGGAATGCCGCGTAGCGGCTCGAACGAAAAGGCGCCCGCGGCCAGGTGTTCCGCGGCCAGGGCGAACTCACGCAATTTGCCGGGATTGCTGGTGGCGCAATAGAGTCTCACCCGACTTTCGCCGCCGCCTGCTGAATCACCAGCAGTTCATCCAGCCCCTTCCGCGCCAGGACGAGCATGGCCGCCATCTGGCTGTCGTCGAAAACTGCGTGCTCGGCGGTGGCCTGCACCTCGACGAACTTCCCGGCCCCGGTCATCACGACATTCATATCGACGCCGGCGCGGGAGTCTTCTTCATAGCAAAGGTCGACCATCACCTCGGGGCCGACAATGCCGACGCTCGTGGCGGTGACGTGCTCCTTCATGGGAAATTTGGGCAGTCTGCGGAACTCGACCAGTTGCCGGCAGGCGAGGGCGAGGGCCACCGAAGCTCCGGTGATGGCCGCGGTCCGTGTGCCGCCATCGGCCTGCAGGACGTCGCAGTCGAGGGTGACCGTCCGCTCGCCGAGCGTCGCCAGATCCATCGCCGCGCGCAGTGAACGCCCGATCAGCCGCTGGATTTCGTGGGTTCGCCCGGAGATGCGGCCCTTGGCCGACTCGCGCGGCGTACGCTGTTGCGTGGCCCTGGGCAGCATCGAGTACTCGGCGGTTACCCAGCCTTTTCCCGATCCGCGGAGGAACGAAGGCACCGTGTCCTCAACGCTGGCCGCGCACAGCACACGGGTGTGTCCCACCGTGATCAGCGCTGAGCCTTCCGCGGTCAACAGGTAACCGGTTTCCACCGTGACCGGCCGCAGCTGATCCGCCCTTCTTCCGTCGATGCGCATCGGTTAGCTCGACCTCATACTCAGATACACCAACAGCAGCAGCAACAGCATCCCGCCAATCAGCAGGACCAGGCACGGGGCGCCCTGGCGCCCGGTCAGTGACGGTTGTTTGGGCTTGGGAGCCTTGAACTTGGCCATGAATCTTCGAGATTGATCGAACGGGAGCTACTTCTCAAGTTGTACTCCAGTTGGCTACAATCTGTCGAATGCTGAACCGCCGGGCATGGCTGCTGGCCGCGATCTCGACCAGCGCCTGCACTCCCTCGAAGAAGGCTGCGTCGACGGCCCTGCCGGAACACGTGGGCGCATGGACGCGATCCGAACATAGCACGCCGCCGCCAGGAGAGGCGCCCCCGGCCATCGCCCGCTTCGCCGTCGCCGCGATCGAGAAGGCCGGCTATTCAGGCCCGGGCGGAGAGATCCTCCGCGCCGAAGCCTACCATCTTGCCTCGGAGGCGGCCGGTCTCGAACTCGAGCAGACCTGGCGTCCGGAGCCAAACGCCGTCGGCTTTCACGTTGGCGCTCATTTTGTGATCATGCGCTATGAAAAGGCGGACCGCGCCGCGCTGAACACGTTCGTGCGGGAACTCCAGGCGTTTCTGCTGCCGAAGTAAGCGGTCAGCGCAACATCTTGCGAGGCTGGGCGACCGGGGCCCCGCCGGTCAGCGCCGGCAGGTCGCCGCCGAACACCGACAGGGTCTTCAGCAGTTTGTCGACGTCGGCGCCTTCCTCAACCACCATCTCGTGCTCCACCCAGTTGGACAGAGGGATGTTGCGGAAGAAGATCCGCTCCTGCAGAACCAGGCTCTTCTTGTTCATGAACAGGGTCTTGTTTTCACGAACATAGTGGCGCTCCTCGACACGCACGTCAGCGATGAATGAATCCAAAGCCTGGCGGCGGACATTCTCCTCCGTGGCGCGGATGGTCTCTTCGACCGTCTTCTTTTGCGACTCCAGGAGCACGCGCGCTTCCGACAGAGCCTCACGCTCTTTGGCGATCGCGACTTCCATCCGAGCCTGCATGATGTAGAACGACATCAGGGCAGAGCCGACCGCCACCAGGACCGGGAGGATGATCCAAAGCAGAGCTTCCACGTTGACATGATAGCGAAATCCGGGAGCAAGACAAGGGCGTGACAGGGAATTAGGTGGGAAAACTAAGTGGTCTTAAGGGACTTTCCCAAACCACAGCGATGCCGTGGGGTTGCCGACACCCTTCGCCACTCCCGATGGCTCGCACCATCAGAGGCCCGACCGCAAGGGAGGGCTCACGCTGGCCTCGATTCGCTCTCGCAACCGAGCCCACGGCGCAAGCCGTGGGGCGCCGGTCTTCGACCGGCCCTTGAGTTTGTACTTTTCTGCCCAGCGCCCGGCCTTGCGGGTCGAAGAACGGCTCCGAGCGTCTACGCCTCAATGTTTTTTGGCCAGCCGCGGGCAGTTAGTTTTCTCCTATGGGTCTCCCGCCGGTCTTCGGCCGGCCATCCGGATCGAAGATCGAGACGGCCCCACCCCGCGATCGCGTCATCGACCCGGGTGACGAGCTTGGAAGGGACCTCCAAGGCCCCGCGGGCACCGCTTGCAATAACAGCGGTTTCTAAAATCTAAGTCTCGTTGAATCTGACAGTTGTGGATTTCAAAGTACGTTTGGCTCTTGACGCAGCGGTATGCTGCTTCTTCGACATGGCAACTGAATCTCATGACGGGAACGTGGGCTCCACCGGCTTGCCTTGCCGAACGGTGGCCGTCGGGGAAAGGTGCTGCGAAGCCGAACGAAGCCACTTGGCGAACCCATTTTCCCTCCCGCGAAATCAACGACTTCCCGCCGAAATTGGCTTCGTTCCGCCAAATCCGATTCCCCCATCCGGTCCAAGAGGCCGCCCGGCCGGTCGGACACTTGCATCTCATTCAGAAATGGCCAATCTCCAGTCGCCGCCTTTCGCAAGGCGCCGCAAACCTGGGGGACTGTCAATTTCAGTTCGGGCCCACACCTGCGGTTCGGGGTTCGAGACAAAGGGGTTGTTCACATATTTCGCGGTTATGCCTTGGCCGGTGGCAACTTCCTCCTCAGATGCCCGATAATACGGGTGATCGCTGTAGCCCCGGAAAGGGGCGCCACTCGAACGAGGTAGCGTATGTCGCGAATCAATGAAACAGGCGGAACGGGCTTTGGGGGAGTCCGGCGGGAGGGAGCCTCCTCGCCGAGGGTGACCTACGTACAGCCCGGAGAGAGCACACTGGCGCAAGTCGCCCAGCGCCTGACCATGCTCGAAGAGCTATTGAGGATGTTCAATCCGCAACTCAACCCGACCGGACTGCAGCCCGGCCAGGAAGTGTTTCTGCAGCGCAGATTCCGCGCCGGGGGCGGCGGTCAGCAAGCCGGAGAGGCCCAGACCGGGCAACCCTCGGCGGCCGCCCAGGAACGCAACTTCGAGACCATGTTCGAAGCCGCGCTGCGCAAGGCGGAGTTCCAGCAGCACACGCCGTTCGGAGACGGCCAGCGAACCGGCCAGGTGTGCGGTCCAACGGTTTCGCCGAACGCCCGAACCCAGGCGCCGGCCCCCGCGGCGATTCCGGCTTACAACCCGAAGGTGGGACCGGTCATCACGCCTGCGATGTGGACGCCTCAAATGATGACGATGCCGATGACGCAGGATCTGCTGGCGAACCAGGTGGATCCGGCGGCGTTCATCAACGCGCGCAAGGCCATGCTCATGCAGCCCACGGATGCGAAGGTCGTGAGCTTGTACAACGGCAGTACCACGCCGCTCAGCCCGCAAGCGATGTCCACGATGGAACAGGCCGAGGGCATGCGCAATTACTTGGTGCAGACCCTGGGAATGTCGCCGACCGATCTGACCGATCAATCTCCGGTGGGCGCCTACAAGGTGGAGTGGGGCAATGACCCGCGGCGCCTGCTGGGCATCGGTCCCTTGAGCGTGGGCGCGCTGCTCGCTCGCTACGCTACCACCCCGAAGGAACTCGCCGACCAGCAGACGCGCGATGAACTCAAATCCGTCGGGTTGTTGAAGTCGTAAAACCATGTCCGGGGAGAAGACAGAGCCACCGACCCCAAAAAAGATCAAGGACGCCAGGAAGAAGGGCCAGGTCGCCAAGAGCAACGACCTGACCCAGGCGGCCTTGTTCATCGTCGGGATTGGTGTGCTCTCCGGGGGCGGCGGCTTCTTCGTGCGGCAACTCAGCCAGATGATGCTGGATTTCTTCCAGCCCCACATGCTCACCGGCCAACTCAGCGAGGATGCGATCCTCCACTATCAGGGTTCGGCCTGGCTGCGCTTTCTCCTCATGTGTTCGCCGCTGCTGGGCGCCCTGTTCGTGGTCTCGGCCGCCGTGACTTATCTCCAGGTCGGCACCCTGTTCTCCTTCGAGATTCTCACCCCCAAATTTGAGAAGCTCAACCCGATTCAGGGATTCCAGGGGATCTTCTTCAAGGGCAAAACCTACATTGAGGCGGCCAAGAACCTGCTCAAGTTCATCATCGTGATGTTTCTGGTCTACAAGGTGCTCATGGGTTCCTTTCGCGATGTGGTGCTCACCGCGCGCACGAACATCGTCGACACGGCCGGTCTGGTCTCGACCCTCCTGTTCAAGATGCTCTATCGCGTGGGCGGGGCGTTTGTGATCCTCGGCGGAGCCGACTTCATGTTCCAGAAGCACCAGTACATGAAGGGCCTCAAGATGAGCAAGTACGAGGTGGAAAAGGAATACAAGCAGGACGAAGGCGACCCGCACATCAAGCACCAGCGCCGTGCCCTGCACGAGGAAATGCTGCACGAAAGCGCGCTGGAGCACGTGCCGAAGGCGAACGCGGTGGTGGTGAATCCCACACACCTGGCGATTGCGGTGCAGTATGACGAGAAGACGATGAACGCTCCGCGCGTGACGGCCAAGGGGCAGAACAAGATGGCTGAAATGATCATCGGCCTGGCCAAGGAGAACAAAGTGCCGATTATGCGGAACGTCCCGCTGGCCCACAGCCTGTTTTCGCTCGATGTGGGGCGGGACATCCCCGAGGATCTGTACGAAGCGGTCGCCGAGGTCCTAAACTGGGTGTACCAGCTTTCGCAGCAGGAGGCATAGAGAATGCGCGTTCAATACACATTGCCGGGCTTGCAGCCTTCGGTTCCGAACACGGCGGGGACGGCCTCGGCGCGGGCGGCCACCGGAGCGCGCGCGACCTTTCGCGAGCACATCCGGCGGCTGGGCGCATCGCTGCCGACGTCGTGGCGGTCCTTGCTGCGCCTGGACCGCGCGCCTCGCAATGCCGGGTACATCGGCCCTCCGTCGCGCCCGGCGACGTTGGAAATCCGCGATATGGCCGCCGAGCGGGTCCGCTGGCGTTCCATGCTCGACCGGCATGCCAAGGAGTTCACCGAGAAACCGCCTCCCGGCGACGCGGCCCAAGGCATCGAGCGAATGCTCGCTCTCATGATGCGCATGCAGGAACTGGAAGACGGGGTCGTCTCCCGGCATCTTTCCGACGCTCGAGGATAACGCCATGCCCCGTTTCAACTGGTCGCACGATGAGGTATTCCTCGTGGCGGATCGCGCCTATTCGATGTATCAGCAGGGGCGCTATCGGGAGGCGGCCGTCCTGTTTGAAGGGCTGGCCGCCGTGGATCCGGACAGTTCGTACTGTGCCAACGCTCTGGCTGCGTGCCTCTACCTGCTCGGCGAGCATCAGCGCGTGGTCGCTTCGATGGACCGCTTTCTCGCGCGACGTCCGAAGGACCTCGATGCCCGCGCGCGGCGCTGCGAATCGCTGCTGGCGCTATCGCGCGTGGACGAGGCGCGGAAGGAATTCGAGACGCTGCGTAGTTCGCGAGCCAATCAGCACGTGCGGCGGCTGCAGTTGCGGTTCGACGCGCTGCGGTCCAATCTGCTGCCGGCGTCGTGATTGATGAGATCGCTCGCAGCCGCTCGAGGTTCAGGGAGGAAGGTTCTTCATCCAATCGCGTGCTCTCGCCACGGCCGCGTTACGTTCGGGCAGCGACATCTTGTCCCACTGTTTGAAACCGAATTTCTCTCCAGCGAACTTCTGGAGCAGTGCGCCGGCGAAGTCACAGTAGCGGACGGAATCCTGAGATGATGCTTGCCGCTCGTCATCAAGGAGCACGGCGAGGATGCGCACGACGCGTTGCGATCTTCCTTCCCATGCGACTTGCCACAGTTGACGATACCGGCCCAGATCGTGCACCTTGGACGCTCTCAAGATGTTCAAGTATCGTTCGAACTGCTGGCTGGTGCCGTGGTCGAGGAGCAACCTGCAAGCTGCGTTCAGCTCACTGTGATCGACGGTCTTGTCGTTCAGGGCTCTCAGCGCAGCATCCAATGTAGTCTCGAGCAATGCCATTTGCCCGCTATTCACCAACCAACACGCGGTGAAAAGAGCGCCTTTCTGGGATCGCTCCAAGTAACGCGGCAAAAGATCCAGCAGGAGCGGGTCATCTTTGAACTCAGGGACCAACGTAGCGGCCGTCCCCCACAAGTGGATGGCGCTGAATTGCAGCATGTTCCGGATGATCCCATCCCGCCGTCGCGATTCGGGCACGTGGCGGAGGGTACGGGCAGCCAGCAGCGTGGGGGCGAACGCGAACATCTCTTTAGGCCCTTCGCCGGCCACAAGTTCGTTCAGGTTCCGTCTTCGTATGCCAACCTTGGCCAATAGAGCGGTGGAAAAATCCAGCCAGCGGCGGTCGCCAGGCGGCAACTCCGCAGTGAGTGCCGACATGATCTCCTCGTTCAGTTCCGCTGCCGGCCGAAACTGCATGTAGGTGCTGAAGCGGTAAAGGTCCGTGTAGGAGCCACGGAGCAAAGTGTTCATCAACTCGCGGATAATGAACTCCCGTTTGGAGCCAGGAGCAGCGCCTGTCGGTTCTGCAATGCTCGCGGGCACGACAAGGCCGTACCCCTCCTCCACTATCAATCTCCACCGATTCCCTTTTGCCGTCAAAGGGAAGACATAGCTCTTTCTGATTTCCAAGTTGGGGTACATTGGGTGCCCATTTACGATCATGCCGTTGAAAGAATAGTAGTTGAGATGGATGTCAACCGCTTTCAACTCCGGTATGGACCGGAACAGATGCAGAACCGCCACGCAGTGTCTCGTCGAGGCGGGCCAGCCTTTTTGGGTTGGTACCAAGGCACCAGCGTGAATGCGTTCCACGCGTCCCACCGCGAGGACCTGAGCGCCCGCCAGCCTGTCAATGGTCAGCGGTTGGATGAGACCGGCCTGCGCGCTTGCCGAAATCAGGAAGCAGACTGCGAGGGCTCGAAACACATTAGATTAGACACCACGGTGATTCGCCAGGTTCCGGCCTTTCTGCCGCATTGCCAGGAAAGCCCGCCCACACAAGGGCCCACGCGACGCAGTCGCGTCGGCGCTGTCTGCCTGTGAAGTAAGTGGTATGGATTCGCACTTAACAAGACAGAATCGGACACTCGCGGCTTTACGCTGCGGCCTCCGGGCGAACGGTAACCTTCTTCGCCACTCGCGGACGACGCCCCCGCTTTGCGACAATGAAAACAGATGATTGAACAGCTTCGCCCGGGTGCGAGTGCCGCGCAGACCCGGGTTGCTCTCTTCGACTTCGACGGCACCATTTCCCTCATTCGCGCCGGCTGGGTAGACACGATGGTCCCGATGATGGTCGAGGTGCTCACCGGCCTGAAGACCGGCGAGAAAGAGCACGATCTGCGTGCCCTCGTCGAAGAATTCGTCGGCCGGTTGACGGGCAAGCAGACCATCTACCAGATGATCGAACTGGCCGACCAGGTGAATACCCGCGGGGGAACGCCGAAGGATCCGCTCGAATACAAGCACGAATACCTGCGCCGCCTGCAGGAGAAGATCAAGGATCGTTTGGAGGAACTGGAAAAAGGACTCTGTTCTCCGGACAAGTACATGGTTCCCGGTTCGCGGCGGTTGCTGGAGTCGCTGCAGCAGCGAGGCTTCAAGATGTATCTCGCCAGCGGCACCGATGAGCCTTACATGAAGCACGAGGCCGATCTGCTGGATGTCACCCGCTACTTCGACGGCGGCGTGTTCGGTGCGCTCGATGACTACAAGAGCTTCTCGAAGAAGATCCTGATTCAGAACATCATCGCCCGGTCGGAATTTCGGGGCGATGAGTTTCTGGGGTTCGGCGACGGCTATGTCGAGATCGAGAACGTGAAGGAAGTCGGCGGTGTCGCAGTAGGCGTGGCGACAGCGGAGCCCGAGTGCCTGGTGGTGGATGCATGGAAGCGAAACCGGCTAGCGGGTGTGGGCGCGGACTTCATTATTCCCAACTACCTATGCCACGACGATTTGATGTCGGCGCTGTTTCCAAATGGGGCGGGAGTTGCCGGGTAGCCTGCGGAGGACCTTGCGGACGTGAGGTTCAGCGAGTTGGTGCGTCGATTGGAACTCGCCGGGTTCCGGATAGTTCGAGAGAAGGGCTCTGTCCGCTACTACGGAAAGCCAGGCTGGAAGAACTTGGTGCGGGTCGACTACCACGGCAGCAAAGAGATCCCCACCGGCACCTGTCATGCAATTCTAAAGGCAGCCGGCATCAAGGCAGGAGAACCTAATGCTTGAGATCAGGTACTCACTTATCATCGAAGCGACCAAGGAGCCCGACTTCTTCACTTTTTACTCACCGGACCTGGAGGGATTTTCCGGCGTCGGCCATTCCATCGAGGATTGTCTGTACAGAGCCAGGTGGGGCATGATCGAACACGCCGAACTTCTGAAGGAGCAAGGTCTGCCAATTCCGCCAACGAATCCTCGACCCCGCGTTGTGATCGAGAACACGGTTCCGGTAGAGACCGCCACCTAGCGCTTATTACTACGAATGCCCACCAAGTACTCCCTTTTTGATCGCAATCGTCTCCTGATCAAACCGCTCACCGAACGCATCCACGATCTTGCCATCGATCGCTGGCTCACCGACGGCCAATCTCCGGATGTGGCCGAGTTCTCTCACCCCAACCTGAAGACCGTGGCTCAACGTCTCGCCGCCGCCCGCGAAAAAGGCGCGGCACGAATTCTCATCCTGGGAGCGCACCTGCTGCGCGCCGGACAGAATCGCCACATCATCGACCTGATGGAGCGCGGGTGGCTGACCCACATCGCGCTGAACGGCGCCGGCGCGATCCACGACTACGAACTGGCGCGCATCGGTGCGACCACGGAAAGCGTGGCGCGCTATATCCGCTCCGGCGAGTTCGGCCTCTGGCGCGAGACGGGCGAGATGAACGATGTCATCGTCGAAGCCGCCCGTGAAAGATTGGGATTAGGCGAAAACGTCGGCCGGACGATCGACGCCAGCGATTTCCCGTACAAGGAGTTCAGTGTCTTCGCCGCCGCCTACCGGCTTTCCGTTCCCGCCACGGTGCACGTGGGCATCGGCTACGACATTCTCCACGAACACCCGAACTGCGATGGCGGAGCGGTCGGCGCGGCCAGCTACCGGGATTTTCTGATCTTCGCCAACAGCGTGGAATCGCTTGAGGGCGGCGTGGTGCTGAGCTTCGGTTCCGCCATCATGGCGCCGGAAGTGTACCTGAAGGCGCTCGCCATGGCGCGCAATGTCGCGCACCAGGAAGGCCGCGAGATCCGCCGGTTCACCACCTCGGTGTTCGACATGGTGCCGATTCAAGGCGACATTCACCAGGAATTGCCAAAGAGCGATCCCGGCTACTATTTCCGCCCGCACAAAACCATGCTGGTGCGCACGGTCGCCGATGGCGGAGAGAGCTTTTACTTCTGCGGGGACCACCGCGCGACGTTCCCGGCACTGCGAAAGGCAGTGCTGGAGGTGGCGGCATGAACCCGGCCGCGATCCTGGAGAAACTGCCGTCGCTGGGCGCCCTGGTGGTGGGCGATATCTGTCTCGACCGCTGGTGCACCTACGATCCCGCCGAAGGGGAGCCCTCGCGCGAGACGGGGATTCCCCGCGTCGGCGTGGTGCGGACCGAGATCACTCCGGGGGCCGGCGGCACCGTGGCCAACAATCTCGCGGCCTTGGGCGTGGGTTCGATCAGCGTGCTTGGCGTGGTGGGCGACGACGGCTTTGGCTATGAACTCGGCCAGGCGTTGACCGCCCGCGGAATTTGCGCCGACCTGCTGATCCGGGCGCCGGGCATTCCGACCTTCACCTATACCAAGCTGCTGAACGCGACGACGGGGGAGGAGGACCTGCCCAGGGTCGACTGGATTCAGACCGAGCCGCTGGCGCCGGAGATCGAACGCAAGCTGCTCGATTCGCTCACACAGCAGATCGAGCGATTCGACGTGATCCTGATTTCCGATCAGGCTGAATCCAGAAGGGGCGGCGTGGTCACCGGCAGCGTGCGTACCTTGCTGGCGGACCTCGCGCCGGCGTTCCCCGAGAAGATCATCTGGGTGGATTCGCGGATGCGGATCGATCAGTTCCGCAACGTGGTGACCAAGCCGAACGAGCAGGAAGCCGGCGCTGCGTGCGCCCGGTTGCCGGGCCGGTCGGACTACGAGGGTTTGCGCGCGCACACGGCCTCACCGCTGCTGGTGGTGACGCACGGCGGCGCGGGGGTCACGATTGTCGAGGCAGGGCGCGAACGGCGGATCGAAACGCAAAAGGTCGAAAAGCCGGTCGATATCTGCGGTGCGGGCGACAGCTTTTCGGCCGGCGCTTCCATGGCTCTCGCCGCGACTCGGGATCCGGAGGCGGCGGCGCGGTTCGGCCACGCGGTGGCATCCATCACCATCATGAAGAAGGGAACCGGCACGGCCAGCCCGCGGGAGATTCTGGATGCGCACGCTCGCGGTTGATATCGGCGGCACCAAGTTCACGATTGCCGATTTCGACGACGGCCGGATGGCGCGTCGCGAATCCCGTGCCACCGATCGCGAGGGCGGGCGCGACTGGATGCTCGGCCGCATCGTCGAAATCGCCACCCAATGGCAGCGCGACGCGCGGTTCGACCAGTGCGGCATCGGCTTCGGCGGGCCGGTCCATTTCGGCGAGCAGCGCATCGCCCTGTCGACGCATGTCGGCGGCTGGCGCGACTTCCGGCTGCCGGAGCACCTGGCAAAGGAACTCGGCGTGCCGGCTATCATGGACAATGACGCCAACGTGGGCGCGCTGGGCGAAGCCCATCACGGCGCAGGGCAGGGTTTCGATTCGATTTTCTATATGACGCTGTCCACCGGCATCGGCGGCGGTATCTGTCTTGACGGACGGATCTGGCGCGGTGCCGATTCCTATGCCGGCGAGATCGGCCATCTCACCATCCGGCCGGACGGGCCGGAATGCCTGTGTGGCGCGCGCGGCTGTTTTGAGCGGATGTGCTGCGGCCTGTGGCTCGATCGGGACTACGGCAAGCCCGCGCGCGAACTGCTCCAGGATCCGGCCTTCGTGGAGTGCTATGTGGTCAACCTGGCCCTGGGACTGAAGGCCTGCATCATGCTCCTGAATCCGGCGCGGATCGTCATCGGCGGCGGCATCGCCAAAGCGGGCGACGCGCTGTTTTCCCCGCTCCGCGCGGAGCTACGGCGGCAGATTACGGACTGGTCAAAAGCTCGCATCGATGTCGTGCCGGCGGCGCTGCCGGACGATTCGGTACTGTGGGGCGCCTTCGAGCTGGCGCGCCAACGGAGTTCCTTATGACGTATCCAGAACAATACAAAACAGAACTTTTCAAAACTCTCGACGCACTCGATCTCGGTAAAGTGAACGAAGCCATCGACTGGCTTCGCGCGGCTCGCGATGAAGGGCGCAGGATTTTCGTCTGTGGCAACGGCGGCAGCGCTTCCACGGCTTCGCACTTTGCCTGCGACATGGTGAAGGGCGCCAGCTTCAACCGGCCTTCGCGGTTCAAGATCATGGCGTTGACCGATCAATTGCCGACGATTACCGCGTACGCGAACGACGTGTCGTACGATGCGGTGTTTGTCGAGCAGTTGAAGAACTTCGCCCAGTCCGGCGACGTCGTGATGGGCATCAGTGGATCGGGCAACTCGCCAAACGTGCTCAAGGCGATGGAATATGCAAACTCGATCGGGTGCAAGACCATCGGGCTCACCGGCCGCGATGGCGGCAAACTGGGGCCGATGGCGCAGTTAAATATTCAAGCGCCGGTGCCGCACATGGGCCGGATTGAAGACGCCCACATGATTGTCTGCCACATGATCGGCTACTTCTTCATGGACCAGCGTCCCTAGAGTACGGTCGCGGCTCAGAAGGAACGCACGGCGGCGTTACCAGGGTACGTTCACTTCGCGGATCTTGGAGCGGATCAGCTCTTCGGCCTGACGCCGCGAGAACGGGGAAGCGTCTTCCAGTTTTGTTCCCAGATCGTCTCGCAGCCGCTCCACGGCCTCGCGATTCTCGCGGTCCATGTCTTCGATGTAGCGCTCGAGTTGGGTGACTTCTTCGGAGAGTCCCCGCTTGATGACTTCCAGGTCCTGGCCCGTGGCCAGCAGGCGGAGTTTCCGGGTGATCCCGTGAAAGCGGACGCTGTGCTGGGTGTCCCTCCGGGCGAGAGACTCGGTCAGGCGGGCGATGATCGCCATCACCTCCTTGGTGTCTTTCTCCTGTTGCTTGAGATAGTCATCGAGGTGACGACCGAATGCCTTGAGTAATCGGTCGAGTTCCTCTCGCGCCGCTTCGATGTTTCCGCGGTTGGGATGGGACCCCAACCCCGATTTGATGGCCTTCAACTGCGATCGCGGCTCCTCGAACAGGGACTTAGGCGAGGCCGGCAAGTGTTTTGCGAATCCTGAAATCGCTTCCTGATAGCAGGCCAGCAACTGGCGAAACAGCGATTCCAGATCGTCGATCTGGGTGATGTGCTTTCTAAGCGAGAACAACTATCGTCTCCCCGGGAGAAGTCCGTAGCGCGCCGGGACAAGGGCAAAATGCTCGACGCGGCTCTCCCATTTCTTTGGCTTTGGGCCGCCGCTGGCCGATGACAGCGACTCCGCCAATTGCGCATAGTGCTGCCCGAGGTGAGAGAACGGATCGACGTCCCTCCCCTCCACCAGCGCTTTGCGGACCTGGGTTTCGTCGTTGGGAATCATGCGGCTGATCGGCACGCCCAGAGTCTCTTCGATGTCGACCATGGAAAGCGGGGCGCTCTTGTGCCAGCGGTTCAGCAGGAGTTCCACGCGATCGTCCAGGTCCCACTCCTTCAACTGGTGAAGCTTCTCCCGGGCCAGATAGATGGAGGGTAATTCCGGAGTGGCCACCAGCAGGATGCGCTGCGATTCGCGCAACGCATCGGCCGAGAACCCCTCCAACGCCCCGGAGTGATCGATCGAAATGATCCGGTACCGCTTGCGCAGGAAGGCGAGCAGGGCGGCGACGTCAAACGCCTCCAGCCGCGTACGGGGCGTGGGACCGGACGCCAGGATATCCAGGTCGCCGGCGGGGCTGACCAGTTCGGCCCAGATACTCTCGTCCATCTCGGTGGCCTTTTCGAGGGCATGGCGCGCGCAATAGGGGTTCGACAGCTTGAGCAGGAAGCGCGTGAACCCCATGTTGAGGTCGAAGTCCATCAGCAGCGGCCGCGTCTCCGGCAGGCGCGCCAGGGCGAAGGCGGTGTTGACGGCCGTGAACGTGGCTCCGTCGCCGGCTTTGGCAGGCAAAAACGAGTAAACCAGATCTACCTGCTCGGGCGTCGGCCCGGCGGCGCGCGCCGCCTCCTCTGCCCGGTCGAGAATCTCTTCGAGCGTCCGGTCGTCGACTGGCAGAACCAGCAGTTCCCGCATGCCGCCGCGCATCAGGCGCAGCAGCAGGCCCTCCGACGAACCCCGGTGGACCGCCACAGTGAACGCCGAATCATTGGCGCGGGCGAGCGCCGCCGCTACGTCCAAAGCGGTTTCCATCGCGCTCACGTCGAGGAACACCACCTGCGGCGCATGCGCCCGCATAAAATTCGAGACCTCCTCGGCACGGGGATAGCGGTCGAACTTCCTGACGAGAACCAGGCGGCCGCAGCGAGTGAGGCATTGCTCCAACTCCTTCCGAAGGTCAGGGTCGGGGGTAACTAGCGCAGCTCGCAGCAAGGTGTGGTCTCCAGTTCTAACGGACCGCGGAGCGTCTCACTGATTCTTATCGGTCCGTGCCGGGAATGTGTGATCCGGCTTTGCGCCGGGACGGCTCACGCCCGATAATGTGAGGGTGACACCTGACAGCTTCCCCGCTCTCGTCCTGCGCGAGCAGGACGGCGCAACCCATCCTTCCCTGGAAACCCTATCCCTTTCGTCTCTGCCCGAAGGGGCGGTCGTCGTCCGGGTACGGTACTCCAGCCTGAACTACAAAGACGGTCTCGCCGTCACGGGGAAGGGCAAGATCATCCGTCGATTCCCGGCCGTGCCAGGCATCGACCTGGCGGGTGTTGTGGAACAATCCGCTTCGCCCGACTTCCGGCCAGGCGACCCCGTGCTGGCTACCGGATGGGGACTGGGTGAGCTGTATTGGGGAGGCTACTCAGGCTATGCGCGCCTCAATCCGGAGTGGCTGACCCCTCTGCCCCACGGCCTGACGCTCGATCGCGCCATGGCGTTCGGCACCGCCGGCTTTACGGCGATGTTGGCGGTGATGGCATTGGAAGGTCACGGACTGAAGCCGGGCGGCAAGCCCGTTTTGGTGACCGGTGCCGCCGGCGGAGTCGGCAGCGTGGCGGTGGCCTTGCTTGCGCGCAATGGGTACCACGTCGCTGCATCCACCGGGCGACCGGAGCTGGAGCCTTACCTGAAGAGCCTGGGCGCGTCGTCGATCGTCCTCCGCGAGCAACTGGCCCGGGCATCGAAGCCCATGGAATCGGAAACCTGGGCAGCGGCGGTGGATAGCGTCGGCGGCCAGACGCTGGCGACCGCCTACAGCCAGATCGAACGGCATGGCGCGGTCGCCGTCTGCGGATTGGCCGGCGGCAATCAGCTTTCCACCACGGTCTTCCCCCTCATCCTTCGCGGAGTGTCGCTCCTGGGCATCGATTCCGCATTCTGCCCTCCCACGCGCCGTCAACAGGCCTGGGATCGGCTGAGCCGCGACCTGACTCCGGAGATGGTAGATGCGATGACCACCCGCATCCCGCT
>JBJXGR010000309.1:0-6884 GCA_046160045.1 Bryobacteraceae bacterium
TCGTTGCCGGATGGGGGCGCAAGCCGCTACACTAAGGGGGTTCTGCATTGTACTCCCCGGTCGTCTAACGGTAGGACAGCGGCCTTTGGAGCCGTGAATCGTGGTTCGAATCCATGCCGGGGAGCCAATTGTTCTTGTGCCAGATCTCCGCTATCTGACTGATTCCATGACGCGGGCCTCAAGGGATTTTCGCTGGAGCCACCCAGTGGATCGGTGACCCCATCAAGGATTCGAACCTGCTTCGGCATCGTGATCGCCATTAGTTCGGAAAGTTCGGAACGCCGTCAGGGTGGCGCGGTCCATGTGGATCAGACCTTACGTTCGACACTCGGGAATTGACTGAGATCCTCATCAATCTCAGCGGCTCAATGCGGCAACGAGGAAGCGCACTTCTGGTTCAACGTCAGCCGGATCCGCCACGGTGCTGGCAATTTCATTCCTGAAGAGTTCGCGGTACCGCTTTCTCAGCCGGTGAATGGAAACCTTCAACGCTCCCTCCGATGTGCCCATCTCGCGAGCCAAGGCGGCGTATGGCTCCTCCGAACCGGCGATCAGGAAGCCCTTAAGCCTTTCGAACTGCCCGGTCCGGCCATGGTCGTCAAACTCCCGGCGCAACTGGTTCATCGCCCGTTCGAGAACGGAAAGAGCCCACCGGCGCTCGTATATCCGCTCCGGAGTCTCTTCCTCGCGAGGCTCGCGTTCAAACCGCTCCTCGCCGGAGGTGATCTCGAAGGGCAGTGAGGCGCAGCCACCGCGCTTCAACGCGCGCGCCCGGTCGAACTCATCCGATAGAAAAAAGTGGAAAGATGTGAGCAGAAAAGTACGGAATCGGCCCTTCTGTGGATCGGCACGGTCGAGGTAGCGGCCTTCCAGGATGCGCAGGAAGAAATCCTGCGTCAGATCGCGAGCCTCTTCCCGAGGATAGCCACGCCGGCGGACAAACGCGTACAAGGGATACCAGTAGCACTCGCAGAGGGCGGCTAAGGCCGCACGGCCCTCGGCAATTCCGGGGCTGGCAGCGTTGAGGACGAGCGTCCAACTGGTTGTTGGAAAGTTGCGTTTTCCGGATATCGAGTGGTTTGGCATCAGTATAGATAAGGAATGCGGACCGTGACGTTACAGCCGATCCGCTTCCGCTTTCGCTTGGACCAGAACGGCCATCGTGGGGTCGGCGTCCCGCCAAAGCTCGAGCAGGTCCCGATAGGCGGCGCGCGCCTTCCCTTTCTCGCCCGCCGCGCTCCAGGAGCGGGCTAACTGAAGCCGCGCTGCCGGACCGACGGGATCGTTGATGAAGGAAGCGGGATGATCGAGGATCCTTTGAAAATCCTGTGCGGCTTCGGTGGCTCGGTGTGCGGCCATGTGAGCGAGTCCTCGGAAGTAGATCGGATAGAGTTCGCCAACGGCGGCACGCACGGTTCCCATCTCGGTTGGCCGAGCTTTCCCCAGCGCATCGATCGCCTCAACGGGGTGTCCCGCGTTAAGCGCCAATTGCGCGCGGAGAACGGGGAGGTATTGAAGCTGGACGTAGGTATCTTCGGGATAACGCTTGGCCAACTCATCAGTGAGTGTTCGGGCGGGGGCGGAGTCGCCCGCCATGGCGAGCGCCAGCGCGGCTGCGTAACGCACTTCGCGTCCGGAGAAAGGCGTTACCGCGGCAGCGGCGGCGCGGCGCGCTGCCACCACATTTCCCGCGAACGATTCCCAGACCGCTTGGACGGACCGCGCCTCGGCGGCCCGCTGCCGGTATCGTCCCCGTAGAGCCGCAGAGATCACGAGATCCACATTGCTTCGGGCGCTTTCGAGCCGCCCCTGGCAGGCGAGTGTCAACGCGTGGTGCAGCATGATCAACTCCCGGGCGTCGGGTTTCAACTGGGCACGGGCCAGCACAGCCTGAATGGCCGCGTCGTCCCGCCGGAGAAAGGCGAGATCATACTGCTGGAGGAGGATCTCCTGGTTGTCGATGCCGCGCTGTAATGCCCGCGCGATAACCTCCTCGGCCTCGCGATACTTTCCCATCTTCAGGTAAGAGCGCGAGAGATGGAAGTAGGCGATGCCGAAATCTGGATCGAGCTCGATCGCTTTGCGGGCGTGGCTGGCTGTGTCCTCGTAGCGGCCGAAGATCGCAGTCATCGTACCGGAGAGGTAGCCTCGGGGCTGCGGCGCGCGGGGATAGGTTTCCGCCCATAACTCGGCGGCGAGCCGCGCCTTTTCGAGATCACCAGTGACAGAGCGCTCGTACTGGAGCGCCAGTTGAAGACGCTCGCTATCGGTGACGCGGTCGCGCAATGCATAGGCCTTGTTCACATTTGCCGCCGCGACTTCGAACTCGTCCAGCTCACTGTACATGACGCCCAGATCGGCATAGGCCATGGCGAAGCCGGGGTCGATTTGAAGGGCCCTCTGATAGTGGGGGATGGCTTGTTGGGGACCTTCCCGCGCCCAGACTCTGCGGCCGGCAGTAAAGGCCTTGAGTGCGTCGAGCGAGGAGGTGGTGGCTTCGGCAATCGGCGCGGAGTGCTTCGCGACCATCGCCAGCGATTCACCCGCCTTCGATCGGAGTTCTTTCGCCATCCCGGCCAGGACTGCGAGTACGTCTTCCTTTCTGGCAGCCTGACCCTGGCCGGAGTCGAGCAGTTCGCCGGTTTGGCAATTGCGCAGCGACAGGTTCAGAGTATAGTGGGACCCCATTCCAGCGATCGAGCCCTCGACGACGGCAGCGCTGCCGAGGCGTTCACAGACCTCCCGCGCCAGATCGGAGTTGAGGCGGGCATCTGGCGGCTGCTTCATCTGCCGCATCGTATGGCGGATACGGCCATCCGGCTGGATGCTCAGGAACGGCGATTGCGCGAGCTGGGTGGTGAGGCTGAGGCGAAGCGTGTCGTCGAACGCCGGGTCGCCAGTCGAGTTGGCGAAGTCCGCCAGCACGATGGTATCGCGCGCGGTCAGGCTCGGCGGGCGGCTACGAAACGCAAACCAGCCCGCCGGAAATGCGAGGAGAGTGGCGGCGCAGACTGCCGCGCTCACCTGGTAGCGCCGAAAGAATGCGGCGGCCCGGCGGCGGAGGTGCGGCGGCGACGCCAGGACGGACTGGCCTTCCAGGAATCGCTCGATATCGGTGGCGAATTCGGCCACCGAGCGGTAGCGGTGAGCAGGGGACTTTTCCAGCGCCTTGCGCGTCACCCGCTCCAGATCGCCCGCCATGAGCCGGCGCAGCGCCGCCGGATCCGTATCGCGACAGGCGGCAACGGCGCCGGTGTCGGTGTCGGGCTCGGTTAACTTGCTTTGCAAAGAGGGAGGGTCTTCTTCACGAATCATGCGCAGCATGTCCGACAGCCCGGCTCGGCCGATTCGTGGGAGGTCGAAGGGCACGCTACCCACGAGCAGTTCATAGAGCAGCACACCCAGAGAGTACACATCGGAGGCGGGGCCTACCTCGCCGGCCACCAGATCGGCCTGCTCGGGGCTGGCGTATTGCGGAGTGCCGATCATCTGCCCAAACTGCGTCAGGAGAGTGTCTTCGAGCCTGCCGACTGCCTTGGCAATTCCGAAGTCGATCAGCTTTGGAAGCGGCTGGCTGTCCTGCTCCGTCACCAAGACATTGGATGGCTTGATGTCGCGATGGATCACGCCCTTCTCGTGGGCGTGATGCAACGCCCGGCACACCGAGAGAAACAACCCAAGCCTGTTCGAGACGGAATGACGCTGGAGATCGCAATAGCGGGTGATGGGGATGCCCTCCACATACTCCATAACGAAGTAGGGGCGCCCATCCGCAGCGGCGCCGGCGTCAAGGATCCGGGCTATCGAGGAATGATTCATCAGCGCCAACGCCTGCCGTTCGCGGTTGAACCTGGTCAGGACGGCGGCCGAGTCCATGCCCACTTTGATGACTTTCAGGGCGACGTGACGACGGATGGGTTCCTCCTGGGCGGCGAGATAGACGGTTCCCATACCCCCCTCGCCTAGCGGACGGAGGATCCGATAGGGACCGAAACACTTCCCGGAGTCGGCCCTATGTAATTCTGCTTCGGTTTCCAAGCCGACTGGGCCGGCGCCTGTGGAAAGAAGCCCCCGCGCAAGGCACGCCGGACACAGGCCCTCGGGGTCATCCCGGCGCCGATCCTTGCCGCACTGTGGACAGGACCGCATCGAGGAACGCTTCAGTGTAGCGAATTCCCGACGCAAGTATGTAACCTTGGGCGCTGGAATCCTTAGAACCCTCCTGAAACAAGGAGGCAATTTCCCATGACACACCAGCCTTTGGTCTTCCTGACCGTTTGCGCAGCAGCAGCCGCGCAGTCGTTCGTACCCATCGATTTCCCCGGCGCCAGCAGCACACAGGCCTGGGGCATCAACGCCCACGGCGAGATCGTGGGCTACTACGTCAATCCCGACACCACCGTTCACGGCTTCAGTTTGAAGCGAGGCGAATTCTCCTCGATCGACTTCCCCGGGGCTTCCAATACCCAGGCCTATGGCGTCAACGCGCAAGGGGACGTTGTTGGAAGTTACGCCATGGCCGGCGCGACGCATGGCTTTGTCCTGGCAGGTGGCCGCTTCACCACCATCGGTCCTCCCGGTGCGGCGAGTTCCGGTCCATCCAGCATCACGGCAAGTGGCGAGATCACAGGACTCTGCGTCCACGGCGGCCTCACGCGGATATTCGTGCTGAAAGGGGACCAGTACGAGGTTTTCGACTACCCCGGCTCGGCGGGCAGCTCCGGCAACGGGAACAACGCGCGGGGCGATATCGTGGGCATTTTTAACCAAAGTGGCGTCTCCCGCGGGTACGTACGCCGCGGCGGTGAGTTCTCGCCGATCGAGTTTCCGGCAGCCACCGCGACCGCCGCGTTCGGCATCAACTCGGCTGGTGAGATCGTGGGCCGCTACCGGGACGCTGCCAATCGGTTTCACGGTTATCTGCTCATTAGTGGTCATTACACCGGTTTCGACTTCCCCGGCGCCACGCTGACGGCCGGACACTCCATCTCAGGGAATGGCGACGTCGTGGGCCGCTACCAGAACAGCGATGGCGTCAACCACGGCTTTCTGTACCTTCGCGGCTCGCGTCCTCAGTACAAAGTGACCGATCTCGGCACGCTAGGCGGCAGTTTCAGCATCGCTTACGGCGCAAACAATTCCGGGACGATCGCCGGCGCGGCCAACCTGCCCAGTCAGGTATCGCACGCGTTCTTATGGCGCGATGGTAATATGACCGATCTTGGCACGCTGGGTGGCTTGAACTCGGCGGGTACGAATCCCAACGGAGCCGGCCAACTGACAGTCATTACCGAGACCGCCATGCCCGATCCGGAGCGTGAAGATTTTTGCGGCTGGGGTACCCACCAGACTTGCCGGGCAGCCATTTGGAAGGACGGCAAACTCACGGCTCTACCAACGCTAGGCGGCAACAACGCGGCGGGCGTGGTGATGAATGAGCGGGGTCAGACGGTGGGAGCAGCGGAGACAACCACTCGCGACAGCGCCTGCGTGTCGCCGCAGGTGTTCCGGTTCCTGCCGGTAATCTGGGATGCGCCTGCCGCAAAAATTCAGGCATTGCCTCTGCCCGCCGGTGACACCGTAGGCGTGGCCATCGGAATCAATGACCGAGGCGACGCCGTCGGCACCACGGGAACATGCGACAACACGATGGTATCGGCCGTCGGCCTTTTATTTGGCCCGCGCGCCGTGCTTTGGCGGAAAACTGGCCCGCCCACTGATCTCGGACATGGCGTGGCAGCTTCGATCAACAATCGAGGTGAAGTCACGGGCGGCTCGCCGGTATCAGAGCATGAGGTCCACGGCTTTCTGTGGACTAGCGAGCGCGGCCTGGTGACCTTGGGAACGGTAGGCCATGATGCCTCCAGCTTCCCCACCATGATCAACAACAGTGGCCAGATCACCGGCGGCTCCTGTGATCAGGAGATGAACTGCCGCGCCTTCCTCTGGGAGCCGAGCACAACGACGATGGTGGACTTGAACGAACTGGCCGTCGAGGGCTCCGGTCTTCACCTGATCTTCGCGAGCTGGATCAGCGAGGGCGGCGACGTTGTGGGGCAGGCAGTCGATACGAAGAGCGGAGATCTGCACGCGTTTCTCGCTACGCCGATTCGCGGCGGTTCAACGGCTACGGTGACGAGTGCGCCAGATGCGGCTCCTTTGCCATTCACTGCCCGGGAAGCGCTACGGCGACGATCGGGTGTGGGGGCGGGCAGCTACAGACGCCTACGCTAGCATCGCGCAAAGCGCGGGCAAGATGGGAAGATCTTGCCCGTGCCGGCATCCCAGAAACGCCTGTTAGTCGAAGAGCCGGCACCACAATCCACGAATACTGCCAGGGGAACAAGGATCAAGAACGATCAGTCCCCGAGCGTTTACCAACACTGCCGATGATCTGCCACCGCTTCTGGCCTTTTGGCGGCATATCCGGCAATGATCGCATGCCTCATTGCGGACGGCGGGTTTCTCCGGAGGTCCACCGCAGAGATCACGAAGCAATAAGGATGTGAATCTGTTGGAAGACCGCCCGGATCGCCGCCGGCGGACATCTCGCAAAAGTTCGAAACGCGTCCACGATGGGGAGCCACCGTCTTGTAGGTCGAGCCGGATGACCGTTCAGGTTGACACGAGCGTCTTCGGGTTGGCCATTTATCCCAAACATTCTGCAAGTAGTTTTGCGCCCGCAGTCTCCGTTTTGAAAACAGCATCGCCGGGGTGCAACATGAACCCCCAGGGTCCGTGTTGGAGGCCAAGGATTCCGCTTCGGAATCTCCGCTTTCTCCGGTTGACAGGTGCGCGAAGTTGACAGGGGCGTCCGTGTTGGCGGGCCACGGCGCGCAGTTTTCGGAAGACGGGAAGACCGGATTCGTGGCGTGCTATCCGCG
>JBJXGR010000310.1:0-34181 GCA_046160045.1 Bryobacteraceae bacterium
ACCCTACGATGAGAGCCGGTACATCGAGGCTCTTCGACGCCGTGGTTCACCGCTGGCACAGGCACTCTCGTGACGTGCACTTTTTTCTTGACGGAACTACTCAGATGACTCACGCCCGCGGTTCGGAGCCAAGGCGCACAAGTGGAGACCGGCGTTACAGGAAAGGGCCAAACTCGTCATATTCTGAGAACAATGGTTGTTCGCCTTGTTGTTTTGGGGGCCGCCGTCGCGGCGTGCCTCGCCCAGGAGATCAACTCCTCCACATTTGCCGGACTCAAACTGCGTTCGATCGGACCCGCCGTGGCTTCCGGTCGGGTGACTTCGCTCGCCGTCGACCCGCGGAATCGCAATCGTTATTTTGTCGGCGTGGCCTCGGGCGGCGTCTGGAAGACCGACAACAACGGCGGCTCCTGGACTCCGGTCTTCGATTCGGAAGGCTCGTATTCCATCGGGGTCGTCACGCTCGATCCGAACAACCCGAACACGGTCTGGATCGGGACGGGCGAGAACAACAGCCAACGCAGTGTCGGCTACGGGGACGGCGTCTACCGCTCCGACGACGGAGGCAAGGCGTGGCGGAACGCCGGACTGAAGGCTTCCGAGCACATCGGCCGCATCGTCGTCGACCCGCGCGACTCCAACGTCGTCTATGTCGCGGCGCAAGGGCCGTTGTGGGGTCCTGGCGGCGACCGTGGTCTCTACAAAACCATCGACGGCGGCAAGAACTGGAAGAAGGTTCTGGAAATCAGCGAGAACACGGGTGTCGCCGACATGGCGATGGACCCGGCGAATCCCTCCGTGCTGCTGGCCGCGGCCTGGCAGCGCCGCCGCCACGTCTGGACGCTCATCAACGGCGGACCGGAGAGCGCGCTCTACAAATCCACCGATGCCGGCGCGACGTGGAGGAAGATCACGTCCGGCCTTCCGAAGGAAGAACTGGGGCGCATCGGCTTGGCGATTTCGCCCGCCAAACCAGGTTTGGTCTATGCTCGCGTCGAGGCAGCCAACGGCGAGAACGCCATCTACCGTTCTCTCGATTCAGGCGAGTCCTGGGAGAAGCGAGCCGCCTTTGCCGGCCTGCCGATGTACTACGGCCAGATCATCGCCGACCCTGTGAATCCGGACCGCCTCTACGTGATGGACACGTTCGCGCAGGTCTCCGACGACGGCGGCAAGACGCTGCGCCGCCACGGCGACCGTTCGAAGCACATCGACACGCACACCTACTGGATCGATCCCAAAGACAACCAGTTCATCCTCGCCGGCTGCGACGGCGGTGTCTACGAAAGCCACGACGCGGGAAAGATCTGGGTGTTCAAAGCCAACCTGCCCACGGTCCAGTTCTACAACGTGACCGTCGACAACTCGAAGCCGTTCTACTTCATCTACGGGGGCACGCAGGACAACTTCACCTGGGGCGGTCCGTCGCGCACGCGAAGCGCTTCGGGTATCGTGAACAGCGACTGGTTTGTCACGGTCGGCGGCGACGGGTTTGTCGCGCGCGTCGATCCCGGCGATCCCAACACCGTGTATGGCGAATACCAGTATGGCGGCCTTGCCCGCTACGACCGCCGCACCGGCGAGCGCATCGGCATCAAACCCATCGAGGGCAAAGGCGAGCCTCCTCTCCGCTGGAACTGGGAATCGCCCTTCATCCTCAGCCCGCACGCATCAAAGCGGCTCTACTTCGCCGCCAACAAGCTCTTCCGCAGCGATGATCGGGGCGACTCCTGGCGCGCGGTCTCGGGCGACCTGACCCGGCAGGTGAATCGCGACACACTGCCCGTCATGGGCCGCGTCTGGGGCGCCGACTCCGTCGCCAAGCACCAGTCCACTTCGTTCTACTCCAACATCACCGCGCTCGCCGAGTCGCCGAAGCAGGAAGGACTGCTCTATGTTGGCACCGACGATGGCCTGATCCAAGTGAGCGAGAACGGCGGCGGCGCCTGGAGAAAGCAGGAAGAGTTCCCCGGCGTGCCGAAGAACACTTATGTGCAGCGCCTGCTGGCGTCGCAGCATGACCCCCAGATGATCTACGCCGCGTTCGACAACCACAAGAACTCCGACTTTGCGCCGTACGTCTTGAGGAGCGCCGATCGCGGAGTGACGTGGACGAACATCGCGGGCGACCTGCCGAAGAACGGCCCGGTGCTCGCCCTCGCTGAAGATCACGTCAGCCGCGATCTGCTTTTCGCCTGTACGGAGTTCGGTCTGTTCTTCACCCTCGACGGCGGAAAGAAGTGGCTGGCGCTCAAAGGCGGCCTGCCCACCATCGCCGTTCGCGATCTGGCCATCCAGCAACGTGAGAACGACCTGGTGCTCGGGACGTTCGGGCGAGGCTTCTACGTGCTTGACGACTACACACCCCTGCGCCATGCCTCAGCCGAGGCGCTGGCCAAGGACGCCGTGCTGTTCCCGGTAAAGGGTGCGTTGATGTACATCGAGTCGCAGCCCATCGGGAGCCGCGGCAAGTCCTTCCAGGGCGAATCGTATTTCAATGCGCCGAACCCGCCCATGGGCGCTGTCTTTACGTACTATCTGAAGCAGGAACTTTTCACCAGAAAGAAGGCCCGGCAGGAGGCGGAGAAGAAGGCCATCGAGAAGAAGGAACCGCCCCCCTACCCGACGCTGGCCCAGTTGAGCGCCGAGGCGGAAGAGGAGCCGCCGGTGGTTCTGTTGACCGTGACCGATGATTCCGGCAGGGTGGTGAAGCGGTTGACCGGCCCGGCCGGCAAAGGTTTTCAGCGCGTGAGTTGGAATCTGCGCGCGCCCCCATCGTCGCTCGCGCCACCCTCGGGCGACGACGATGACGATGACGCCGGCGGAGGGGGCTTTCTCGTGACCCCGGGAGCGTATCAGGTTTCCGCGTCGACACGCGTCGACGGGGTAACCAAGCCATTCGGTGAGGCTCGCAAGTTTCGCGTGACGGCCGAGGAAGGGGCGCACCCTGCCCGCTGGGAGTTCCAGCAGAAACTGACGCGCATCCAGAGTGCGCTCGAAGCCGCAATGGAGTCGGCGAACCAGGCCCGCCAGCGCCTGACGGCAATCCGTAAGGCCCTGGAACAATCGGCGGCGCCCGATCGGCTGTTCGACGATACCTCGGCGCTGGACAAGCGCCTGAGTGAGATTCTCAAGGCGCTTCGCGGCGATCGCGAACTGGCGCGGCGCAGCCAGAACACGCCGCCCGCGATCGAGGATCGCATCGGGGCCATCGCCAACCAGCAGCGGCTCACCACGTCGGCGCCGACCCAGACGCACCGCCAGTCGTGGCAAATCGCTTCCGAGGAACTGGCCGAGCAGTCGGCGCGGCTGGTCAAACTGGTCAATGAAGATCTGAAGAAACTGGAGCAAGCGCTCGACGCGGCCGGCGTGCCCCACACGCCGGGCCGCCTGCCGGTTTGGAGGAAGCAATAACTCCGCACCGGCGATTCAATCCGCTGACGCACGAGTGGGTGCTGGTGTCCCCGCAGCGAACCGGGCGGCCGTGGCAGGGACAGACCGAATCCCCGCACCACGAGCAAGCGCCTTCGTACGACCCCACCTGCTATCTGTGCCCCGGCAACGCTCGCGCGGGCGGCGGCCGCAATCCGGTCTACGGTGGGACATTCATGTTTGAGAACGACTTTCCCGCGCTTGTTCCCGACCCTCCCAAGGCCGAGGCGCCCGTGCATGCGCTCCTGCTGGCCCAGGCCGAACGAGGCGTGTGCGAGGTGGTCTGTTTTTCGCCCCGCCACGATCTGACGCTCGCGAGGATGGAGGCGGCGGAGGTTCGCGCCGTGGTCGATACCTGGTGTGACGAGTCCGAACGGCTGGCGGCATTGCCCTTCATCAATTACGTCCAGATCTTCGAGAACCGGGGCGCGATGATGGGCGCAAGCAATCCTCACCCGCACTGCCAGATCTGGGCCAGTGAAAGCGTTCCCAACGAACCGGCCAAGGAGACAGCGGCCCAGCGCAGGCATCTCGAGGAGACCGGTTCCTGCCTGCTGTGCGAATACTCGCGGGTGGAATCCGAATGCGCCGAACGCCTGGTCTGTGCGAACGATTCGTTCCTGGCCGTGGTTCCCTTCTGGGCGGTATGGCCGTTCGAGGTCCTGGTGATCAGCCGCCGACACGCAGCCGGGATCACCGGCCTCGACGACCTCGAGAAGACGCATCTGGCGGAGATTCTCCGGCGCGTCACCGCCGCGTATGATGCGCTGTTCGCTGCGCCGTTTCCCTACAGCATGGGCTTCCATCAACAGCCTACCGATGGCCAGTTCTATCCGGAGTGGCATGTCCATGCGCATTTTTATCCGCCGCTGTTGCGGTCGGCGAAGGTGAGGAAGTTCATGGTCGGCTATGAAATGCTGGCCACGCCGCAGCGCGATCTGACGCCGGAAGAGGCCGCGGCGCGGTTGCGGGCCGTGGCCGGCTGATGTGTTATGTTCTTTGAGCGTTCGTCCCGAGTGGAGCCGGGCGACGAACAACGTCGCCCGGCGCCCTTTCTGGCCCGGCCCGGCTTGCTTCGCCGCCCTGAATGGTAGTTTCCGCCCCCGCCGGGCGACACAAAACGTCGCCCGGCGGCACATCGGCTTTCGAGATGAGGAACATCGTGACATTCACTGCAGATGATCGGGAAGCGCTCAAGCGGCTTCTCCTCCGACGCTCCGTCCGCATCGGCGACTTTGTGCTCGCTTCCGGCCAGCGCAGCCGCTTCTACGTGGACGCGCGCCTCACCACCTGCCACTCCGCGGCGATGCCGCTGATTGGCCGGGCGTGTCTCGACCGGATCGCGGCGCGGGGATGGCAGCCGCAAGCCGTCGGCGGGCTGACCATGGGCGCCGACCCGGTCGCCTTTGCGATCGCCCGCGAGAGCCTGGCCGCCGGCCTTTCCCTGGACGCATTTGTGATCCGCAAGGAGCAGAAGGCACATGGCCGGGGGCGGTCGATTGAGGGCATCGAGACCACACAGGGAGTCCCCGTGGTGATCATCGACGATGTCTGCTCCACCGGAGGCTCCACGGCGACCGCCATCGAGAGGGCTCGCGCCGAGGGAATGGTGGTGCTGGGAGCGGTGTGTCTGGTCGACCGCGAAATGGGCGCCGCCGGGCGCCTCCAGGACGATCATTGCTGTGCGCTGGAGAGCGTCTTCCGGGTATCGGAATTGCTGATCGAAGCCGAGATTCGCGAGTAAGAGGCTGCAGTCGGACTTCATCCGCGCCCGCGACGGTGGGCTCTTCAGTTGATCGGGGAGGCGAAATGACTCTGTCGGTGAGTGTTCCAGATGAGGTTTATCGGCGCGCCTCTGAAGTGGCGGCCCGGCAAAACATCTCAGTGGAGAGGCTGGTCGCCGGCGCGCTCCTGGATCAGTTGGTGATTTGGGAACGCTTCCAGAAGTTGGGCGGCGAGTCCACGCGTGATGGCTTTCTCGAAGCGCTGAGCCACGTGCCGGACGTTGAACCGGAAGAGCACGATCGCCGATGAGGGAGTTCCCGCGCCAGATCCAGCACATTGTTCCTACTTTCCGGCGAAGGGGTTGAAACCGTAATTTGGGACCACCCGCTAGCTTCCAGCACAACATGCCGCCGCGACAACGAAACGTGTCGGAGGAGGGCGGCCTTGTCTATCCTTCACGCGCCAGTCGAGCCGCCTTCGGCATCGTCAAGCCCAACGCGCGAACAACGTCCACTATCCGGGAAAAACTAGCGCTCTCGTATTCAGTGGCTTCATAGCGCTGAACCTGTTGTGGCTTGATTCCCAGTTGCCGTGCCAGGCCTTCCTGCGTCATTCCCGCCGCGATGCGGGCACGGATCAGAGCTTTCGGCAGGTCCTCGACCGCTTCCAAAACGATTTCCCGATCGTTGCCCATCGAGAGTCTTTCATACTCTTCCGTCTCCTTCCGCAAATCCTCCAACTGGCTCTGGAGAGCCCGGCGTTGCGCATCCCAGAGGCGAGGTGTGATCTTCGCCGGACGATCCTCGCGGGCGAGCTTACCAAGCGTTTCTTCAAAGCGCCGGACCTGTGCCTTGGTAATACGGTATTGCTTCTCGTTCTTGATCACGGCCGTTTCCCCCGCTGTAGCCGAATCGCCAGAATTCCCTGTCCGTCGCCGGTCAGCTTGTTCACCTGGAAGAACTCCAGAAACGCCTTCCCGGAAGCGCCTTCCGGCAACTGCGCGGGAAAGAACTCGCCCAGAAACCGGCGCTTCTGAGCCGCTCGGCCTTGTGAGAAGTCCAGAAAAACAGGATCGAGCTTGTTCTCATCGACATTCCGGATGTCCCAACACACATCAAAATCGGCGGGGTGCTCCTTCCTCGTCACAAAACTCCCGTCGAGATAAACCAACCGGCACCCGGCCTTCCGCAACTGGCCGCAGGCCTGCCGGAATCCTTCGAGCAGTCGCTGGCGGCGCGGATTGAAACCCAAGCGCTCCTCGATCTCCGGCCATGTGGCGAAATGTACTCCGCGCGGCAGATCACCATTAGCCAACCAATCCGGAATCATTGTATCAACACTACGAATCTGTTGGATTGCTCGAGGGTGATCCCCCTTTACCGCGCTGGCGACCGGAACCGGTATTCGCCTGAACCTACCTCGAAGATCGACGCTTGTTCCTCGTCCCGCACACGAAGCACCCCCTTCGCGTGCGCCGCCGGCTTTCCGCTCTCTGTCACCTTCGCCGAAGCGGCGTCCGGCACGTGAACGGTGGCGGTGGTGTTGGGCGGAACCGACACGTCCAGCAGAAACGCGTCTCCTTCCAGACGCCACCACACCCGAATCGGCCCGCGGATCGACTCGTAGCTGCCCTTCGCCCACGTCAACCCGCCTCCCGGCCTCGGCCGGATCGCGAAGCGCTGGTACGCCGGATGTTCATCGTCGGGATTGATGCCGATGATCTCCTTCCACATCCATTCCCCCACGGCGCCGAAGGCCCAATGGTTGAACGAATTCATGCCCGGATCCTGGAACCCTCGGCCTTTGACGAAACCGTCCCAGCGCTCCCAAATGGTCGTCGCGCCGTTTTCGATCATGAACCCCCACGATGGGAACGTCCGTAAGTTCAGCAGCCGGTACGCGTCGTCGTACCGGCCCGCCCGGGCGAGTTCGAACAACAACCGGTGCGTCGACAGGAAGCCCGTGGACAGGTGTCCGTCGTAGCGGCCGAATCCGTCCAGCATGTGCTGGAGCGCTGCCGCGCGCTCCGATTCCGGCAGCAGGTTGAAGTGCAGCGCGAGGGAATACGCTGCCTGCGTGTCGGATTCGAGCAGACCGCCCGGCTTGAGGTAGGCCCTCTGGAAGGCGGACTTGATCTGTTCGAACAAGTCTTTATAGCTTGCGGCTTGCTCCCTGCGCCCGAGGACTGCGGCCATCCGGGAAACCAACTCGGTCGAATGCGCGAAGAAAGCCGTTCCCACGAGCGCCTTGGGAGCCTCGCCGCCCTTGGCCGGCCAGCCTTCCTGCACGATGGTGTCCGCGTTCAGCCAGTCGCCGTAGTCGTTGCCGCGGCTCTTCTCCCACAGCAGATTGGGATTCGCCGACCGGATGAACTCGACCCAGCGCCGTGCCGATTCGAAGTGCTCTTCCAGCAGACGACGGTCGCCATAGTTCTGCCACGCGCTCCACGCCACCACCACGCCGGCGTCGCCCCAGGCCGGCACGCCGTAAAACTTGTCGACGCCGAGCGCGGAGTTCGGATTGGGCGAGAAATCCGGATAGCGCCCGTCGGTGGTCTGGTCGTCCCGCATGTCCCGCAGGAACTTGGTAAAGAAGCCCGCCATATCCATGTTGAAGGCGGCGGTCTGCGAGAAGGCCTGGATGTCGCCGGTCCAGCCCAGCCGTTCATCGCGCTGAGGGCAATCGTTGGGGGAACTCTGGAGATTGGCGCGCTGGGTCCAGACGATGTTGCTAATGAGTTGATTGAACAGCGGGCTCGACGACTCGAAGCGGCTCGCGTCGGGGGACGAGGAATGGAACACACGCCCCAGGATCGTGTGTTCGTCCGGAGGACGGGTCAGGCCGCTCGCGACCACGTAGCGGAATCCATGGTAGGTGAACCTCGGCTCGAACGTCTCTTCGCCGCTGCCGCACAGCGTGAAACGGTCGATGGGCGAGGCTCCGCGCAGGTTGTTGTAGTAGGGATATCCGGCCTCGTCGATCGCCTCGACATGGCGTAGCGTAATGGTCTGGCCGGCCTCTCCGCGCGTGCGCAGACGGCACCAGCCCACCATGTTCTGGCCCATGTCGAAAACCCAGGATCCATCCGGTGCTTTCGAGATGCGGACCGGTTTCAGTTCGCGAGTGACCCGAATGGGCTCGTTCGGCTGCCAAACCAAGGCCGCCGCTCCCAGGTCGCAATCGGCAACTGCCGGCGTCCATGAGGAATCGCCGAAGCCCGGAGTTTCCCACCCCTCGATTTCGTTGCGTGCATCGTAGATTTCGCCGTCGAGGATGTCCGACGACACTACCGGTCCCGTCGTCGTTCGCCAGCTTTCGTCGCTGACGACCGCGAGGGGCTGGCCATCGGCGAGTTCCACCTCCAGCCTGACTAGCAACGCCGGAGTCTTCCCGTAGAGGCCGCGACCGGCGAACAACCCGACCCGGCCCGCGTACCAGCCGGCGCCCAGGTACGCGCCGAGGACATTCCCGCCCGGCCGCACCTGCGCGGTGACGTCATACGCCTGGTATTGAATGCGCTTGTGATAGCCGGTCCATTCGGGCGCCAGAATCTGATCTCCGACCTTCGTCCCGTTCAGCCGCAACTCGTATACGCCGCGCGCCGTGACGTACGCGGTCGCGCGCCGGACATCTCCCGAAACCTGGAACGGCTTGCGGAACAGAGGCGCCGGTTGTCGGACCGGTTCGGTTTCCACGGGCGCGGTCCGGCCGTCCACCAGGAAGGCGCGTGACCATCCCGTGCTCTGGTTGGAGGTTTCGGCGGTAACCGTAGCACCTCGCGCTACGTTCCTGCCGCTCGCGAGTACTTCCATCTCGGCCAAGGCCAGGAGGTAAGTGATCTCGTTGTCGCGCCGGGTTTCGGTGGCGGTCAGCCGCACGTAGCGGGCCTGCACGGGAGCGAAGCGGAAGACCGCGGGCTGCCCGGGCGAGGGCGCGGCTTGATCCTCTCGCATCCGGTCGGCCACCACGGCGAAATCCGTCCCGGCCGCGGCTTCCACGCGAAACCGGCGAGGATAGCGATAGACGGGTCCGCCCGGTTCCGACTGCGCGGGGTACAGCCGCACCTCGTCCACCGTCTCGACCGAGCCCAGATCGATGGTGACGGCTCGCTCCTGATTTCCCGAACGGCTCGACGCAGACCGGTAACCATAGTGTGCCGACTTGCGCGAACGTTCGTCGGCGTCGGCAGGCACTCGCGCCGCGGGATTCGAGATCCACTTCGCGCTCCAATCGCCGCGCTCCAGCAGGCCGGCGGACCATAAGGCCGTTTCACTCCAGGGACCAGGCTTTCCTTGCGCGTCCCACAGCCGCACCTTCCAGTGGCAACGCATACGGCTCGAGAGCGGTTTCCCTCGATACTCGATCTGGATCGTCTGGCCGGAGGCGACCTTGCCCGTGTCCCACAGATCGCCCTTGCCGCCGGCAAGCGCCTGCGGGTTGGAGGCGGCCAGGATCTGATAAGCGGTCTGGTGTTGCCCGCGCTCCGCCGGGGTTGTCGCCTCCGGGACCCAGGAAAGGCGGGGCCGCGCAACATCGACCCCGAGCGGGTTCACGCGGTACTCGCACCGCAGGCGGACCGGGCGCAAGCCCGCCGTCGCGACGGCACAGAAGGCAACCAGGCCCAGCGGCACGACGAGCGGCGAAAAGCTTCCCATGCCGTCAACCTAGCACCGCATCACCTCGGGGTCGAGGGGAAACATCAAAGCAGAGTACTGGTGTTGTCTCGATGCCGCACCAGATGCTGAAAGCGGACGCTCAAAGCCGGCCGCTAGATCAACGTCGTTTCCCCCGGTATGAACACCGGGTAGATCCCGTCTTTGTCGGGTCTGACCGGCGGCTCGAGATCCGCGCGACACTCTTCCGGCTTGGGAGGATAGTAGAAGTCCGACGCGGTGATCCGGTCCCACGTGACGTCTTTGCCCGTATAGCAGCTGAACTGGCCCATCAACGTGATCAGCGTGCTGCGCACCATGTAATCGCCGTTGTTGATGGGCTTACCGTCGCGGATCGAATCGAAAAACGCCACGTGTTCCAGGTCGTAGGCATTCCCTTTCGACTTCGTGCCCGGATGCTCCCACTTCGTCTCGCCTTCAATGCGCAGCTTCAAAAGATCGCAGCGGCCCTTGGTGCCGAGAATCAGACTGCTGTTCTCGCTGTAACAGTTCGGAATCGTGCGGCAATAGGCGTAGACGCGGACGCCGGCCGGGAAGTCGTAGACAACCGCGTGATGGTCGAAGACGTTGCCGTAAATCTCGCCGCGCAACGTGGAGCGGCCGCCCATGCCGTAGGCGCGGATGGGGGCCTGATTCCGCAACGCCCAACTCGAGCGGTCGAGGTTGTGTATCAGCGTCTGCGGAACATCGTCGCCCGAGAGCCAGTTGAAGTGATACTGATTGCTGGCCTGATGGACCATCTCGGGGAGGCCCGGGCGCCGGGGATAGAGAACATAGGGCGCCCGCAGCCAGGTTTCCTGAATCGCGACGATGTCGCCGATGGCGCCGTCGTGGACGCGCTGCATCGTCTCGCGGTAGCCCGGATGGTATCGGCTCTGCAGGCCCGACACGACCGACAGCCCCTTTTGCCGGGCCAATTCGCACGCCGCCCGCACGCTCTTGATGCCCGCCGGATCGATGGCGTGCGGTTTCTCGACGAACACGTGCCGGCCGGCCTCGACCGCCGTTTTGAGATGCAGAGGATGAAACTTGGCGGCGTTGGCGATGATCACCGCGTCGACATCGGCGATGACGTTGCGGTACGCGTCGAAACCGTGGAAGCAGCGATCGTCCGTCACCTGCATTTGATCGGGGTACTTCAGCTTGAGCGCGGTGCGCTTCTCGTGCACGCGGTCGAGCAGCATATCGCCCATGGCGACGATGCGGATGTCCTTGCCGGCATTCATGGCGTTGGCTGCCGCCGCTTCCCCGCGGCCGCCGCAGCCGATCACGCCAACACGGATCGTGCCGCTGCCGGCAGCGTAGGCTCCGGCGGGAACCGCCATCAGGAATCCACGGCGGGTTAGATCGTTCATTCGAGCACCTCCAGTCGCCGGTCGGGGACCGGCGCCACTTACTCCTCGCGGCGTGCCGTCCAGCGGACCGCGTTCGACATCAACCGGCGAAACCCGGGATGGTCCATCGTGTGTTCGGAATGCCCAAGCTGGACGTAGAGCACCCGCGCCTTCTCGTGCGGCCCCACGTACACCACGGGACGGTCGTTTTCCGGATGGGCCGTCTCCATCAGGACATTGATCTTCGACGACAGATACATGTCGCGATAGACTTCTTCCTGGACCACCAGCGGTCCTACCCCCCGAAGCACCGGATGACGCTCCTTTCCGCGCACCGGCGTCACCATCAACTCAATGCCGCCCCGATTCCGGCTGGCCGGGTGGCCATTCGCAGGCTTGATGAAATACTTTCCGCCCGTCACCTGCTCGTACCACCACGGCCAATCCGTGTAATCGACGATCGAGTGGTGCAGGGAGATCACGCCTCTACCGGCCTCGACAAAGGCTTTCAGCCGTTCGCGCGCTGCCGGCGACGCACTGTCCAGCATGTCGTGCAGCAGAACCACGTCAAAGCGGTCTTCCAGGGGCTTGGCGAATGCTTCTTCATGCGTCGCCGCGTGGGTCCACCGCACACCCAGGCTGTCCAGCATGGCGTAGAACGATACGGAGTAAGCGTGTCCGCTGGTCACGACCAGCAACCGGACCGGGGCGGCCTTCTGGGGCGGTTCGGGGGCTACCATTCCCGTCGCAGCCCACTCGACGCCTCGGGCAAAGGCCGTGATCATGCCCGGCTGGTAGAAGGCCATCGCGTCGTGTCCGAGGGTCGTAAAGAAGACACGGCCCTCCCCGTACCGGTTGGTCCAGATGAGCGGTTCACGCTTGCCGGTGCCGCCGAGATCGGCGGGGCTGAGCGCGTCAGCCAAAACGTCCACGCCCGAAGCGAGATCGAGCTTGTGATATAGCTCGTCGTTCGCCGTGAAGGAAGGCGCCAGTCCCTGGGCTACCGGATGAGCCGGGTTCTTCCACTCCACGACGAACGGCCAGCGCCGGGCGTGGCCGAGGTTTTCCGCCTTCCAGCGGGCGCCGATCATTCCGGCGAAGGCGGACCAACCGCGGTCAGGACCGTCCACCCACTTGCCTCCGCGAAGCTGCATGCCGAAGAATTCGCCGTAGCTCGACTGATGAAACGCCACCAATCCTCCGCCATTGCGCACGAACGATTCAACAGCCTGCTCGGCCGCGGCCGTCCAGCGCGGCCCGTTGTAGTTCAGGACGATGGCGGAGTAGCCCTCCAGCGAGGCCGCCGCGATCCCGCGCGGTTCTTCGTTGACTCGCACGTCGAAGCGCCCGGCGAGGAGCGCGCGGATCGGCGGGGTCGTCTGCTCCCAGTGATGATGAGGAAGATCGGACAGCCCGGTAACCACCAGGATGCGCGGCCGGATCGCCGCGGTGTCGGCCCAGCCCGAGCCGACGATCAGCGCCAGAATAAGGCAGTGCTTCATCGCAACCTTCCGCCGGCCAGGGGCTTTTTCCACAAGGCGATCTGAGGCGGATCACCCAACGCGGGGATCCGTTCGCACCGGATGGGTCCCCGCGCGGTGTCCTCGGACCTCTGCGCGGACTAGCCCGGTTGGGTTTAGCGTATCTGTGTGAACCCGATCGAGATCATGGGGAAGCCGGTCCCGGCCCCACACGAGTTTCGGGTGCACCTCAGACGCCAAACCAAACGGATCTTCGATCCACAAGGCCGACCGGATCCACAGGAGGCGACGGAACTCGCCTGCACCGGGCGACCAAAAACGTCGCCCGTTGCCACTCGGCTACTGATGACCCCGGTGCCCCATGCGACGCCACATCGGCATACAGGTGTGTGGTTCCCGCAACTGGAGCTTGATCTTTCGGGCCGGAATCTCAATCCGAACTGCCAGGATCGACTCGGAGTCCCGAACGCCATCCACGACCACTTCGTCCCCGGCGTGGGGGTCGAACCCCTGCTCCATCAAAAAACGCAGGGATCCCAGCATCACCTTCTCCCGACCCGCGGCGGTGCGGATTTCCAGAGACGGCATTCCGGCTCCTGGGACGATCTGTATCTTCTCGATCGTCCCTCGCATCTGCATGGTCCTGGCGCGGCAACGGGCAGGCGGACCTTGTCCGTGCGCGAGCCAGACGGCAGTCATCGCCAGGCAGGCAAGGCGAAGCCGGACCATGGCATCCTCCTCATCTCCAAACTGCCAGCCGAATCTACTTCTTGGGGGCCTGTTGAGGTGTCTGCTGGGAACCGCTGCCACCTCCCTGTTGGCCCTGTTTCTGGCAGCAATTCTTCTTTCCGTGGTGGTGGCCGCATCCCTTGCAGTCTTCACATTTGGGGCAGTTTCCCTGGTGGGGGCAGTCCTTGCAGTGGGGAAGAGCCGGCGAGACCATTGCCAGCGCCAGGATCGCGGTGAGCAGAAGTTGTTTCATGGCAGCATCTCCGCACTTCCTTGGTGCACGTGCGCCGCCAGGATGAGATCGTTGGCAATCATGGCGTTTGGCGGAAGCGGGCGTGCAAACCGCGCACCCTTCGGGACAAACTGCTGCACTCCTTGCACTGCGGAGTATGCCTCTGCCACTTTGGCCGGTCGTTTGCATCCTCTCTCATGTGTCCCCTGGAACGCGGATTCGGATGGCGCTGGCGGTTTCCACCGTGGCGCTGCCCGTTGTCCTGCTGCTTAGCTCCTGGCGCACGTTCCGCGAGTTGGAAGAGCAGCGATTGGTCTACCTCCAAAGCCGTGCCGCCACGCTCGCCGGACGCCTGGAGACACTTCCGCCTCAAAGCGCTGAAGGCGAGATCCTCGACCGGCTGGCCGAGGAGGAACCCGGCTTGGTGGACTTCGCTATTGTCGATCGGGTTCAACAAGATACACGCCTTGAGGAGATCTGGTCCGGCCGCAGGCTTTACCTGGCCGAGCTAACGCAGCATGGCGGCGAGGACCTCTTTCGCGTGTGGATCCCCTTCCATTCCGCTGGACGCCTGCGGATTGCGCGATTCGACCTTGCCCTCTCGTCGGCCGATTTTCTGCTGGTTCATGCGCGGCACAACCTGTCGTTGTCGATGGTGGGCGGGGTCGCGCTGACCGTCCTGGCGCTGGCGATGGTCTGGACGATGCGGCGGCTGGCGAGGCTGGAGCAACGCCACCTGGAAATGGAGCACCTCGCTCATATCGGGAAGATGTCGGCGGCGCTGGCGCATGAAATCCGGAATCCCCTGGGCACGATCAAAGGATTCGCCCAACTCGCCGCCGAGCGACTGGGGCGAGAGGGGAGTCCACTGGTCGAGCCGATCCTGTCCCAGACGGCCCGCCTGGAAACGCTGGTCACGGAACTGCTGCGGTATGGCCGGGCACCCCAACCGCATGTGCGGACAGTCCGCTGGAGCGAGATCACGCACTCGATGCGCGCCCACACGGCCCAGTGGCTGAGGGAGGGGCGCGTCCAGTTCAGCCTGGACGACCAGGACACGGCGCTGCGGACGGACCCGCAACTGCTGGAGGAGGCGTTATTGAACCTGATGAGGAACTCGGTGGAGTCGATTCCTGACGGCGCCATCGGCAGCGTGCGGCTGAGCGCGCACTTCGACCCGGCCTCCGGCGTGACGATTTCGCTCGCCGACGACGGAGCAGGGATTCCCGAGCAGATGCGGGGCCGCCTCTTTGAACCTTTCGTAACGTCCAAGGCATCGGGAACCGGACTTGGGCTCTCGATCACGCGAAAGCTGGTGCGCGCGCTGGGGGGCGAGATTGAGTTGAGTCCGGCGACGCCGCGCGGCACGGTGGCGACGCTTCGTTTTCCCGCCGCCATCCTCGAGCCGGCATGACCGATATGGAAACCATCCTGATCATCGACGACGACAGCGGGTTCCGCAAGTTGCTGGAAACGATTCTCACGGGGGAGGGCTACCTGGTCTCGACCGGGGCCAGCGTGGCCGAGGCGAAGGCCCACCTGGAGAAGCGCCAGTTTCACCTCGTGCTGACCGACCTCCGCCTGCCCGACGGCGACGGAATCGATGTGGTGCGCGCCCTCAGAGAACAGTCCGCGGACACTCCGGTGCTGGTCATTACGGCCTTCGGAACCGTCGCTTCCGCGGTCGAGGCCATGAAGGCGGGCGCCGCCGACTATCTGGGGAAACCGCTCAGCAGTCCGGACGAACTCCGCATCGCCGTGCGGCGGGTGTTGGAACACCACCTGGTTCGCCAGGAGCGCGACCTGATCCGCGAACAGGAGCAGGGCCGGTTCGGCTGCGATTCCCTGGTGGCCGCCGATCTTCGAATGGTCCGGGTTCTCGAACTGGCCCGCAAGGTTGCACCCACCCCCGCGACCGTGTTGATTACCGGGGAGAGTGGAACCGGGAAGGAGTTGATCGCTCGATGCATCCACAATCACAGCCCGCGGGCGCAGAGAGTCTTTGTCCCGGTGAACTGCGCGGCGCTGTCTCCGACGCTCATTGAAAGCGAGTTGTTCGGCCACGAGCGCGGAGCGTTCACCGGCGCGGCGGCACAACATGCCGGGCGGTTCGAACGGGCGCACGGCGGCACATTGTTTCTCGATGAGATCGGCGAGTTGGACGGCTCCCTTCAGGCCAAACTGCTGCGCGTCCTGCAGGAGAGGAAGTTCGAGCGGGTGGGAGGGTCCCGGGAAATGACCGTCGACGTTCGCATTATCGCGGCGACGAATCACGATCTGCCGAAACTGGTCGCGGGCGGAAGGTTCCGGGAGGACCTCTACTACCGGTTGAGCCTGTTCCCGATCGCAATGCCTCCGCTGCGCGATCGGGGCGCCGACATCGCGCGGCTGGCCCGTTTTTTCCTCTCGAGGGCCGGCGCACGATTGCGGAAGCCGGATTTGGCGCTGACGCCCGAGGCCGAAGGGGTCCTGCTCTCCTACGGCTGGCCGGGCAACGTGCGCGAACTCGAGAACCTGATGGAGCGGATGGCAATCCTCTGCGACGATGTTGTGGAAGCCGACGATCTGCCCATTACCGCGAGCGGTCCGGCGAGGCCGGTCCTGTTCAAAGACATTGAGCGGAAGGCGATCGAGGACGCGCTGGAGGGCAATTCCGGCAATCGCGCCCGCACGGCGAAGCAGCTTGGAATCAGCCTCCGCACGCTGCAGTACCGGCTGAAAGAGTACGGTCTGACGGAGCGGGACTCAGGTTAGGCAATCGCCTACACATGCTATTGTGTGAGCGTGCCAACAAACCTCGGGATCGATGATCAATTGCTGAACGAAGCATTGAAGGTTGGCGGCCAGCGGACGAAGAAGGAGACTGTCAACGCCGCGCTTCGGGAGTTCGTCAACCGCCGCAGGCAGAACGAGGTCGTAAAGTTATTCGGCACCATCGACTACCTCCCGGATTATGACTACAAGAAAGCGCGGCGGCGGAGCCCGCGGTGACGTTCCTGGTAGACACCTCGGTCTGGTCGCTGGCCCTTCGGAGATCCAATAGCCAACGCTCTCCGGGCGAAACCCTGATCGTGAGACGATTGCAGTCTCTGATCGACGAAGGCCGAGTGGCGATGGTCGGACCTGTCCGGCAGGAGCTGTTGTCTGGTATCCGCTCACACGGGCAGTTCGTGAGCCTGCGCGATCTCTTGCGCTCTTTCCCGGACGAGAAACTGGAGGTCGAGGACTATGAAAAGGCCGCCGAGATCACAAACCTCTGTCTTCGCAAGGGAATCGCAAAATCTGATATTGACCAGTTGCTCTGTGCCGTTGCGGCAAGAAGGAGCTGGACGATTCTGACAACAGACCCGGACTTTGACCGCTACGCGCAAGCGACGAGTGTCCACGTGCAGCGGCTTTAGAGCGACGGCTCTCGTGGGTTCCTAATCCACTGCGCCCCGGAGCCCTGAGTCGCGGAGAACCACGAGTTCCCCTGAAACCCGGTTACAATAGCTAGCAAGTGCAATGAGGGCCTTCCTGTTGAGCTTGAGCTTCGCCGCGGCTTGTTTGTGCGCGCAGAATGCGGCTCCGCCTTCCGCCCGGCAGCCGGCTGCCGCCAAGCCGGCCGGGCCCGAACAACTCCCGGCGCCCATTCAAGTGGAGGTCAACGAGGTCATCGTCCCGGTCACCGTCACCGACGACAAGGGGCGTTTTGTGTCCGACCTGGATCAGCAGGATTTCCGGATCCTCGACGAGGGTAGGGAGCAGAAGATCAGCTTCTTCACCCGCGAGCGGGGCCAGCCCGTGGTGATCGGCTTCCTGATCGATCTCAGCAACTCGACCCGCATCCAGTGGAAACACTTTCAGGAAGCGACCACCGAACTCATGTTCCACCTCCTGCCCGGGGACAAACGGTTCAGCGGGTTCCTCATCTCCTTTTCCAACGATGCCGAGCTGTTGGTCGACACCACCACGGACTCGGAAAAGCTGGTGGAAAAGGTCCGGAGGATGAAGCCCGGCGGGGGCGCGGCTCTATACGACGCCATCTACACAGCCTGTACGAACCGCAAACTGGTGAAGGGCGAGCCGATCGAGCCTCGGCGTATCCTCATCATTATTGGCGACGGACATGACACGGCCAGCAAGCACAGCCTCGAAGAGGTTCTGGAAATCGCACAGCGCCAGCTGGTCACGATTCACGCCATGAGTACCGTCTCGTTCGGATTCTCGAGTGATGGCATGAAGTCCCTCGAGCGCCTGGCGGGGGAGACTGGCGGGCGGGTCATGTACCCGCTCAACAACCTTTATAAGGATGTTTCCGGCTACCTCTCGACGCCGTCCGACGAGGGCAACTTCGCCTACAAAGTCGGCACGGGCGGGTACGCGGCCGAGATCGCGCAGGGGATTGTCAATGCCGTCGCGGCGGTGGCGGGCGAGGTCACGACCCAGTACATCATCCGCTACATCCCGGACTACGGGCCCAACGCCCGGCCGAACAACAAAGTGTTCCGGAACATAGACGTCAGGATCGCCAATCTACCCAATGTGCGGATTCGCGCGCGCAAGGGCTACTACCCGGCGAACCCGTAGCAGGCACTTCGGCCGTCAGGGCCGTGAATTGGGACCCCACAACCGAGCTTCAGAGCCGCGACCGTGAGGGAGCGGTAGCGGGGCGATTCCCTGAAACTCGACAAAAACGGGCATCTTGATTCCCGCAAACCTTCACGGTTGCTCCGCGCGCGGCGCCGATCGGTCCGATAAGATAAGAGAAGCATGAGCGCGAGCGCGGCAATTCAGGCCGAGTACTTGATCCTTCGGGCCGATTTGCCTGGCCACGACCCGCGCAATATCGGAGTGTTCCTCTACGATCCCATCGAGTCTCGTCTGGAAATGCGTTTGATGGACGATTTTTCGCGGGTCGCGGCCGACGAGGATGCCGATATCCTGGAACGCCTGGAAGCCGATCTGACCCGCAAGGTGGACGAGATGGGCGCCGATCGGTTTCTCGCCTGGCTGGAAGACACGGCTTCGAACACCTTGCGGGTGTCGGACCGGGAGACGGTTGCCGTGCACGATTTCGGCCAGACCCTCTCGGATCTGTACCGCGAACATGTCGCTGGGGCGCCGCGAGCCGCAAAGGTGATCCCCTTTGTCACCCATCTTCCGCTCTACTCGCTACGCGCCGCTGCAACCCGGTTCGGCGAGGACATGGAGACCGAGTGCGAAGCCTGGCTGGAAGCGCCCGCAGGCATCCGGATCACCCCGGATATGTTCATCGCCCGCGTGGTTGGCCGATCGATGGAACCGCTGATCCCCGACGGCAGCCTGTGCGTCTTTCGCGCCAATGTCGTGGGTAGCCGGCAGGGCAAGCGCCTGCTGATTCAGCGTCTCGGCGTCACGGATTCGTCCGCCGAGTTCACGGTGAAGCAATACAGGAGCGAGAAAGTGGCCACCTCGGAAGACGAATGGACCCATCGCGCGATCCGCCTCGAGCCGTTGAATCCCGACTTTGACCCTATGGTGTTCACCGCCGAAGACGAGTCCCAGACGTTTCGTGTCATCGGCGAGTTTGTTCGCGTTCTCTAGCTCATGCGCTTCCTTCTGCTGCTCCCCCTGCTCCTCTTCACGACCGCCTGTTTCGAAAGCCCGCAGGTGGAAGAAAACCCGTATGTCCCGTCGTACAGCAATGCCACCGTCTTCAAGACGGTGGGCACCTCCGACGCCGACGTCTACGAACTCTATCTCGCCACCCGCGATTCTCCTGACCGTGTCGTCAAGTGGTATACGAGCGAGTTCGCACAGGCGGGTTGGAAGGTGAATCAGTCGAGCGGCCTGGGGCTGATGGCGGTGATTGCCGCGGAAAAGCCCAGGCGTCTCGTCGGGGTGCAGGTTTTCGAGCAGGGCGGGCGCACCGTGATCCACCAAAGCATCAAGAAGAAGAAACGGCGGGGATGGTGGTAGAAGTCGCCGGGCCTACGCGGATGAGCGTTTGCGCCGCTTGGCCTTCGAGTCCCCTTCGGCCATCTCGGCCGACCCTATCTCCGCCACGGGTTCGGCCGCCACGGCCACAGGCTTCTTCTTGATTTCGAGGCTTCGCTTCAGCGCTTCCATGATGTCGATCACCGGCGCCACCGGTGGAGGCGCGATCTCCACCACCTTCCGCCCGTCCAGTTTGGTCTGGATCAGCGACCTCAGGTTCTCCCGGTAAGTGTCCTGGTATTTCTCCGGCTCGAAGTTCGACGCCAGCGACTCGACCAGCATTTTGGCCAGGGCCAGTTCCTTCTCCTTCACCATCCCCTGGTCGGTGCGGAACTCGTCCACCTTCCGGATCTCGTCCTCGAAGTACATGGTGTGCAACTGGATGCCGCGGCCGCCCGGACGCAGAATCACGATGTGCTCGCGATTGTGCATGGCGATCTTGGCGACCCCGACGTACTTGGTTTCGCGCAGTGCCTCGAACAACAACGCGTACGGCTTCTCGCCGCCGTCTTCGGGCGCCATGTAGTAGGAACTTTCCAGGTAGATGGGGTCCACCTGGTCGACCGGCACGAACTCCAGGATCTCGATTACTTTGGAAGTTTTCGGAGCGACCTTCTTGATGTCCTCGTCCTCGATCACCACGTAGCGGTCTTTTTCGTACTCGTAGCCCTTGACGAGTTCGCTGCGCGGGACCGGCTTGTCCTCCGCCTGGCAAAAGGTGATCTGCTTGATGCGCGAGTGATCGTCCTTGTGCAGCAGGTTGAAACTGATGGTCTGCGCCCGGGCGGCGCTGTGCAACCGCACCGGCAGCGAGACCAGACCGAATGTCAGATGCCCTTTCCAGACACTTGCCGCCATCTTGACAAAATAGCAGGAATTTGTTTGGGACGCTGGCCATGTAGCGCCTGGCAGTCCGCCAGAACCGGCTATGCGTTCCCTCGGGGAACTGTGGCCGGAGATCGTGGACGTCGGCTGGGAGCCCACGGCGCAAGCCGTGGGGTTGCCGACACCCTCCACTACTCCCGATGGCCCGCACCATCAGAGGCCCGACCGCAAGGGAGGGCTTGCTCTGGCCCCGATTTCCGCACATGTTCTAAGCCGTGGGCTCCTCGAGAATCCTTGTGTTGCGGACCGGTCGTCTGAAAGCCGCGCGGTTCAGCCGGAAGACGGGGTCCGGGCAATGTCTTCGAGCGACCGCCGCCGCGTTTCTTCGCCCATCCAAGCGACAGCCATCGCCTGAACAACCAGCGCACCGGCGATGGCCACATAGACAGCTCCGGCGCCATAGGCCCTGAGCAGTAACGCCACCCCGTAGGGCGCGATCACGTTCGAGAGGCGGCCAGCGGCGTTGCTGAAACCGAAGCCGGTCAGCCGGACTGTTGTCGGGAAGATCTCAGGCACATAGGCGCCGTACGTGATTGCCAACAGGCAGTAGATCAAAGCCACCAGCAGGAAGCCGATGGCCACCAGGGCAGCCGGCTGGTCGATCGACGAATAGGTCGCACTGACGACCGCCCCCAGGGTGCTGATCGCGATCAAAGCGGTTTTCCGGCCGAATCGATCCATCACCCAAGCGCCCAGGAAGGCGCCCGGCAGCGATCCGAGTTGCACCAGCGTCGTGATCAGCAGCGTTCGCGCGATGGGGACGCCCTTTTGTACCAGGATCGTCGGGAACCAGCCCGTGAAGGCGTACAGCGTGAAGTTCATCGCGACCATCAGGGTGATGGCCAGGGTCATGCGCCGCGCCATCGGGCCGCGAAACAGCGCGCGCGCCGGGAACCCCGCTTCGGGAGCCACTGCGCCTGCGGTTACCGGGTCGAGCCTGGATCCGGTCAGCCGCTCGACTTCCGACTCGATGTCGCGGAGGGTGGCCTCGGCCTCCACATGGCGGTTCCGGCTCTCGTACCAGCGCGGGGACTCCGGCATGTACTTGCGGGTGAACCAGACGACAAACGACAAGACCCCGACGACCGCGAACAGCGAACGCCAGCCAAATCGAGGGATGAGGACCCATGCCATCAACGCCGAGACCGGAAGGCCGAGGTTCGACAGCGCGGACAGACGGCCCTGCCACACGCCGCGCTCGCGCGCGGGCACGAACTCCGTCAAGGTTCCGTAGGCGGTGATCACCTCCGCGCCGAGTCCCAGGCCGGCCACGAAACGGCAGGCGAGCAGGGCGCCGAAGTCCGGCGCGAAGGCAGCGGCCAGGGTCGCCAGTCCGAACACGAGGAGATTCAGTTGGTAGAGCCGCCGGCGTCCAAAGCGGTCGGCCAGCCAGCCTCCGCTCAAGCTGCCCAACGTCAGCCCGGCGAAGGTCATCGAGAGAAAGGTGGCATTCCCGGACGCGGTGGATTCGCCGGTGCGCACCAATTCGGCCAGCACCGCCCCTTGAATATAGAGGTCGAGCGCGTCGACAAAGAGCCCAGCGCCGATCAGTCCCAGCAGCCGCCAGTGAAACCGGCAGACCGGCAACCGGTCCAGACGGGGGCCCGCCAGGCGAGGCGCGGGTTCCGGATCGGTCACAGCGCGCGCCCTGAACGGGAACGCCGCGGAAGCCGCGAGGGGATACTTGGGCGCATGCACACTCCGAACTCGGTAGGAAAAGCTTATCTCACGGCACCCACGTTGACAAATCGGCGTCCCTCGAAAAAAAGCGGCCATTGCCGGTAGATCACTCTGTCGGTAGATCACTCTTGACAAAACCGCTCAATCGCGAAACACTACATTCCAATCCCAACCGACGGAGGGGCCGCCGATGACTCGATGGGGCTTCATTCTGTTCGTCTTTGGGCTGAGCGTAGCGCCCATTCGGGTACCCGCTCAGACCACAACCGCAACCATCCTGGGGAGCATTACGGACTCGAGCGGCGCGTCAGTCGCGAATGCCAACATCACCGTGCGACACGTGGACACGGGGTTGACTCGCACCGTGACGTCCGACGACTCCGGTGGCTACTTCGTTCCGCAACTCCCCGTCGGCGATTACGAGGTGACGGTGGAACGGACCGGCTTCAAGAAAGCCGTGGTCTCGGGCGTCATTGCCGCCGTGGACCAGAAGTCGCGCGTCGATGTTTCGCTGACCGTTGGCCAGATCGTGGAAACCGTGGAAGTCACCACCCAGGCGCCGCTCCTCAAGACCGATAGCGCCGACATTGGCATGGTTGTCGACAACAAACGCGTGACCGAGATGCCGCTCAACGGCCGGGTCTACTACCACTTGAACCTGCTCGATTCGGGCACGGCGCAGCGGTCCGGTTGGCGCACTTCGATCTGGGCGCCGGTGGGCGGAGCCAACTTCTCCTTCAACGGCTCGTCCAGTGATTCGAACCAGTACCTGGTGGACGGCGTCATGTCCCAGGAAGTCACCGTGACGCACCCCACCATGAAGGTGACCATCGACGCCATCCAGGAGTTCAAGCAGCAGGCCAGCCAGTACAGCGCCGAGTTCGGACACGGGGGCGGCGCGCAGATCAACCTCGTGACGAAGTCCGGCACCAACCAACTGCATGGCAGCGCCTGGGAGTTTCTGCGGAACGACTACTTCGACGCGCGCAACTACTTCGATCCAAGCCGGGAGGTGAGACGGGCGCAAGGCCTTTCGCCGATTCCCGAGTTCAAGCAGAACCAGTTTGGCGCGACCATCGGCGGCCCCATCCGCCGCGACCGTACGTTCTTCTTCGGCAGCTACGAGGGAACGCGGATCCGCAAGAGCATCACCCGCCTGTTCAGCGTGCCTCCAGTGGATCAGAGAGGCGGCCTATTTCCCTCGAGTGCGCCGATCTCTGACCCGCGCACCACACGTCCCGATCCGCAGGTGGCCGGCCGCACGCTTCGCGATCCGTTCGCCGGCAACCGCATTCCCTCGGACCGTGTCGACCCGATCGCCAGGACGGTATTAGACCGTATGTTCCCGCTGCCCGGGGCCGCCGGCGTCTCGGCCAACCTCAGCGCCTCGCCCACCCAGAGGACCAACGAAGACCAGTTCCTGATTCGTGTCGATCATCACGTGAGCGCGAAGGATACGGTCTACGGCCGCTTCTCCTACGTTCAGCCGAGGCGTGTGCTGCCGCTGACCTTCTCGCAGCTCCCCAACTTCGCCGACGTCTGGAATCAGCCCGCGCGAAATGCCGTCATCAACTACACGCGCATTCTCTCGCCCAACACCCTGAATGAGTTCAAGATCGGCTACAACCGGTTCACGCAGTTTCTGAGGGATTTTGACGAAGCGCGTGACGTCCCCGGAGAACTCGGCCTCCGGCGGCTCGATTCCCGCTTCGGCGGTAACCCCACCATCAGCATCGCCGGATTCAACCGCACCGCGGGCATCACCAACTCGCCCAACGACCGGTCGGACAACGTCTACCAGCTTGTGGACAACTTCACGATCGTGCGAGGGAACCACGCGATGGGCGCCGGCGTGAACATCCGCCGCATTCAGAACAACGGGGGGGTGCAGCCGAATCCGCGCGGAATCTTCACCTTCACCGCGCGCTATACGGCGCTGCCCGGCGTGGCCAGCACGGGTTCAGCCATGGCGGACTTCCTTCTCGGCTACCCCACCCAGACGCAGGGCGGCACCGGCGACGGCTTTCGCAACGCGCGCCATAACGAGTTTGCCGGCTACTTCAAAGACGACTGGCGAGTCAGCCCCAAGCTCACTCTGAACCTGGGGCTGCGGTACGAATACTACGGTCCGTGGTACGAGGTCAACGACCGGTTGACGTTCTTCGACTTCGCGACCGGCCAGGTGGTCTCCACCGCGGAAATCCAGAAGCGCGGGTATCCCGCAGCTTCTTACGAGCCTGACAAGCTCGACTTCGGACCCCGCCTCGGATTCGCCTATCGCCCCTTCGGCAATAACAAGACCGTGCTGCGCGGCGGCTATGGCATCTTCCACAGCTTCGGGCAGGGCTACTCGCTCGTGGTTTCGGGCAATCCGTCCCAGGAGACCCGCAGCTACACCTTTAACGCCGATGCCATCACGCCCAACCTCACGCTGGCCAATGGGTTTCCTCTTGCGCTGGCCAGCGAGAGCTTCAGCGCGTGGGCCTGGCAAACGAAATGGACTTCGCCCTACAACCAACAGTGGAGTTTCAACGTCCAGCGCGAGATTGTCGCCAACTGGGTCATCGAGGTCGGCTACCTGGGCAACAAAGGCAGTCATCTGCTGGGGGTGAGGGACATCGACCGCCCGGCTCCCGGCACCGGCTCGATCGTTTCGCGGAGGCCCTATCCGGCCTTTACATCGGTCAATCTCATGGCGCCGTTCGGCAATTCCACCTATCACTCGCTGAAGGTGACCGCAGAGCGCCGCGTAACCTCGAACCTGTCCTTCCGAGCGTCCTGGACCTTGGCGAAGAACCTCAATGTCGGTGGGATGGGCAGTTTCGGAGAGTCCACCGAGACCATCCGGCGCGACACCAGCAACCCGGCCGCGGAGAAAGGGCGCAGCCTCTATGACGCGCGAAACCGGTTCACCCTCAGCTACAACTATGAGTTCCCCTTTGGCAAGGGTAAGCGGTTCCTCTCGAACGGCAGCGGAATCGTGGGAGGGATTGTCGGGGGATGGCAGATCAACGGGATCACGATCCTGCAAACCGGGACGCCCGTCGATACCAGCCTGGCCGTGGACAGCGCGAACACGGGAGGCGCCGGAGGCGACAACCGCCCCGACCGGATCGGCGATCCGGACAAAGGAGCGCCGAAGAAGGTGGAACAGTTCTTCCGGACGGATGCCTTCGCCGCGCCCAGGGCCCTGGCGTGGGGCAATGCCGGTAAGAACATCATCACCGGGCCGGGCATCAACAACTTCGATTGTTCGCTCTTCAAGACCTTCTCGTTGTCCGAGACACAGAAGCTTCAGTTCCGTTTTGAGGTATTCAATCTGTTCAATCACCCGAACTTCGATTTGCCGAACGGGCAGTTCGGGACGGCGAACTTCGGCAAGATTTTTTCGGCGGGCGAAGCGCGGGAGCTGCAGTTCGCGCTGAGGTACAGGTTCTAGCGACGACGCCTTCAGAGCCGCGACCTTCTGAGCCGCGACCGTAAGGGAGCGGTGGCGTTTGACGGGAGCGGTGGCTGTTGACAGGCTCTCAAAACCGGCTATCCGTTTTGTTTATGGCAGTAAGCCCTCCCTGGCGGTCAGGCCTCGGATTGGGTGTGTTGAACGGTGATCATGGTGAGAGCGATTCAAATTCTTCTAATCTCGCTGGCCGCGAGTCCGTTGTGGCCGGCGGACTCCACCTCCCGAGGAAGCTATAGCAAGACACCGGGTGTCAAGATCGACCTCGATGTCAAAGTCCCGATGCGGGACGGCGTCAAGCTCTCGGCGGACATTTATTCGCCGGAAGGCGCAGGGCCTTTCCCGGTCGTCCTGGTCCGCACTCCTTACGACAACATGCCTCTGGCCGAGAAAGGCCTGACCTTCGCCCGGCGCGGATACGTGTATGTCGCTCAGGATTGCCGCGGCCGGTACGACTCGGAGGGGTCCTTCTACGCCTGGCACCAGGAGGTCGCCGACGGGCTCGACACGCGCAAGTGGATTGCCCGCCAGCCCTGGTGTAACGGCAAGATCGGCACTGTGGGCGGGTCGTACCTCGGCATGGTTCAGTGGCTGGGCGTCATCGAGGGAACGGAAAATCTCACGGCGATGATGCCGTCCGTCACACCGATCGACGGATGGATCTGGGGCAACGAATACGTCAATGGCGCCTATCAGCTTGCCTTGAATCATGGCTGGGGCTTCAGCACGACCGGCCGGACCAGACAGCCGGTCGACCAGTACGACTGGAGCAAGCTATTGCGGTTTCTCCCGCTGGTGGAAATGGATCGCCTCGCCACAGGCATGGAGAACCCGTTCATCCGCGACTGGATCCGCTATCCGGCGTACGGAGACTACTGGAAGAAGATCAGCGTGGAAGATAAGTTCGCAAGGATCGACGTCCCGATCTACAACGTGGGAGGCTGGTTCGACGCATATCCGGCGGCGGCATTTCGCGGGTTCACGGGCGTTCGGAACCAAGCGAAGGACGAGAAGGTCCGGAAGAGCCAGCGGATTCTGATCGGCCCCTGGCCGCACGGGATCAGCCGTTCCAGCCGCACCGGTGAGCTGGACTTCGGACCCGAAGCGGTTCTTGACACCCTGGAAAACCTCCTCGGCCACAACGCGCCGCTCGATCTGTCGCTGCGCTGGTTCGACTACTGGTTGAAGGGCGCCGGCAACGGCATCATGAACGAACCTCCGATCCGGATCTTCGTGATGGGAGCCAATGTCTGGCGGAACGAACACGAATGGCCCTTGGCCCGAACCCGTTTCACGAAGTACTACCTTCATAGCAACGGGAAAGCCAACTCCCTCGGTGGGGACGGCTCCTTGAGTGCTTCCGCCCCCACCAGTGAGATTCCGGACCGCTTTGTCTACAACCCGGAGAACCCGGTTTGGGAGCGCGGCGGCAACTTCTCCTACTCGATCCCCGGCATCGGCGTAGCCAACGATCTCTCCGGACCGTTCGATCAAAGGCCAAACGAGCGGCGCGATGACGTCCTGGTGTACACTTCGGCCGTCCTGGACGAGGACCTGGAAGTCACCGGCCCGCTGAGTGTACAACTCCATATTTCTTCTTCCGCCCCAGACACGGATTTCACCGCCCGCCTGGTGGACGTTTATCCGGATGGCCGCGCGCTGAACTTCTCCGAAGGCATCATCCGGGCTCGCTACCGGGATTCTCGCGAGTCGCCGTCCCTGATGGAACCGGGAAAAGTGTACGCGCTGACCATTGAAATGCAGCCGACCAGCCTGGTTTTCAAGAAAGGCCACCGGATCCGGGTCGACATTTCCTCGAGCGACTTCCCGCACTATGACCGGAATCCGAACACCGGCAAACCGCATGGCTTGGACGCGGAAACCCGGGTCGCTCATCAGACGGTCTATCACGACAGCATTCGCGCGTCCCACATTCACCTCCCGGTGATTCCCACGGGCCGGTAGTGGGCGGGTCACCCGTCTTCGCATGGAACTGGAATGGGCCCAGTGCATGCTGAACGCATGCCACACTGGAGCAGAGTGCCGCGCCGGCCTGCGTTTCACCAGACGCGGATCAGGCCTCGGACAGGGCCGGGCGTCGGAGGGCGGTGGGTTCGGCTACTGACGTGGCTTGTCCCAATCCTGCGCCGCGATGCCGTTCAGGTCCCACATCACGCTGCCGTCTTTGATCGTGAGTTCGGCTACCAGTTTTCGAGTTCCTCGAAAGCGCGAGCCGCGCGCGTCGAGAAACCCGAAATCGCCTTGCTCCACGCGAAGTACCGCAATGTCCGCCACGGCGCCTGGCGTCAGGTGGCCGAATTCCTCGCGCCGGATCTCGCGCGCCGGGTTCCATGTGGAGCGCAGAATCACGTCATCGAGCGTCATCCCCAGGCTGAGGAACTTCGACATCACGTTTGTCATGTCTTTCATGCCCGCGTTCATGCTGTCGACATGCAGATCGGTGGATATGGAATCGGGGACAAATCCCTGCTTTACCGCCGGAACCGCCTGACACCAGGAGAAACTGCCACCGCCGTGACCGACATCGAAAATCACGCCCCGCTTGCGCGCCTCAAACAGGTAGGGCAACAAGTGGCCCTGCTCGTCGAGCATTGGCACCGCGCTTAGATAGGCGTGCGTGTAGATGTCTCCGGCACGCAGTTTCTTCAGCACCAGATCCTGAAACGGGCGCTCCTTGCGGAATGTGGCGAAGTCGACCATCACGGGAATGCCGGCCAGCTTGCCGGCTTCCACCGCGCGCTCGACCGCTACCCATTCCGGCCCATTGAAGTGCGCGATCTTGATGCCGACCACGACATCCTTGTTGCGCTTGGCGGTCTCGGCGGTGGGAATCGGCTCCATGTCGGAGACGTCCTGTTCCACCGTCATCCGGCCGCCCATCCCGGAGCCGACAATGTTGAGCATCGACAGCACGCGCGTTTTCGACCGCTGGATGACATGGTCGCGGAACTCCGCAAACCCCCGCCACCCCGTGCTTCCAGCGTCCACTACCGTGGTCACGCCGCTGCGAAACGTGAAGCCGTCGGGGCGCACGCAGGACTCGCCGGTATACTGCGGCGCCATCGATGACGCGAAAACGTGTACGTGGATGTCCACCAGACCGGGCGTCACATAGAGGCCGGCGGCGTTGACCACCCTCCGCGCGTTCCCGGCCGGGAGATTCGCTGCGACGGCGGCGATTCTGCCCGCCGAGATGCCCACATCGCGCATTGCGCTGATCCCGTTCCTCGGGTCGATGACGTGACCGCCCTTCAGCAGCAGGTCGTAGCGAGGTTGCGCGGCCAGGTTTATTGCGAGGAACAAGAGCAGCCAGGGTCTCACAGTCCGTAGCATACAGCAGGGGAGGAAGGCGGATCTTCGGGCGGAAACACTGCGCACGTCCTCGGCTCATGAAAACGCGGTTACTGGCGAGCGGGCATCGGGCGATAACGTTGTTCGCACCCAGACTGTCGCCGGGCGACGTGGCTTGGCGTCGAGCGGCGTTCGTGGTATAAACGCTGCAACCCCAGGGCGTCCAAGCAACCGCGAGCCCGGGTTCCCTATCGTTCATACAAAAGGAGAAAAGCAGAATATGTTCGGTGAGTTCAAAGAGTTCATCAAACGAGGCAATGTGATGGATCTCGCTGTCGGCGTGATTATCGGCGGCGCGTTCGGCAAGATCGTATCGTCCCTCACGGACGATCTGATCATGCCGGTGCTGAGCATTTTCACCGGGAAGATTGACTTCACGAATCTGTTCATGGCGCTCGACGGAAAAACCTACGCCACCTTGGCGGAAGCCAAGAAAGCAGGAGCCGCGACGCTGGCGTATGGAAATTTCGTCAACGCGATTGTGAATTTTCTTATCGTGGCGTTTGCAATTTTCATTCTCGTGAAGCAGTTGAACCGTCTGATGCCCGCGCCTCCCCCGCCTCCACCACCCGGTCCCACGCCGTCAGAACAGTATCTGGCGCAGATTCGCGATCTTCTCGCCAAGAAAGCCTGAACGGATTCGCGAACAGTTACTGGCTGGCGCCTGTTAGGAGGGCGCCCGCCATTACCTTCTGACCCGCGACCGGCAGGGAGCGGACACCTGCATTGGGAAACTTCAGCGCCGCGACCGTGAAGATGTGGTGGCGGAGTCCGTCGGTTCGGAGATTCTCAGCCGAACACTTTCCTGGCGTACTCCAGGCTGCGCTTGAGATTGACATCGAGCGGGCGGGTGATCCGGGTTTCGCGGTCCCACGCCAGTTCCACCACCAGATAGCCGCGATAGCGGATGGACTTCAGGAAGCGCGCCACCTCGCCGTAGTCGATGTCGCCCGCCGCGAACTCATCGAGCCAGATCTTATCCCGCGAGTTGCGCAAATGGAGAGAAGCGAGGCGAGGCCCTGCTTCTTTCAGATGCGTCATGACATCCTGGCCTCCGCGAAACACCCAGTGCGTATCGAGACACACCTCCACCGTCTTGGGGTTGGTATGGGCGAGCATGTACCGCCACTCTCGGGCGTTTTCCCTCATCTCGGGGTCATGCTGGTGGACGAAGAGACGGACCTTCTCTTTTGCCAACTCGTCGCCCAGCCTGTTGATCGCCTGGGCCTGGATTTCCAGTTCCGCGTCCGACTTGCGCTCCCTCCGGGGAAGAGCGCTGGCATTAAAGCTGATCGCGACCAGGGATGGGTTGACGCTCCGGATCCGCCGGGCCAGCGCGAGGGTCGCGGCAATGGTCGATTGTGCTCCGTCGCCGTTATGCATCGGCCCGCCGTTGTAAACGATGGGGCTGGTCAGCTTGTTTTGCCGGAGCAGGTCCATGGTTCGTTCGGCGGACTCGAGCGTGAACCAATCGGACAACAGTTCGACGTGCCGGTATCCCGCCGAGGCGCAAGCGGCCAGGATGTCCCCGTAATGCCGGCTGGCCTTATCGTTCAGCCGTTCGTAGTGCTGGGTCCAGACGTAGACCTGGACGGCGAATGCCGGCGCGCGGTCGTTCGCGCGCGCGCGGGACGCGATCGCGGAAGAGATGAGGAAGGCGCGTCTGGACACGGGTGGAACTGCGTAGTCGGAAAAACCGCGGCGGCCCATGGCGCTTTCATCATAGGCGATGCCCCCGGCGGAGTCGCGGGGTCTCGTCAGTAGAGGGTCTTGTGGGCTTCGGCCAACCGCCGCTCCATGGCTTCGAGCGTCATCCCTTCCAGGCGAGTCTGGTCGTGGATCATCTCGGCGAAGGAAGCGATGGGGGGCGCCGGCGTGCCTTCCCACAGTTTCGACCGCATCAGGGCCTTCGAGCAGTGCAGGAAGCATTCTTCCACCGTCAGCGCAATCGCCAGCACGGGGCGCTTGCCCTGCGCCTCGAGCATAGCCAGAACGCCGTCGTCGCGAACGATACGCCCGCGGCCATTGACGCGCAGACCGTCCGTGCGGCCCGGTATCAGAAAGAGCGCGCCAAGGTGCCCCGTGTCGAGGATGTTGCGCATGGTGTCGAAGCGCTTGTTGCCAGGGCGGTCAGGGATGGCGAGAGTCCTGTCGTCCAGTATCTTGACGAACCCAGGAGCGTCGCCGCGCGGTGAGACATCGCAGCGGCCGTCGCGGGAGGCTGTGCCGACCAATGCGATGGGCGAGGCCTCAATAAAGGCCCGCATGTGCGCATCGAGGGCCTGCTTTTCCTTGCGCACGGCGAGTTCACTCGGCCGGCCGAGCAACTCCGCGAGCGTTTCCGCCGAGGTGACGACGTTTTCGAAGACGTATTCTTCCACTGCCGGCCTCCTCCTGAAATCTTCTCATCAGACGGCATGCTGTGGCCGCCGGGGTATCAGACGTCGTATGATACCCCAATCCGTATGAATACCCTCCGAACTGCCGCAAGCCTGCTCATGGCCGCGCTGATGTCCGCCGGCCTTGCCGCGGAGACCGTCGCTCCTCCGGAAGAGCAGATCGCCTCCGCCATCCAAGCCGCGCCTAAGGAGCGCCGGGCCCAAGTCACGGTCCTGGGCTACACTGCCGAGGGCAAAGTGGTGACCTTGCGCCCCGGGACAAACGACCTGGTCTGCCTTGCCGACGACCCGGCGGAGAAAGGATTCAGCGTCGCCTGCTACCACAAAGACCTGGAGCCGTTCATGGCCCGGGGACGGGAACTGGCCGCGCAGGGGGTGAAAGGCAATGCCCGCCACGAGACCCGATGGAAGGAAGTGGACGAGGGGAAACTGACCATGCCGCGCCAACCCCGCATGCTTTACGTCATGACGGGCAAAGGCTTCGACGCGGCCACAGGTCAGGTGATCGAGTCCTACCTGCGCTGGGTGGTCTATACGCCCTATGCGACGCCGGAATCGACCGGGCTGACGACGAAGTCCGGACCGGAGCCGTGGCTGATGTACCCGGGCAAGGCGGGCGCGCACATCATGATCAGCCCGCCGAAGAAGTAGCTGCCGGCTTCTGATGCGCGACTGTATCTGAGCCGCGACTGTATCTGAGCCGCGACTGTAAAGGAGCGGTGGCGGCGTGGTGCCCAGATCATCTGAAGCCTGACGATAGCGGACAGCTTGATTTTCTTACACGCTCGGCCGCACTCGTTCAGCGCTCCGATCCTTCGGTCGCAGCGACGCCCTTTCGCCCTTCGACCGATCGGCCGCCCAACTCGAGCTGAGCGCCCGATCGAATCAGGGGCGTCTCGCCCGGGCCCTGGAAGAACAGGTATCCCGGGCGCTGGCGCCACGCCAGAGGCCCCGCCAGCACCTTCCCCGCCTTCAACGTGGCATCGTGGATCTTCGTCACCAGGGCTTCGTATTGAGGCTGCCCCTGCTTGTAGCCGGAGAAACTGCTCAGATCCGTGCTGGCCGCGAAGATCACATCGACGCCCGGAATCGCCGCCATCTCGTCCGCGATCTCGACTCCGGCCGGCGATTCGATCATCGCTACGATCATGATGTTGTCGTTGGCCATCTGCCGGTAGTCCGAACCCCACATCGCGCCGTATTGGCCGCCGCCCTGGCTTCGCGCACCGGCCGGCGGGTATTTGGCGAACTTGACCGCATTTCTCACCTTGTCCAGACTTTCCACCATCGGCAGAATAATGCCCAGAGCCCCGATGTCGGTGGCCTTCTGAATGTCGCCTTCGGTGGCATCCGGAACCCGGATGAAGGGGATCGCCGGCGCTCCCTTGCAGGCCCTGATCATGTGCGCGACATCCTGGTAGGTCATCGGGCTGTGCTGCATCTCAATCCAGAGGAAATCGAAGCCGGCATTGGCCATCGCGCAATAGGTGTCCGGATCCGGGATGGACACGGAGCCGCCGACCACCTGTTTGCCCGCCGCCAGCTTCTGTTTGACGGTGTTGAAGATCCGGACGGTCTGCCCTTCCATTGACAGCGGAATGCTACCGTATGCCAGCGCCACCGCCGTGGCCACTTGGATGACTCGACTGATCGTCATGCTGCTCTCCTCTTTCTCGTACCTTCTCCGGCTCACCCAGGTATGAAGGCACCCTATCAGACGGAGAGGCTGAAGGGCAACGCGTGGCGGCGCCGCCAGGATAGAATGCTTCGAGGAATCCACTCATGAAAGTCGCGATCGGCGGGATCTTCACGGAATCGAATCACCTGGTCGGGACCATGACCGGCCTCAGCTGTTTCGAGCGAACGGAACTGCGGCGCGCGGACGCGGTGCTGACATCCACCGGCGGAGTGCTGGGAGGAGCGCTGAGCCATTTGCGCGAGCGCGGCGCGACGATTCTGCCGACGATCTTTTCGAGTGCTGTGCCGGGCGGCGTGGTTACCCTGGGATGCTACGAAGGACTGAAGGCCGATCTGCTGGAACGATTGCTCGTATCGCTGCCGGTAGACGGTGTTCTGCTGTTGCAGCACGGCGGTGCGGCCGTCGAAGAACTCGGCGACCTGGACGGCGATTTGATCGCGGCGGTCCGCCAAACCGTAGGACCTGCCGTGCCGGTGGTCGTCACACTAGACTGCCACGCCCACGTGACGGCGCAAATGGTGGAGAACGCGAATGCGTTGGTGGCCTGGGAAACCTATCCGCACCGCGACACGTTCACGACCGGCATTCGCGGAGCGCGGATCCTGATGGACACGCTGGAGGGACGGGTGCGGCCCACGATGGTGATGGCCCGCGTGCCGGTGATCGCCAGCGGCTTTTCCGGCAGCACCGAGGAGGGCCCGTTCGCTGACCTGATGCGGGAGGCCAAGGCGCTGGAAGGGCGCGACGGCGTCATTTCGACGAGCATGTTCCTGGTGCAGCCTCACCTGGATCTGCCGGACATGGGCAGCGGCGGGCTGGTGATCACGGACAACGACGCGGGGAAGGCCGAGCGGTTGGCCACCGGCCTCGCCGAGCGCTACTGGTCGCGCCGTTTCGATCTCGAGCCCGAAATCCGGACGCCCCGGGAGGCCATCGCGGAGGGGCTACGGATTCCGGGGACCGTGCTGTTGCTCGAGACTTCGGACTGTGTGGGCGGAGGCGCGGCCGGCGACGGCGCGGCCGTGCTGCGCGCCCTGATCGAAGCCAACGTCGGCCAGCCGTCGCTGGTGCCGGTGGTCGATCCCGAGGCGGCGGCGCTGTGTCATCAGGCGGGCGAGGGTTCGC
>JBJXGR010000311.1:0-13627 GCA_046160045.1 Bryobacteraceae bacterium
CCCCAATCTCGGCCCCTTCGCCCACGCCGACGGCGTGATCAAGCGCGCGACACAGGGCATGGATCCCGGTGCGTGGGCGCCCGAATCGGCAATGATCCTGTTCGAAGAGATGCAGCGCGCCGGCCACCTGCGTGGCCCCTATTACATCGACAATATCCTGCAATACAAGCTGTCCTTCGCAGTCGGGGTGCGTGCCGGAATGCTGCTCTACCTCGCGCAGGAAACGGCCGGCATCGAGTTGGCCATGGCGGAAGCCGGCGCGGGCGGAGGCGGCGCGCTGATCCAGGGCTACTACCGCTCGCCCGAGTCCCGACGCAAATACCGCGCGTTCTTTCAGAAGAACCCCGGCTTGTTTGAAGGCTACACGCCTCTTTCCGACGTGGCGGTGCTGTTCGACTACGAGCAACTCTACTGGGGCAATCGAACACACCTGCAGGATTTGTATCGTCTATCCGAGTACCTGTCCCGCAAACATGTTCAGTTCGACATTGTTACCCCGAAACAGGCCGCCGAAGGCCGGCTTCCGCGCTACCAGGCAGCGATCACTCCGGCCGCGTCGTACCTTTCAGACGGTTGCGTGCGGGCTCTCCAGAACTTTGCCTCGGCCGGAGGTCTCTGGCTCGATATCGGCGATTCCGGTCGATTCGATGATGCGGGCATCCCGCGAACTCAACCTGTTTTGCGCGGCAATGCCGTTCGCCGCCAGTCCCTGGACGACCTCATTCCGTACCCGTCCTTCGCCCTGTATCTGCTCACCGAAGATCAGGCCAATGAGTTGAGCGACATCAGCGCCCTGGCCGATGCCGGCCTGCGCGGTGAGCACGGCGCGCCTGCGCGCAAGCCCTCCGCTGGCTTGCTCACCGTGCTCGAGCAGTCGCTGAAACGAACTCTTTCGCCTCTGCCCGCGTCCGGAGACGAAGCCCTGCGCATTCACCTGTGGAGTCGCGCCGAGAAAGACGGGCAAACCCTTTCGGCCCATCTTGTGAACTACGACTGCCCTATCCCGATGAAGGCCAAACTCCAGAAAGGCGGCTTCGAGCCAGGTGGGGCTGCGCGCGAAATCGAGCCACGGGTGCGAAGGAGATTCGCGTTCGCCTTCCGGTGGCCCGGGGCCGCGTGACCGGCGTTCGACTTGCCGATCCCGATACCGGAACCATCGAGGAGTTGAAGTATCAGATTCGGCCGAACGCCGTCGAGTTCATCGTCCCCGAAGTTCGCATCTACCGCATCGTCGTGGTCTCGATCACGACATGATTCCTTGCAGCCGTCGATCCTGTCTCCATCCGCCCTGCCCCCGGTCAGTCCGCGTCGTGCGGGAACATGCGGCGGTGCAGGGCCAGAACGTCGAGTCCGAAATCATTCCGGAAATCGCGCCATACCGAGTGGCTGTGATTGCTTTGGTTCTGCGTATTGTCGTATTCGATCAGGAATAACGGCGTCTGGATGCGATAGTAGTTGCCTTGCGGGTGGCGGTTTCCGGTCGTCACCTTGCCGATCTCGACGGCCGGCGGGGGATCCCGGTCCACCCGGCCGGCCCAGCCGAAGAACATCTGCGCCCGAGGCGTCGCGCGAGCCGTCTTCATTCGTGCCTCGGCCGCTTCCGGCGTCAGGTTATTCGCGTATTCCGCTACCAGTTGCATCAGGATTCCGTGCTGCTTCTCGTTGAGGCTCGACGCGGCGATGCCCTGCGGCTTCCCGTCCAGTTTGGCCCGCACCGTCGCCATCGTGAGGATGTCGTAAGGCGCCTCCGCCGAAAAGAGAGCCTGCTTGCGCTGTGTTTCGGTCAACGAGTTCATCAGGGCCCGCGCCAGGTCCTCTTCTTTCGCCAACGCCCTCATGCCCCGATGCGGTCCGTAGGGAACTTCGTGCGGATTCGCTCCGTAGAACGTCGGGCTCGACGAGATCAGCTTTCCGTTCTGAAACGTGAAGGTCAGCACGAAGTGATGGCCTTCCACCCTCCAGGCCCACGTTCCGCTATCGGACGGCTTGCCGAAAACAGTCATGTGATAGCGCTCCGCATCGCGGTGACCGGTGGTATCCGCCTCCATGATCCGGACCACGTCTTCCATCGAAATGACATTCATCGCCTTGATGTATCCCGCCTGGCTCAGGCCGCTCGCCAGCAGCGCTTGTGCGTACAGGCGCTGTTTGGGGTCCATGTGCTTGAACATGATCCCTGGCCGCTCGTAGCCATACTCCTGCTTGAAGCCGCGTTCGGGAAAGTAGTGCCACACGGTCCGGTCTTTGTGTTGGAAGTCGAAGACCGTCGTCTTTTTCTGCTCGTCGGTCAGCGATTCGATGAAGCGGGCGGCGGTTTCCGCCATCGCCGTCTCCGTGCGGCCCACACGATAAGCGCCGGCCAGCACGGCGGCTCCCAGTAGCAGCGCGGCAAGGCGGAATCGGATGTTCGTCCTCATGGTTGCCTCCTTGAGTTTCTGACTATTGTACAGGCGGAACCGAAACGGATGGAGCCGCCATCCCTGCCGTGCGCACGCTTCGGCGCGCAAAGGGATTTTAGTCGCTTCGGCAGCATCGAGACTTGTGTGGGCGAAGCGTACCGGCATGAAACAGCAGCGCCTCCGAGACTACTCAACCCCACGGCTTACGCCGACACGGTACGACGACTTTGTTTGCGGCGCTTGATCTGTTGGCTGGCAAAGTCATCGGCGACTGCTATCAGCGTCACCGCCACCAGAAGTTTCTGAAATTCCTGCGACGCACCAAACGCGAGTTCCCCGGCAAGGTGCCGCTGCATCTGGTGATGGACAATTACGGCACCCACGGCACGCCAGCGGTCAAGGACTGGCTCAACCGACATCCCCGGTTCAAGGTGCTCTACATTCCAACCAGTTCCAGTTGGCTGAACCTGATTGAACGCTGGTTCGGTGAGTTAACCAGCAAGAGGATCCGCCGCGATTCTTTCCTGAGCGTCGATGACCTGGTCGCGGCTATTAACGAGTTTCTCGCTGCCTGGAATGAGAACCCCAGACCGTTTGTCTGGACGGCCAACCGGCTGGACGCTTTCGCGCTTGCACGGAGGCGGGCGGCCCTCAGCCAAGCCGAAGGACCCATATTGGAAGGAGTTCCCGGCTTGTTTCTTAGAGGGCAAGCCGCGCCCTTCCAAAAGGGAGGTTCTGCTTCACGGGGTGGAACTACTCCACAAAGGTCTTGTAGCTATCGGGTTTGTTATCTGTTGACCGGAAGGAAGCAGGGCGGGAGAGGTGCCGAAAGAAGGAGGGACGGCGCTCACGAAGCGAACGCCGTCCCGGCTTGATGCTGCCTGCTAGAAGTAGATCTTCCCTGCGATCATGATCCGGCGGGGATTGCCGGCCTGCGAGGTGATCATGCCAAAGGTGCGATTCGAGATCGTTGGGTCCGGCATGCCGGTGTTCATGTGATTGAACAGGTTCTCGAACTCAAAGCGGAACTGCAAGTAGCGGGATTCCGCGCCCAGTGAGAAGTTCTTGGAAACTGCAAAATCCCACTGGCTGAACCCGGGGCCGCGAACTCCCTGGAGAGTCGAGCCGACATCGCCGATCTCCATGTCTCGCACATAGCGGAAACCGGGGGCGTTCAGGTAAGGCGTGTAGCCGGCTGAGCCCTCCAGGGCCTGGTGTCCTGCGATGTCGTTGGAGTACGGCACGCGCTGGTCGGCGAACCGGGGCCGCGTGTGGCGTCCCTGGCCGATCGAGATCCAATTGCGGCAATAGGGGCCGCCGCAAACTACCGCGAACGGCTGGCCGCCGCGGAATGTCGACGTGCCCGCGACGTTCCAACCGCCGATCACACCGTTCAGCAGCTTGGCGCCTGCCGAATCGATCGAGTTGAAGAACTTGCGGCCCTTTCCGAACGGAAGCTCCCACAGATAGTTGATGATGCCGCGGTGCGTGATGTCGAAAGGCGCCAAGCCGTAAACATCGCTGAGAGGCAACTCAGCCTGCGGATACCCCTGGCTGTCGCCGGTGCCGCCGGCGCCGGGGAAGTGCATGCCCGCGCGGCCCTGGCCAATGCCGCCGCCGGTTTGCAGCGCCTTGCCGAAGGTGTAGTTCGCGAGCAAACTGAAACCCCTCGAAAAGCGGTGCTCCGCCTGCACGTAGGCTACGTGGTAATTCGACCACCCCCGCGGCTGGTTCCAGAGGTCGACTTCGCGAAGCAAGGGATAAGTCTGAAGTACCCGGCCCAGCGGGATCTGCCTTCCACCCATAGTGGTGGCTTCTCCGAGCTGGCCGTAGAAGGGGTTGTCGACGTTCGTATTCAGCGCATTGCCCAGCGGGAGGCCCAGTACGTTATAGGCGTTCGGGACGCTCTGGAGGAATTGGTCAAACGGCAACTGCCGGCCGAAATTCCCGCTGTACGTTCCTTCGACTACCCAGGTGTTCTGTCCGGAGCCGAACTCGCGCTGCACACTGGCCGTCACCACATGTTCGTATCCTGGGTACCACCTGAAAGCGGGGACCACGAACCAATTGCCCATGACGCTCCTGTTGAGGACCGTCAAGTCCGTTGTGAATGGCACGTAACCCACCCCTCCCGGCATCGGGTTGGTGAAGCTCAACGGATAGGTGAGTCCCAGGTCCGAGGTACCGTCCTGCATCAGGCGGGCCTGGTCGCCGTAGCCGACGTTCAGATTCGCGCTGTTCAGGGCGGTATCGCCGGTCATGGTCATCCAGTTCAGGCCGTAACCGGCGCGGAACACCGTTCGCGGCAGGAACCGGTAAGCCAACCCAAGGCGCGGGCCGAAATGATAGGGGTATTGTTGCTGCGCGTGGCGCATCGGGTATTCCTTTGTCCCGAGTCTGGCGGCGCGGCCGAAGATACCCTTGCTTAACCAGATCGGCTCGGCGAAGGTGACGCCCGCCTGCCTCTGCACGTTGGCCCAACTCCAGCCGGGGTTGGGTTTCCAGTCATACTGGTACTTCTCGTCCCAGAAGATCTGGCGATCGAACCGCTCGGTGCGCGGCGGCTCGAAATCCCACCGGATGCCCAGGTTCAGAGTCAGCTTCGAGGTCAACTTGATATCGTCTTGCAGATACGAGCCCCAGTAGGTTTGCAGCGAAGCCGGACCGGCCAACTGCGTTCCCTGGCCCCAGCTGACATTCCCCAACAGCCAACTCGCGAAGCCCATGCCGGTACCGGCTACGTTGTCGTAGTACTGGGTAGTCATGCGGCGGTCCGTGGTCATATCCACACTACCGCCTGTGAAGAGATTCGAGTAGTAGCGCCGGTGCTCGAACCCGGCTTTGAAGGTGTGCTTGCCCCACATCTTCTGGACGGAGACGTTGGCGGTGTAGGTTGTATCGTAAACGTTATTCGTCGAGCCGCCGCCCAGGGTGGCGATGGTGTCGCTGGTACCAAGGGTCGGGACGCGATTTTGCCTTGTTCCCAACAGGTTCAGGAGCAGATCTTGATACGGCCAGCTAGTTGCATCGGCCTCAACCTGCGAACCCGAGATGTAGGACCGGCGCACGGCGCCTGCCCGCACGTTCAGAATCGAGGTCGGCGTCAGGGTGATCGTGTGATCCAGGGCGATGGTGTGCGCCGTGGAATAGGACGTGGGCACGGGCTGCAACGGGCTGATCCAGCGTGAACTGGTCGATTTGTCGTCATAGCGCGTCACCGTCGCGTGGGTGACATGCGACGAGTTCCAGTTCTGATCCAACCGTCCCGTCCACCGGTCGTTGCTATAGGGACTTGTCTCCGAGCCGATGTAGTTCAGGTCATGGCTCGAGTTAGGCCGGGCGGCCTGGTTCGGTTGTGGATAGAATCCCAGGTAGGCCTTCGAGAGAGCGTTGAAGCGAGACTGTGGAATCAAGTTGCCCGCAAACGGTTGCCGCTTCACCCGATTGCCTTCCAGCGCTCCGGTCAGCGGATCGAAAAGCTGCACCTTTACGCCCGCGTCGATCAGGCTCTGTGAGAAGTCACCCTGGCGTTCGAGCGCGGTGGGCACTGAGGCCAGTGCCGCGTTGCTGCCCGTGTTGCGGCGGGTGCCTTCGTAATTGAAAAAGAAGAACGTCTTGTCCTTGCCGCGGTAGATCTTCGGTAACCAGATGGGGCCTCCGATCGTGCCACCGAAGATGTTGTCGTGGAATACGCCTTTCCGGCGGCCGAACCGGTTCGAGTTCCAGTCAGTGGCGTTCAGCGCCTGATTGCGAAAGAACTCGTAACCGGACCCGTGAAACTGGTTGGTGCCGGACTTGGTCACCAACACCAGCGCACCCCCGCCAAGCCGTCCGTATTCCGCCGACAATCCGTTGGTGATGACCTTGAATTCACCGATTGCCTCGCGGGAAGGGAACGAGGGCGGAACAGTGTGATCATACCCGGTGGTCAGCGGTACGCCATCCAGGAAGTACTCGGTCTGGCCCGATCGGCCGCCGTTGATGCGCAGATCGCCGACATTGCCCGTAACGTTCGGCGTTAGCAGGGCGAAAGCGAGCGGGTTGCGGTCATACTGCGGCAATTCCTGGATGCGCTTGTTATCGATGACGAGGCCCATCTGCGCGTCCTCGGTGCGCAGCAAAGGGACCTCGCCGGTTACGGTGACCCGCTCGGCCGAGCTGCCGACCTCCATCACGAGGTCCAAACCGATGCGGTCTCCCACACGCAGGACCATACCGCCGCGCTCCAGGTTCTTAAAGCCCTGGAACGAAACCGTCAGCGTATAGGTGCTGGGAATCAGGTTGGGAACCGTGAAACGGCCCTCCGCGTTTGTCTCGGTCGTCGCCGTTACATTGGTCGCCACGTTCTTGATTGCAACGGAGGCGCTGGGTATTGCCGCACCGGTCTGGTCTTTCACTTGACCGCTGACCGTCGCGTTTCCGGTCTGAGCAAGAAGAGAACCTGCGCAAAGCAGCCCGGCGAGAATGAAAATGGCCAAATTCTTGATCACTGCTGTGCTCCTTTCTGTAGAAACACTCGATTGCACCGGAATTTCCATCCTGACTCCCGGCACGGGCTCAGTATACACCCACTCGCCTTCCTGCGATACTCCGTGGTCGGACACTCCGTGGTCGGACACTCCGTGGTCGGTTCTTGTGAGCACACTCACCGCAATCCTGGGGCGGATGGCAATGGACCGCGGCCGGGACGTCACCTGGGATAAGATGATGGCTTCAGTGTAGGGCCAGCAGAGCGACATGGCGGGCATCGAGATCCACGTCGGAGCGCGGGATCTCCGGCAAGCTCGTGCGAGAAACGATTTGGTACCGGACGCCGCCATGGCCCCCTCCGCACAAGACCATGTTCAGTCGTAGACACTTCTTCTCGCTGGCTTCGATCCTTCCAATGGCGGCTAGGGGAAAGTCCGGCCACTCCCTGCCGTCCAACCGCCGTTTCGGCAGCATCCTGAACAACGACATCAACAACATCCTGATTGCCTGCAGCGGCGCGCGGACGACACGCGCCGAATACGCCAAGGCGGTGGAGGCGTTGCTGTTGGGCAAGCCTGGGGTCCTGGCACAGAATGTCGGCATGCCCGACCCCGTGATCTATAAGACAGCCGTGGCGACAACCTTCGACAAACACATCGTTGAGGCAACACGGCAGACCTGGCCCACCAGCAAACCCAGCGGAGCGGAGGCACAAGCCGGCGTAATGGCGGCCCTTTTTTCCGCGGGCACCGATCCATTACGGATAACCGTCGAGGTCTGCCGGAAGCACGGCGTGCCCATTGTGGCCAGCTACCGGATGAACGCGGAGGACTGGTACAAGAACACCTGGCGGCTATCCGACTTCGGACGGGCTCACCCGGATGCAAGAATACCCGGCACCGGCGCGCTCGATCCGGCGAACCCGATCGTCTTCGAGCACCGGCGGAGCCTCTTCCGGGAGGCGGCCGACAACTACGACATCGACGGCATCGAGTTCGATTACATGCGCTGGACGCACATGATCTCGGATCCCCATCGGAACCACGAGATTCTGACGAGAGAAGTCAGGGAGACCCGCCGAATGCTGGATGAAGTGGCCGGTCGGAAGAGACGCCGCAAGCTGCTGCTGGGCGTGAGAGTCGGCTACTCGCTCGACGGTCCTCCCGCCGGCAAATCCGACTTCTCCTGCAAGGACCTGGGGTTGGACGTCCGCACGTGGATCGCGGAGAACCTGATCGATTACATTTGCCCCTCCTATTTCTGGGGCTATGTACCGTCGATGCCGAAAACCAGGGAATTCGTCGACCTCGCCAAAGGCCACGATGCCGGAATCTACCCGACGGTCTTCCCGTACGCCCAGTGGCAGGCGGACCCTGCCAGGACCAGGATTGACCCTGCGGATACCGTCGCCATGAAACGTCTCAGGGACGACATCCTCAAGGATGCTCTTCAGGGGTATGCGGATGGCGCTGACGGGATCAGCACCTTCAACTGGGTGCATCACCACCAACCCGGCATGGTCACCGAACCGATGCGGGACGACTGGGGCTTGGGATCCAAGAAGGTGCAGATGGCGGTTCATCCGCTCCTCCGGAACCCGCGAAAGCTCAAGGCGGCCTTGACGAAGGACAGTCCTGACAGAATCTGAGTCCGCTGGCCCGGCCGGCGATAACAGGAGTTGAGCTACTTTCTACGACACGACTTGCAGCAGACAGCGTTGAACCGAAACCCGGGACGGTAACCGCTGTGCGGATTCCTAGAGGCGCCTTGACCCGCGGGAATCGAAGCTTGGGGTCCGCTGCGGTCAGATGGGTACAGACCCGTGTTTCCGGGTGTCAAGGCAGGATTCCTGATCCAAACCCTGCCTTTCAAGCCGGACGTGAGGTCTTTGACACCGGCACCCACCGGCACCCGAATGGGAAGGCTCGTAAAGGGTCCACGACCCTCAACCTTCGTAGGCTTCGCGAATTGGCACTATTCATCAGAAACGCAACTGCAGAATGAATTGAAACGTCCGCCCGTCGTTCAGCGTGTTCGTGATCCTGCCGAAGGCCGGATTCGTCAAATCGAAGTTCGGCGGTGCGAACTGCGGCGTGTTCGTCAGGTTCACCGCCTCGGCCCGGAACTGGAGGCTCCGGTCGCCGGCCAGTCCCCATGCCCGGCCGACGGAAGCGTTCAGATTGCGAATGCCGCCGCGCCGGAAGGTGTTGGAGCCGAGAGTCCCGCGCGACTCCGCCGGCAGCATGTAGCGGAAGGCGGCGCGCGGAAGCAGACCGAATGAACTGTCCGGGTCACCGAGACCCCGGCCGAGGACGGAGGCATCCACCAGGTGCGGCCGGTCGCCGCTGGTCCCGTCGACATTGCCGAAGCCCGCCCCGTCGGAACCCGAAATCACGGTGAAGGGGAGCCCGGTCTTCGCCAGCCAGACCGCCGATAACCGCCATTTTCCGGCCAGGGCGGCGATCCGATGACGATTCCGCACCGCCGGTAGTTCCTCGGTCACTCGCACCAGCAGGGAGTGCGATTGATCGAAGGCGCTCGGTCCCTTCAAATCCTGTTGCACCAGGAAGGGCGATTGGCTGAAGCCCTGCTGCGCGTCGTCGCCCGCCGCCATGTTCGTATAGGCGCTGCCGGTGTCGATCGACTTACTGAACCAATAGGAAGTGTCCAGGCTCAAGCCTCGCGACAGGGGCCGGATCAGCGTAACGCGGGCTGCGTCGTAGTAGGCTCGCGACCCATTCACCACGCGGCGATAGTCGAAGTAACGGGAGTCGGGCCGGCGCAGGTTGATCGTGTCCGTGGTTTGTGCGATCCCCGGCACGGGCACGGCCCGGTTCTCGTGCCACATCATGAACAGTTTGTGGCTCCGCGTGCCGACGTAACCGGCCTGCAGCTTCCAGTTCGGGCCGAGCGACGCTTCCCAACTGGCATTGTAGTGATACGAGTAGGGAGTCTTCAGAGCGGAAGGCACGTCGAACAGGGTGGTTCGCGTCCCTGGGCCGACTTGGATGCCCCGCAGCGGATCCCTCAGGTCCGGCCCCTGTGCCTCGATCTTCAGAAAGTCGGGCGGGTTCCAGCGAAGTTGCTGCAGGGTGGCGGCGAAGATCTCGCCGTAGTGCACCGCGCCCGCCGCACGGACCACGCCCATCCGCCCTGGCAGCCGATACGCCAGGCCCACCCGCGGCGACCAGTTGTTGCAGTCGCACTCGAACGGCACCCTGGTTCTTCCATTGACTTCCACGGGACCCCGCATCGGTTGAAACCGGACTCCGTACTGTAGCTTGAGGTTTGCGCGGGCCTGCCACTCCCCGCCGGCGAAGTACTGTTGTTCCCAGTTGCGAAAGCCGCGGTCCATTTCGCCGATGCCGGTCGAGTACCGGCTGGGAATGCCCAACCGAAAGTTGGTGATGGCATCGCGCCCGAAATCGTTCCGGAAATACCAGTTGCCGCGATTGCTGGAGGCCTCCCGGCCGTTGAACTGCAATCGGGTCAATTCTCCGCCGAAAATCCAGCGGCGCGCCCCCGAATGGTGGCTGATCATCGCCGCCTGCCGGATTCGGTTCTGGACGCGGTCGATGGGGATGCTGGATCCCGGCCCTAGTGTGGTGTAGACGGTCCCGATCTGGACCTGCGGCCCGACCGCGTTGGGCTCGGCGGTGAGCTGCGAATGGACCCGGTCGAAGCCCAGCGAGAACTCGCCCAGAGTTTGCGGGCGCCAGGCTCGATGCCAGGTCAACCGCCCGGTGTGCGAGCGTGTGCCGACATCCGGGTTCTGGCCGGAAACGAACTGGAAAGCATCGACGGTCTGGCTGGTCCAGGCATGCTGAAAGGCTAAACGATCGCGGCCGCCCAACATCTGGTCGATCCGAACCCTCGCCATGTTGGTGTCGATGGACTGGCCCGCGTTCGTGTTCAGCGCCCGTTCGTTCACGTCGGTTCGATTCGGGGCAGCCAGCGGAAAGGCCGCAAACCAGCGCTCCACGATCTGCCGGACGGCGGGATCGGTAGCCAGTGGCGTTCGCTCCGCCTCGGTCGGGATCAGGACGTTGCCATTCACGACTCCGCGGACCTTCTGTTGGGATCCGTCCACGGTGAACCAGGCGTTCTTCCAGGCACGACCCCCGAAGATCAATCCGTCGTTGTTCTCGCGCGCGGGCTGGACACTGCCCACCTGAAAAAACGAGCGGGCGCTGAACACACTATTGTTGTGACTCGCAAACAGGTTCCCGTGGAACTGCTTGGGGGCGCGCGGAGCCGTTGTCAGGTGAATCTGGCCGACAGGCGCGTTTCCGAACTCGGCGCCGAAGTAATTTCTATGAGGCAGAAACTCCTGGACCAGCGTGGCCGTGGTGCCCAGACGGATATTGAGTTCCTTTACCGCGTTGTTGTCGATGAGGTTGAACTGGACGTTCTCGTTGCGGCGGCTCTCGCCGGAGTCGGTGTTGGTCTTCCCCAGCAGGTTGAGATCGCTTCTTGTCTCGGACGAGGCAGCCGCGGGTTTCGCAGGTTGAGACGCGGCCGCTGCCGGTTTGGCGGCTTCGCGCCCGTATGCGGAGGCGATCAGGATAAAGATACAGAGAAGTCGGCGCAAAGCAGCAACGTAACCGCATTGTAACAAAGCCTCATTCGCCGGACTTGGCGGAAGGCGCGCGCGCCTCGACACCAGCCGCGCCACCCTTGCGCCGCGCCACCCAGTCCTGCAGGTGGTCGAAGTATTGAACGAGATGTTGACCGCCGGAAGTTGGCCGGCGTGATTCACGGTCAGGGACGCGGAAACCTGACCACTTGGCTCCCCACCTCCCGCGGGTCCCGGCGCCACCTTTTCAAAGCACCGGGACCGCGGGCGCCGAAAGGGCACCCCGGGTCCGCGGCAATTCAGCGGACCGGCCGCCTGGTACCGCAATCTCCATCTCCTGGACCACGAGAGTCTCTTGGCCGGCGCTCTTCTTCAGCCGCACCTCCAGCTCGTTGTCTCCAAACCTGGCCGGCGGCGCGGAGAGAAGCATCCGGTACAGATAAAAGGCGGGTAGCGCCCTTCCCTGCTTCGCGCTCTGCCCGCCTGGAACATAGACGCGTGAGATGCGGCCAGCCGGGATCATCCGCCCGTTCCACTCGACTTCGATCTCGTCGGACTCCACCATGCCCGTGACCTTGAATTCCATCGTCGCGGACTTGAGGTTCTCGGCGACTCGCAGACGCAGCGACCCTCGCGGCGTGGCGTCTGTCCGGTTCAACCGGATCAGGTCGTAGTTGCGGGCGCCCGTCGGGGCGCCATTCGGCCAGATGGGGTGGTACATATACCTTCGTTCCCCCGCAGCCACGTCCTTGCGGTTCCGGAGTCCGGTCAGGTAGCTCATCACCCGCGGCCATTCGGTTTCCGGGCCGATGTCGGTGCGCCAATGATACTGATAGTTGTAGGCGGAGATGCCGTCGGCCCCGTAGGCGTAGTAGTTGTTTGCCGCCGCGCGGTAGCTCTTCTCGCTGTGGACGTTGAAGTCGTTACCGCGCGCGATCCAGGGATGGATCGAAGGGAATACCTTGCAGCGAGTTCCCTTCGTCAGACGAACAAAGTCTTCGGTCCTGATGTTGAAATCAGTGTGGAAGAAATCGGAGGGGCAGATATAGTCCACCAGGCCCCGATGTATCCAAGTCTTCACGTCGAACCCAAGGGACCGGCATTCCTCGAGGGTTTGCGGGATTCGTACGCCGAGAATCAGGTTGCGCCGGCCTCTCTTGCGTGCGGCCCGGTCGAGGATCTTTCTCATCTCTACCATGAAGCCCGTCAAGAGGGGCGCGTTCTCCACCGCCTCGGACGGCTTGAACACGTGGCACCAGCGCATCCAATCCAACTCGACGCCATCCACGTCGTACCGGTCGAGAAACTCTTCGGTGAAGGCAAGGACCGCCTTGCGAACTCCCTCGTACTTGTAGTCCATGCCGCCACCGGAGAACCCTTCCAGGCGCCATTCGGGGTGCTCCCTGGAGAACGGCTGGGTGGCCGATCCACCGTGGCGGTCGTTCATTCGCAGCCCGGCGAGGAACTGCATCCCCTTCTGGTGGGAGCGATCGAGCAGGATCCTCATCAGATCCTGTCCGGAGGCCTCGAGTTGCCGGATGCCCGTCTCGGTGTCTTCGTACACGCGATACCCGGTGTCGGGCTGGCGCTGGAAGGTGCGGAAGCCCGGACCCACGGTCCCTCGCGGCATGGCAAAGACGCAGTGGACGATCCGATCCACTTTGGCCTTGGCGTGCTCGTCCACGATGTCTTCCAGCATGGCCTTGACCGCAACAGGGTCCGGCGTTTTGCGCCGGTGAGCGTAGGTGAGTTGGAGCGCCCACATATTCTGCTGATCCCAGTTGATGATCAGCCTGCATTCCTTCGACGGTGCGGGCTCCGGGTTGGCGGCAGCCAGACGCTCTGGCGCGCCGAGGGCGGCGCAGAGGACGGCAATCAGCGGCAACCCCATCATGCAAACTGCGTTCTTCATCGATCCTCCCATCATCCAAAAAAACCCAGCGGCCTGAGAACGTGTGCGGAAATCGACCAACTCAGCCACCGCTCCCTTCCGGTCGCGGCTCTCGCGAGTAGGCAAAGTGGGCGTCGTTCATCCGCAAATCGAGGAAAAACTCCAGACCGGTTTCCCGAGCCCGTTTGGCGAGGACCTGCGGCGGATCGAAACCACTCTCCACCAGGTGTCGTGCATTCTCCGCCAACCGGTAGGAGACGTGATTCAGGTACTTGCCCTTGGCCAGTTCCC
>JBJXGR010000312.1:0-11698 GCA_046160045.1 Bryobacteraceae bacterium
TGGCTCCCCGGCATGGATTCGAACCACGATTCACGGCTCCAAAGGCCGCTGTCCTACCGTTAGACGACCGGGGAGTACAATGCAGAACCCCCTTAGTGTAGCGGCTTGCGCCCCCATCCGGCAACGAGCCGACGAACTGCTGCGTTATAATGGAAAAACTGCTTACGACGCCGTACGTGTGTCTGGCTCGCCCGGAAGTCTGAAGTAGCCCTGAACGGCATCATGTTCGACAACCTGTCTGACAAACTCCAGCGGGTCTTCAAGAACCTGCGCGGAGAAGGCAAACTCTCCGCGGAGAACATGGAGTCCGCCCTGCGCGAAATCCGTGTCGCCCTCCTCGAGGCGGACGTTAACTTTAAGGTTGTCAAGCAGTTAATCGAGGGTGTCAAGCAAAAGGCAATGGGCGAAGAAGTCCTCTCGTCGTTCTCCCCATCGCAGCAGGTCATCAAGATTGTCCGCGACGAGCTGATCAAGGTCCTCGGCAGCCATCAGTCCCGGTTGCGCTTCGCGAACGAACCGCCTAGCGTCATTTTCGTCGTCGGACTCCAGGGCTCTGGCAAGACAACGACGACGGCCAAGCTTGCCCGGTGGCTGTCGAAGAACGGGCACACACCCCTCATGGTGTCTGTCGACGTCTACCGCCCGGCAGCGCGGGAGCAACTCCGGGTTCTCGGCAAGGAATTGAACCTGCCGATTTACGCCGGAGCCCCAGAGGAGTCCACGCCGCTCGACTTGGCCAGATCGGCAAAACGGGAAGCCGCGCAGACCGGACGGGACGTTGTGTTGGTCGATACCGCCGGCCGCCTCCACATCGACGAAGAGTTGATGGTCGAACTCACCCAGCTCAAGGAATCGCTGACGCCGGTGGAGATCCTGTTTGTCGCTGACGCCATGACCGGCCAGGATGCGGTGAAGTCGGCCGAGGCGTTTCATCATCAGCTGAACATTACGGGCATCGTCCTGACGAAAATGGACGGCGATGCCCGCGGCGGCGCCGCACTGTCGATCCGCCATGTCACGGGCCAACCCCTCAAGTTCGTGGGCATCGGCGAGAAGCCGGATGCCCTCGAGCCTTTCCACCCGGATCGAGTCGCTTCGCGGATTCTCGGCATGGGCGATGTGCTCAGCTTCATTGAGAAAGCCGAGCAGGCGATCGACCGCAAACAGGCTGAAGAAATGCAGCGGAAGCTCATCGATAATGAGTTCTCGCTGGAGGATTTTCGAGATCAGATCAAGCAGTTGAAGAAGCTGGGGCCGTTGGAATCCATTCTCGGAATGATGCCGCAGGTTGGCATCATGAAGGAACTGAAGAACGTCAAGGTGGATGACAAGGAAATCACGCGCGTCGTGGCGATCATCGATTCGATGACGCCGCGGGAGCGATTGAACCACATGATCATCAACGGCAGCCGGCGCCGCCGGATTGCCAAGGGCAGCGGAACGTCGGTGCAGGAAGTCAACCAGTTGTTGAAACAGTACGGACAGGCCCGCAAGATGATGAAAGAGATCTCCGGCGGGATGCTCGGCAAGAAGCTGGGCAAGATGAAGCTGCCGTTTTTCTGAGGACGTACGGGTTTCGAGGAAGCGGCGTACAGGTTTTGACTGAGAGAAGAAGGAACAGAGATGCTGATGATTCGCCTGGCGCGATTCGGCGCCAAGAAGAAGCCGTTTTACCGAATTGTGGTGATTGAGAAAGAGCGTGCCCGGAATGGCCGGAACATCGAGGTAGTGGGCCAGTACAACCCGCTAACCAACCCGGCGACCGTCAACCTGAAGCACGATCGGGTAGCCTATTGGACCGCCGCCGGCGCTCAGATGTCGGACCGGGTCAGGGTCCTGGTGGAGCGGAACCCGGCGCCGGCGCCCGCAACGGCTTGACATGGCTACGACACCAGGTCGGCCGTGATGTAGCCGGCTTGGTACGATTGAGCGTAGGAGATCGGGATGAAACAACTGATTGAGGACATCGCGAAAGCTCTGGTGGACAGTCCCGAACAAGTCTCCGTAAGCGAGGTGTCTGGAGAGCAGGTGACGGTGCTGGAGCTGCGGGTGGCCGCCGGGGATCTGGGAAAGGTCATCGGCAAGCAAGGGCGCACGGCCCGCTCGATCCGGACAATCCTGGGGGCGGCGAGCATGAAACTGAACCGCCGCTTCACGCTGGAAATCCTCGAGTAGACGTGCGTTCCGATTGGGTAGCCGTCGCCACGTTGACACGCCCCAGGGGAAACCGTGGAGAACTGGCCGCGATATCCCTGACGAGCGACGCCGGGCGGTTTGATTCCATTACGCGCGTTGTTCTGAAACGGGAAGACGCGGAGTCGGGCCGGGAGGCGGTGGTTGAACACGCGTGGATGCACGGCGGGACGCTCATTCTGAAGTTTCAGGGCGTCGATTCCATTTCGGCGGCGCAGGAACTGGTCGGGTTAGACGTTTGTATTCCAGCCGGCGAACGGCGGCCGCTCGACGAGGGAGAGTACTTCCAGAGCGATCTGATCGGCTGTGTTGTGCTGGATGTCGAATCCGGGCAGCCTTTGGGTACGGTGACCGCGTTTGTGGAGGGCGCGGGTCCAGGGTTGCTGGAGTTGGACAGCGGGTTGTTGATCCCGTTTGTGAAGTCGATCCTGACCGGGATCGACCCAGCGAGCCGGAAGATCGTGGCGGCGTTGCCGCAGGGGTTGAAGGACCTGAACGCTTCGTGATCTTTCACCTTTTGACGATTTTCCCGGACTTCTTTGAAGGCCCGTTTTCGTATGGTGTGGTCGGGCGCGCCAAAGCCGGGGGACTTCTGGAGATTCGGATCCACGACCTTCGGAAGTGGACCCGGGACCGGCACCGGACCGTGGATGACCGGCCTTTTGGCGGTGGAGAAGGGATGGTCCTGAAGCCGGAGCCGCTGTTTGAGGCATGCGAGAGCCTCTGGCCGGACAAGCGGGAGGACCGTCGCATCGTGCTTCTGTCGGCTCAAGGACGCCTGTTCGATCAGGCTGCGGCGGAACGGCTAAACCGCTATGCTGAAATTTTGCTCATTTGTGGCCGTTATGAAGGCGTGGATGAGCGGGTGGCCGACCATTTGGCCGACGAAGAGTTGTCCGTCGGCGATTACGTGTTGAGCGGCGGCGAACTGGCGGCCGCTTTGGTAGTGGATGCAGTCGCCCGGACGATTCCCGGCGTGCTCGGGAATGAGGCTTCGAGCGAGTTCGAATCGTTCAGCCGGGGGGACCGGATTCTCGACTGCCCCCACTATACGCGGCCGGCGGAGTTTCGCGGCTGGCGAGTGCCGGAGGTGCTTGCCGGTGGCAACCATGAGGAGATTCGGAAGTGGCGCCGCGTCGCGGCGCTGGAAAAAACGGCCAGAATGCGGCCGGACCTGCTGGAACGGCGGGACAGGGATTTGAGACAAGAAGGCTAGGACCATGAACCATCAGTTGCTCACTAAGTTCGTCAACAGGAATAAGCGGACGGACATTCCGGAGTTTCGTCCAGGCGATACCCTGCGAGTGCACGTCAAGATCAAGGAAGGCGACAAAGAGCGCCTGCAGGCATTTGAAGGGACGCTGATCGCGCGAAACAACACCGGGATGGGCGAATCGATCACGGTGCGGAAGATCAGTTTTGGCCACGGCGTCGAACGCATCTTCCCGCTTCATGCGCGGGTCATCGATCACATCGACGTGGTCCGCACCGGCAGGGTGCGGCGCGCAAAACTCTACTATCTGCGCGCGCTCAAAGGGAAAGCCGCGCGGTTGCGGGAACGCGAGTAACCACTTGGGCCGTGCCGCGTCGCAGCCACGGTGCTCGAGCGTGACCGAACGCGAGTTGCGCCGCCGGGGCTACGGCCTGGTGGCCGGAGCGGATGAAGCCGGACGCGGCTCCCTGTTCGGGCCGGTGTTCGCCGCAGCCGTGACGCTCGATCCGGAATGGCCGGTGCGCAGCCTGAATGACTCTAAGCAACTCCTGGCCCCGCGCCGTGAGGTGCTTGCCGGGCGCATTCGCCAGCGCGCCATCACGTGGCGCGTCGCGGCGGTGGACGCGGCCACGATCGACCGGATCAATATCTACCAGGCTTCGCGATTGGCGATGAAACTGGCCATCGAGGCTCTGTCGCCGGCCCCCGATTACGTCATTTGCGATGCCCTGACGCTGGACATCGCCGCGCCGCAGAAGGGCATCATCAAAGGCGATGCCCGATGTCACGCCATCGCGGCCGCCTCCATCCTGGCCAAGGTGGAGCGCGACCGCTGCATGGCGGCTTGGGAACAGGTTTATCCCGGGTATGGCCTGGCGCAACACAAGGGCTATCCAACACCCGAACACCAGGAAGCCCTGGAGCGGCTGGGACCGACTCCACTGCACCGGCTCAGCTATGCTCCGGTCCGGGCCTGTAGCCGTTTTCCAGTAGACTGGAATCAATTGACCCTATTCGAGCCAGACGAATGCCCGTAGAGCCGACACAGTCCGCGGCGGCCGAAACCCGACCCGCCCTCCAGCCAGTGTATCGCTGGTATCACAAGGCGCTGGCGCTCGCGTTCATCATTTTCTGCCTCGAGGTCGGAATTATCCTGCTTGTCCTGCCGTGGTCGGAATGGTGGGACGACAACTTCTTTTCGTCGCTCGCGCCCATGTGGCCCGTGTGGGGGGACTTCTGGCACAACGCCTACTTCCGGGGGGCGGTCAGCGGATTGGGGATCGTCAACATCTATATATCGTTCGGTGAGATGGTCCGGCTGCGCCGTTTCTCGGGAGGATGAAAGGATTTCATTGCCTTGTCGTGCCGCACACGGCTAGACTAGGGGAGGTAGCAGAATTCAATGTGGAAGCGCAGAGACGAGACTAAGCCCGAGGGCCCTGTTGTTAGTCCGTCCTATTCGCAACCCGCGAACGAGGGAATTCCGATGTCCACCATGACGAGCCGCAGTATCGATTCCGACTACCCGCGCGGTGTCGCCACGATCGGCAAATCGGTGGCGGTCAAAGGTCAGGTATCCAGCCGGGAAGACCTGTTCGTTGACGGAGAAGTGGAAGGCTCCATGGAAGCGCTGGAGCACAAGATCACCGTCGGTCCGCACGGCCGGGTCAACGCGGGGATTCGGGCCAAGGAGATACTGGTTCTCGGCGCCGTGGTCGGCAACATTGAAGCGGTTGAGAGGATCGAAATCAGGAAAGACGCCAAGCTGAACGGCGACATCAAGACGGCGCGCATTGTGATTGAGGACGGCGCCTATTTCAAGGGCAGCGTCGATATTATCAAGCCGGAGCCGGCGAAGGCAACTCCCGCTCCGAAACCGGCGGCCCAATCCGCGGCCGCATCCCCCCAACCCGCCCCGGTTTCGAGTGGAGGCGGCCGCTAATCGCTAAAGACCTGTGATCGCGGAACGATTGAAGTCATTCTTGGGGTTCGGTGAAGCTGAGTTGGCTCGGCCGCGTCCGGGAGCGCTTCCTGACAGGAACGACGTGCCCGACACCGTCGTCCGTCACAGTTCGGGGCTCGATCAATTCCTTGCCTACATTCGCGATGAGCCCGGCTTGACGCTGCTCGATCTCGGCGGCGCCAATCAGGAAAACATTACCTACATCACGACTCTGGGCCACAAGCTTTATTCCGAGGACCCGATCCGCGGCCTCCGCCAGGGGCGGGATCAGGTCCCCGGCGAGCCGATGCATCCCACCGAGATCGAGATGTTCCTCCAGCAGAACCTGAACTACCCGGACGACTACTTTGATGGCGTCCTGGTCTGGGACGTGCTGGAGTACCTGGAGCCCCGCTTGTTGAGCGCGGTGATGGAGCGTCTGCATCGCATCATCAAACCCTCCAGTTGCGTTCTCGGCGTGTTCCGGGCTCAGGAGAAGGCGTATCCCGGGCCGTTCTTCGCCTTCCGCATTCATGACTCGCGCACCATGATCCTGTCGAAGCGGGGGTTCATGAGGCCGATCCAGGTGTTCAATAACCGCAACCTGGAGAAGCTCTTCCATAATTACGGGACCATCAAGTTCTTCCTGAGCCGCGACGGCCTGCGCGACGTTCTGGTCCGCCGGTAGCGTCCAACAGGCCTGCCAGCTTTCACGGCCCGGATTCCAGGCTGACGCCGACCTCGATGGCCGCGTGACTGGTGGCCTCAAGCGCGCGGCGCCAGACGTTGATATCCGTTCAGCCATTGAAACAGGACTTACTGGGCTCTCTGATCCCGACGTTCTGAGTTGTCGCGCTGAAGCAGGACGCATCCTCGTCAGCCGGGATCGGAGAACCATGCCAAGACCCTTCGCGAAGTTCATCGCGGGTCGTCGCAGTCCGGGCGTCATTCTATTGCGCGCTGTTCGAACGCGACCCCTTTGACCTTGACCCCGTTTCCCCGGTGACGATACACTGCGTCATCCGCTGTCGCGTGTTGTGGGTGCCCGACTCGGTCCTGAATAATCCGGGTGTATACCAGCGCGAGGAGGACGAAGAAGATTCCCATGAGTGAAGCGGGCAAGGCGATTCGCCTGAATCGCATCCTTCGCCGGCCTCGCGGCCGGGCCTTGATCATCGCGTTTGACCACGCCCTGATGTTGGGTCCCATCCCGGGAACGGAGAACCCCTCGGCCATGCTGGCGCGATTCGTGGAGGGGCGGGTGGATGGCGTCCTGGTCAGCCTGGGAATGCTCCGCGAGCATTTCCGCCCGTTACTGGCGCCGGGCGCGCCCGCAGTCATCGCCCGGATTGACTGGACCGATGTCTGGCGTCGTCCCGGGGCAAGCCAAAGCGGCGAGTTCCGAAGCTGTCTGGTCGGCCGGGTGGAGGACGCCTTGCGTCTCGGAGCCGATGCCGTTCTCACCTACATGTTCATCGGGTCCGGAAGTCCCGAGGTTGAGGCGGCGGAGGTTGCCAAGAACGCCCAGGTGTCCCGCGAGTGCGAGCGGTTGGGCGTGCCGCATATCATTGAGAGCATGGCCCGGGGCCAGGAGGTGGCCAACCCCGGTGACGTCGAGTGGATCCGCCTCCACACCCGCATGGCCGCGGAGCTCGGCGCCGACCTGATCAAAACGGATTATCCCGGCGATGAGGAGTCGCTGCGGAGCGTCGTCGCCGGCTGCCCGGCCCCCATTCTGCTGGCGGGCGGTCCCAAGCAGTCCTCCGACGATCAGGTGTTGAAGATGATCGGGGACATCGTCAGCGCGGGCGCCGCGGGCGTCATCTTCGGGCGGAACGTCTTTCAGGCGGAAGACATGAATTCGTTCCTGGCTCAGGCCTCCGCCCTGCTGACGCCGGATCCGTCTCAGCCGTAAACACGTATTTCAAAGATCCTCGCGAATTCGTCACCGTTGGTCGCGGAGACCTGAATGCGCATCCCCTTGGCTTCGAGCGGGCCGAAGAAGCTATTGTCCCCAGTCTTGCGAAGGAAGCACTCTCAGCGCCGCCGACTGACTCACAACCTACCACTCGCCGGAAACCCGGGTTGACGCACTAGTTCCCGGATCTGGGTGCCGTGCCTCTCCTCATGCGCAGCCATCAATCCGAAGAGATTCGCGATCGTATTACATCCGAAAACTGGATGGCTCACGGTCACTCTCTCGGCGCTGGCGGGTAGCTCGCCGGAAAACAGCGACTCGGTCTCCGCGAGGGACGTGGTTAGTTCCTCTCGCAATGTTGCGATCGGCTTCGCCGCCGCTGGCTCGGAAATCTTGGGATTCTTTGCCTTCATGATCGGGAATCGCAATACCGTCTCCCTCACTATCGGAGGCACAAACATGTTCATCATCGTCAAGGGAAGTGTCATCAAAGGCATCATCGCCTTGGGAATGAAGGGAAGGTTCAGATCCACGTCACCCAGGCTCACGTCGATATTCGTTTGCCGTCCTTCCCGCGCCAATTCCAGCAACCGACTCATCTGGCCCCGGTATAGCGACTCCGTCAGCAGCAAGTGGTCAAGGTTCTGAGCCACGGACCATGTCTCCCGCCTCGGCGAGAAGTTGGCCTGCTCGGAGGTCAGGCCCGAAACCAGTCGCAGCGTGCCGCTTCGCACTCCTGCAAAGACTCGTAGTGAATCCGCCAAGGCACGAGCCCGGATCGGCGGAGCGGCTGCCCTGCTCGTCAACACTTCGCTCATTCTGTCTCCTTTCGATAATTGGAAACCAACTATTGAGTGCGAGCCGATTCCGCTAATCGGCTGGTATCAGCACCCGATCAATGACGTGAATCACGCCACTGGTACAAAAGACTTCTGCCGCCACCACAGTCGCTCCTCCAACCCGCAGACTGCCGCGCAACTCGGATGCGGCTAACCCTGAAACGGCGACTTGGGTCCACGGGCTCGTGTCTCGGTCAGAGGCGACGCAGCAGGCCTGCAGGCGGACGGCATCAGGCTCCTTATAGGTAAGATCCACATCCGCATAGGTTTGCAGGGCATCGTGTCATCATTCATTGGTGTTGTACCTCCTCCTCCGCGTCCTACTGAACGTTGATGCTGCGACCCGGCCGCGCGGCGCATTTATTCGCGATTGTTTCAGCGTCAGCGAATTCAGGATTGGCCGCGAAGCGCATGATCCTGACGTGAAACTTTGAGTCCCTCGGCAATTGACAAGGCATCAAATCCTGTGTGACTTACGCGCGCCGTCGGCTCTGGTTGGGAATCGCAGGGGTGGGCACGTGGACGCTGATTTCAGCCACCGGAATCTGGCAACAGTGGAAGATTCCCGTTGCATCCGGATCCCGTGTGGCTGACTTACTGGTTCTGGCCGCGCTTTATGTTCTTATCCAGGCTCCGTTCGATTGGCTGGGGGGGTGCTACCTGCCGAAAAAATTCGGCCGTGTTGAGACGCCTTTCGCGGGTTGGGCGAAGGGGGCCGCTGTGCAGGGGGTCTGCTGGGTGGCGGCCTCCTCAGTAATATTGCGGGCCGGCGAGGTCTACGGCAGCGTGGGCGCGGCGATAGCCATGATGCTGCTTATGTTGACGCTGGTGTTGGGTCAGGGCCTCCAAACGAGGGCAGTCGGCTCAGTACGGATCGTTTCCAAGCAGGCCGATCTGGACCTCGTGGCGACTGGCGATCCGGCTTTCGTCGGCGGTTGGGTTGGTTTTGGGCCGGCGCGCCGGCTCCTCATGCCCATCACTTGGCCCTTGGAGTGGCGAACAGTGCAGAGAGTGCGGAGGAGCGGAGTGATCGCTAGTGGCGCGCGGGCGGTCGGCTTGGCGCTGGCAATTACCTTCAATCTAGTCGGCCTGCTCGGCAGCTTGGCCTGGACGCCCGGAGCCGGCTTCTCGAGTACAGACGCTTATCTGCGGTTGGTGTTTGGGTTTACCCTCTGGTCATTTGCCGGATTGCTCATTCTGCCAAGCCTCTCGCGGCCGGCGGTGTTCACGGCGGACCAGTATGCGGCGGCATCGGGTGTAGAGTGGGAGACCACGGCCCGGGAGCTGGACCGGCAGCAGGATGATGAACCGGCGCGACCAAAGTGGATTGAGCGGATCTTTCATCCGGTGCCGTCGTTAAATGCGCGATTGCGGGGTGAGTCGAGTGGGCCAGGCGCATGGCAGGCGGCTCGCTTGGCTTTGTACTTGAGTTGGAGCGTGCCCGGGCTGTTAAGCCGATCCGTACACTGCAATGTCGGTCGCCCGGATGTCTGGGTGTTGTTTCCCGGAGATTGAGTCTGAAGAACTCCTTGCTCCCGGCGGCGCGACGCTTATTCTGCCGGGCGCCAGAGATCATAAACACGCGCTCGTGAAGGGACTGCTGTTTGGATGGCGTTTGGAGCACGGCGCCCTCGGGCAGCAGATCGGTCCCAAGCGCGTTCTGCCCGGCATGTGAGACTGCCCACCAGCTTGGCTGCCGTGGTTCCAGTAAAGGCCCGGCTGGAGCAGGATATGTTGGAAAGAGGAGCGGAATCATGAAGGAGAGTTCGGACAGACCTGAAACCGCGCCGCCCAAGACAGGAACGGCGTACGGCTGCACTTGCGGAGTGAAGGGTCCGGCCCTTTCGGAAATGCTGCGGATGACAGTGCCCTCCCACAAGGCGTGCGAGCACTTCCGGAACGGTAATCTGGAATTCCTGAAGGGCGTTCGGGAGCTGCTGGACCATCGTATCGAGACCATCTCGACAAACCCGGACCGGGGTACGAAACTGAAGGTGGATTCCGAAACGGCGTTCCCCGCAAACCCGGGCATGTCCCGCGCGAAATCACAGCAGAGCAGGTCCGGCTCCCGTAAGCGGGTTGTGATCATTGGAGCCAACTTCGCCGGCCTTACCGCCGCCATGCGCCTTCCACCCGATTACAAGGTAACGGTCCTCGATCCTTCCCCCTGGTTCGAGTTTCTTCCCAACATCCATGAGTTGGTTTCTGGCGTGAAGAGCCCGGGAAGTTTACGTCTGCGAAGGGAGCGCCTGCTGCAGCGGGCAGGGCACCGGTTCGTCCGGGAAGCCGTAACGGCCATTCATCCCGCGGAGCGGCGCGTCGAGATCGAGTCCGGCGCTTCACTCCCGTTCGACGCTTGCGTGGTCGCGGTGGGCGGGATTAACAACACTTTTGGGGTTCCCGGGGCGGCTGAGTATGGGATGCCGTTCAAAACGGTTGACGACTGCCGGCGCATAGGAGAGCGACTGCAACGCCTTCTCGCGGGAAGAGACCCCGTTTCGGTGGTGATCATCGGCGGTGGACTGGAGGGCGTCGAATCCCTCGGGGAGATTCTCCGCAGGTACCGAAACCGGCGTGGACTCACCATTCACCTGGTGGAAGCCAACCGGCGTCTCCTGCCGGGCGAGCCCTCGGTACTGGACCGTCAAATCCGCAGGGCCTGCGTGTCCCTTCCTGTGCATGTCCAAACCGGGCAGCAGGTGAAAACCCTGGCCGAGCACGAGGTTGAGATCACCTCGGGCGTGAAGCTTGCCTCCAACCTCACCATATGGACCGGTGGGGCCGCCCCTCCTAAGATCCTGACCGAAGCGGGCCTTACCAGAAGTAAAGCGGACTGGGCTGCCGTGAAACCGACCCTGCAGAGTGTCTTTTTCGACAACGTCTTCGTTATCGGGGACGCCGCCGGTCTGCCGGACCCGGTCGCAAAGCAGGCGTACCATGCAATGGATATGGGCGCCTGCGCGGCGGACAACGTCCGCGCCTTTCTCAGCGGCCGCGCCTTGAGCGGCTTCAGGCCATCGCCGGAAATAACGCTCGTGTCGTTCGGCGATCTCGACACCCACCTGATCATCGGTGGGCATGTTGTTTCGGGTTCCGCCCTGGCCGCGGCCAAGGAGGCGGTCTACCAGGTTTCGATGGCCCGCATGGACCCACCGCTGGACGCTACGTCGTTTTTCCAGCTCCAGAACCGCGCCTGGACTGGAGCGGCGAACCTTTTCCTGCCGGTCCTCTTCTCACCCTTTTCCCTGCTGCGACTGGCAAATCTGCGGATTGCAGGCTGATGGAATGGAACCTGCTACAAAAGACCCGGTGAGGCAACACGCAGTGGTGGTTTTTGATGGAGAGTGCAGCTTCTGCAATGGCTGGATCGACTTCCTGTTGCGATTCGATAACAAGGACGTTTTTCGATTCAGCTCCCGCCAATCCGAAGCCGGAGCAGGCTTCGCGCTCGAGAGCGGGATACCCCCTGGCGGGGCCGGCTCCATCATCGTCGTCGAAGACAAACGGATCCTCCTTCGCTCCGACGCGGTTCTGCGTATGCTGAGTCTGCTCGGGTTCCCTTTCTCGCTCCTGGGAATCTTCCGGTTGATCCC
>JBJXGR010000313.1:0-9859 GCA_046160045.1 Bryobacteraceae bacterium
CCGGAGTCTCGGGGCAGATCCGAGCGAGTGAGCTTCCAAATCACCGGTGCGGGTCGACAACCAGCGCAGCCATCAGAGGTCTTCTCTGGGAAAGTTCTTCCACATTTCCCGCTGGTTTTCCTCGATCTCTTCCGCCGTCAATGTGATGTTCAAGTCAGCCCACAGGCCCTTACCGCTTCGGCGAGGTTGCACGGACGTTGATTCCCTGCGCAGCCGCCGGGCGTGCTCCAAAATCTCGTTCTGCTTCTCCGCGGGCAATTCCCGAACCGCCTCTAGAATGGCCTGTTCCACAGACATGGCTGATCTCCGCTTCATTATCTCGCCGTTCGTCCCGATTGCAAACGTGGCGTCGCGGCGCGAAGAAGCTCGCCGGGGCCTTCACCGCTCTCGTCGAGCGCGAATCGGCTGAATACGCGTTCACCGAGGCCGGCAGCAGCGGCGAGTTCGCCACCTGGACGCGAGGCGTTTCCTGGCTAAAGCCGTTCACCAGCGGTTCATCGCTTCGGTTTGATCTTGGCGGCGAAGGATTGGGCTACGATTTTCCCGTTCCGCACAACAAACGTATCGGTCGCGAATTCGTAAGAGTTATCTGCTGTTTCGCCGGTCCACAGAATATAGGCGTGATCACCCTCAATCGATCGCTGCTGCATCGTAAACGAGGAGCCGAGAAACTGGGGTCAGGTGGGTGCAGACGCAGGTTTCTGGAAGCATCACAAAAATCATCGGCTGGCGTTGAAAACGCCTCTGGCCAGGAACCCTCGGGCTCGCGGGTGCCGGATCGAAGCGTCAGGATTCATCGGCCTACCCATTGACAGGTCAATGGAGGTCTTCCTGCTCCAGTATCCTTCTCACGTCGCGTTTCCCGTGGAGAATACGAATCACCCGAATCGCTTCATCGTCAACCAGGAAGTAGAATCGGATCGACTCGAAGCCGGCGACGGGCCAGGACCGGAGGTTGCGAAGCTCGGCGTTTCGCAGACGGCAAGTCGGTGCCGCACGGGGCTGTTCGCCAATCGCCTTGGCAGTCTTCCTGACGGCTTCTCTGAATCGGGCAGCCACTTCGGGGAGACCGAGAACCAGATAGTATCGATACTGGCGCGTCACGTCATCGCGGGCAGCCTCACGGTACGTGACCTTCACGTACGTGAACTTGGCTTTCGAACCGCAAGCATGGCGCTCGTGTTCCGATCAACGGAATCCCAAAATTCCTCTTCCGAGAGTTCCCTCGAAGCCAGGCCCTGCAGCAGGATCCCTTCGAGTTCTTCCGGAGGCCCGTCAAAGCCGGGCCCGGCTGCGATCTCAACGGCCGCCAGGGCGGCGTCGAGTGCCTCCCGCGCCGTGGAGTAGACGCCGGCTTCGACGATTGCCTGAATGCGCCGCTCTTGTTCTGGCGTGAGCTGGATAGGCATAAGTAGTGCCTGTCATCTTTAACAGTAACGGAAACCAAACATTCTGTCACGTTTCAAGAGTCCGGACTGCTTGCTGGCGGCGCGGCAGTATGGATTCACTTGTCCGCGCGTCCGGCCTGATTTGCCGCGTGGCGGCGCCCCGGGTTGGCATCATTTTGCCACAGCGGGACGGCCCTATCCGGGCCATCCCGCCGTCGAGAGGTAGTGCAAACAGTCATCCCGATGTCGCTTCCCGGCGTCCGGCGACAAGAGTACAGCGCGGTTACCTGTCCTTGCGGAAGAAGTAGTAATCGGCAGTGTACGGCACGAGCACCTGGTTACCCACATCGGTAGAGGTCGAGCACCCGTCGGCCGGGGCCAATCCCCCGCTGGTGTTTAAGCGTTGGATAAATGTGGTTTTGGAGAGGATGGTACCGCCCGACGGCCCCGGTTGCGAACCAATTGACTGCAGTAGCAGGCAGGCAATCGCGGCGGTATTCGGGCAACTCGCGTGGGAGCCGGCGGGAATCGAATTGGAATTCAGGACCTGTGCCCACACTTTGCTGCTATCGAGGGAACTCTGCCAGGTCGCGCTGCCGAAGGGCAGCGGGTTTGGGGCAGCCTCGTTCGGGCTCGCATCGGGGCTGAGGAAGTGGGTGACGATCTGGAAGTCCAGCCCGAAGAAGCGTTGAAACAGGGTAGCTTCGGGGCGAGCGTTCTTGACCGTCCACGACGCCGTAGAAGCGCCTGCGCTGGTAGGCAGGCAGATATAGACGGCTGACACTGCTGAAATGACCTGCGTTCCCGAGTCTGATCCGTCTTGCCTATACACGCGAGATTGGGAATGCCGCCCGGAGCGCCCATAAGAACTTTCACGATTGCTTCACAATTTGTATACCGGCTCGGTCGCCACCTCGACGCGGCAACTCTGCCAACGAGGCATAGGGCATCGCCCGAACAGAGCGCCCGGTCCGGCGAACGAACGGATTCTTCGCACGCCCACTCCACGATTCACCGGCCACACTCAGAGGGCTCGGACGCCTCTCCTCGGGAAGCCTCCTCCGGGGCGGTAGTGGCTGAAGTGCACCCCAAGCGGTGGTTTTCAGCCAGTGGCTCGTGCTCTCCAGTGACACAAGTAATGTAGTTTCAAATACTTGTGATTGGCACGGAGTTTGCATCGGAGGGAGCCGGAAGTCCTGGAGGTTCTCATGAATCGGACAGTCGAGACAGCGCTCAAATCCTCGATGCCGGTGCTTGCCCTTGGCGCGGTCCTGATGTTGCTTGGCCCTACGGTCGCATGGGCCGAGCGTGGCGGCGGGGGACGTGGTGGGCGCTACGGCGGCGGTTATTCGGGCCGTTCGTTCTCGGGCGGCGGGGGATACCGCTACTCTGCCCCGTCCTACTCAGGCCGTGGCTATTCGGGCGGTAGGCGCGGCTACGCTGCCCCCTACTCGGGCCGCAGCTACTACGGCGGGCACAGCTACTACGGCGGGCGCAGCTACTACCGCGGCGGAGGCGGATACTACGGCGGAGGCGGATACTACGGCGGCGGAGGTTACTACCCTGGCCGGTTCTACGCCGGCCGAGGCTATTACTACGGTGGACGCTTCTGGGCCCGGCCGTACTTCGGCTTCGGGATCGGCATCCCGTTTGGCTGGGGCTACGTTACGAACTACGGTTGTGGCTACTATGACGGATTCGGCCGTTGGTGGCCGGCTCCCTGCTATTCAGACTTCTACTCAGGCTACTGATCGAGTTCTCTCGATGGCGAATTGACGAGCGCGCGAGCAGCGAGACTGCCCGCGCGCTTTCCCTATCTGGCGGCTGGATCAAGACCTGAGCTAGGTTGCTAACGGCGGCCCGCCGGGAACGCGTATCCGGTCGCGCCGGGACGGATAGCTGTGCCGCCGCGCCGTGAATTTCGCGTTCAGATACTCACCCATGTGGAGCGGGCCCGCGAGGACATCCCCGGAAACCGCGCCAGAGAAGATGAAGGGGATGGAATCGCCGACGTTGCGGCTCGGAGTGTCGCTGCGGAGCGTGACCTGATTTCCGTCGATCGTGCCGAACATCTCCCGCTGCTCAAAATCCGTCCTGTGCGTGCCCCGGATCCAATTCCCTTCCTGTTCGAGGTACAAAGAGTGCTCGGTCTTGCCGCTGAAGAACTCGATGTTGACATCCCAATGGCCGCTGAGATCGGCGCCGGGCCTTTGCATGTCCGGCTTAGGGCCGCGCTTCTGGGACAGTACGCCGTGAATCCGATCCGCCACCACCTTGTCGTCCCCGGGTTGCATCATCCAGGCGGTGACGTTGATCGAGGTCTCCGCGTCGGACCCGAGGCGGCCGCCACCGCTACCCAGCGCGATCCTGGGTTTGTTGCGTGCCAATTCCTCGGCCACATCTTCGCCGGTCATGTGCAGCTTCGCCGAATCCCAACTGATCGTTAGCGAGGGACTACGGTTCGAGAGGGCTGTGGGCTCGTGTACGCTCGTGGTCACTCCGTCCACCGTCGATACGCGCTTCGAGATCGTCTCGAGCCACGACAGCCAGGTCTTCCACTCAGCCTGGTGATCGCGCTTCACCCAAGCCTCGACGGCGGCCAGCATGCCCAGCGTTTCTTCGCGGCCGACTTTGTTGTCTCGCCCGGGGCCATGGTGCGGGGCGCTGGCCTGCCACGCCGACAGCAGGATGTCCTTGCGGCCCAGCAACAGCCCGGCGCACTGCGGGCCCCGGATCGCTTTGCCTCCGCTGTAGGCGACGACCGTCGCGCCGCGCTCCAGGTGCACGCACGGAATCGTCAGGATCTCGGCGGCTGCGTCCACAAGAATGGGGAGATTCCTGGGTTTCGCAATCCTGGCGATGGTTTCCAGACTCAGCGGTCTCGTCGAGCCCGGTTCATCGGCCATCAGGTAGATCATCGCCGTGCGGGAACTCAACGCGTTGGCCATTTCTTCGGGCGAATCCACCATGATCATCTCGACGCCGATATTGCGGATCGCGTGATCATAGGAGGTTCGCGACGTCCGGGGTACGACGACCTCCGTCTTGTCCAACCCGGTCAGGTTGGGAATCCGGATGAGTTTCTCGGGATTTCCGCCCGTCACGCAGGCGGCGGTGACATGCTTCAGGCCGGCAGCGCAGCCCGACGAAACCATGCCCCATTCGGCATGCGTCACCTCGGCCAGCCGCCGCCCCACCGCCTCCGCCAGTTCGTCCAGTTGCGCGAAGTACTGCGTAGCGGCGCCCATCGCCGCTCGCACCTCCGGCAGTTCGGAGGACCCTCCGATGATGGTGAAGGTGCCGCGGCAATTGATGACGGGTTCCACGCCGATTGACTGGAAGATCCCAGGTCCGGGAGTGAGTGGGCCCGGCGCTGCTTTGGCGCTCGCGGCGCCGAAAAGCATCGGCAGAGCGAGCGTATTTCCGATTCGCAAAAGTTCACGCCGCGTTGCGGCGAGTGTCGATTTCTCAGCGATGCTTTCAGTTCGTTTCTCCGGCATGACTCCTCCCCCTCTGTTCAGAATCCAATGAGTCGACGCCCGTTGATCCTTCCCTGACGTTACGCCGTACCAGCGTGACTTCACGCTCCCCGGTCGCGGCGCCCGCGGCGGTGGGTAGGCGGTGAGATCTTTGTCCGGGAGAGATGGCGAGTCCTCCTCAATCATCTTAGGCTATGGCAAGAACGAGAAGAGCGCAGTGATTTGAGGTCGACGACAAAGAACTTCGGTCTAGGAGGTCGATTTGCGTGATCAGCACGAGGTAGTTGATAGGCGATGTGTCGGCGACGACAACCATTTCGAGAGCCAGCTCAACGCTGGGCCTCTCTCACACGGAGTTGACGAAGCGTTTCGCGATCCTGCTCGAAGTCCGAAACCGTGAAATCATAGACCTCGTGCTCCTTCAAAAAGGCGTCCACCTGCATGCGTGTTCCGAAAGCCAGGAGCCGGCGGAGTTGGGCGGCGGTGATGACATGGGACCGGTACGCTTCTAGCGCCAAGCTTTCGAGCGCCGCGCGCGGCAGGTCCTTCCACTTGGACTCCATTCCTTGCGCGATGTCTTCAGGTAGTTCCAACGTAATCTGCATGGCAACGCCCCTTCTGTTCATTGTTTCACTGCTCCCCGTAGCCGCTTCATCAAATCGTTGTAACGTGGACGTTCGGAAGCGGCGTTTGCCTTCAGATTGCACGCGATGACAGGCGGCGTTGGTCCTGGAGCGTCCAAGCACAGTCGCCCAACCGATATAAACAAGACGGGCCGCGGTCGATGCGTGGGTCAGAATTTGCCGTACCGCAGGTAGGCTTCCTTCGGGTCCACTCCCTCCAGGATCGCCTTGCGCACCAGGTTCTCCGTGGCCATCACCCGCTCCACCTCGGTGACGACCTCCTCCACCACCTCCACCGGGATCACGACCACGCCATCCTGGTCGCCCAGAACATAGTCGCCTGAGCGAATCGTCACGCCGCCGATCTCGATCGGCTCGTTGAACCGCTCGGCCCGCCACCGGCCGACAATGTCGCGAGGCGTCGTATAGCGGCAGAACACCGGAAAGCCGAGCTTGAGGATGAAATCGGTATCGCGGCATCCGCCGTCGACAATGTAGCCCCGCACGCCCCGGTAGACGAGAGTTTCGGACGAGAGTTCGCCCATGTGCGACAGCGTCGAGTCGTTCGGCTGGCAGAGGACGACATGGCCGGCGGGGGCGCGGCTGAGGAACTCCGTCCAGGCCAGCAGTGTTTCGTGAGCATCCAGGTGAGGGTCGGGCCGGCCCTCCACGGTGAATACCTGGCCGGCCAGCTTCCGGGACGGATCCAGGGGGCGAATCGACGCGGGGAGAACCTGGTCCGGGAAGCCCCGGCCGCGCAGCACATCGTAGACGGCGCCCGAGTAGCCTTGCTCCAGGCGGGAAGTAAGCGGATCGTTCATGGTGGCGATTGAAGAGATCCCTCCCGCCAGGAGGCGTCGAGGACTCCATTGATGAAATGAACCGCCTCCTCGCCCGAGAATCGGCGCGCCAGTTCCAGAGCCTGATCGATCGCCACGGCCGGGGGCGTGCCGAGTTCCAGCATCTCGTAGAGCGCGAGGCGGAGGATGTTGCGGTCCACAGCCGGCATGCGGTCAATGCGCCAGTGTTCGGCATGGCGCGAGATCCTCTCGTCCAGTTTCTCGATGCGGCCGGCCACGCCCTTCACCAACTGGTCCACGAACTCCTCCTGCTGCGGCTGGGTTTCGCTCTCTTCCGAGTACAACGACTCGTAAAAGGACGCGATCGCTTCCTCGACCGGCTGCCGGCGGCAGTCCCAGAGGAAGAGAATTTGAAGCGCCCGCTGCCGTAGCCGTTGTCGGGACGGCATCTGATTCTACGCGGTCCCCTGCCGAAGTTGGCGCATCAGGTGCGCCATCTCAATGGCGGTCATCGCGGCGTCGAAGCCTTTGTTGCCGGACTTTCCGCCCGCGCGGTCGATCGCCTGTTCAAGGTTGCTGCAGGTGAGGACGCCGAACGCGACCGGGACGCCCGTCTGGGGAGCGATCTGGCCAATGCCTTTGGCCGCCTCGCCCGCGACGTAATCGAAATGGGGTGTATCTCCGCGGATCACGGCGCCGAGGCAGATGATCGCGTCGTAGCGCTTTTGTCCGGCCAACTCGCGGGTGACAAGAGGCAATTCCCACGAGCCAGGAACCTTCAATACGACGATATCTTCATCGGCGCAGCCGTTCCGCCGCAACGCGTCGAGCGCGCCGGCCAGCAACCGTTCCGTGATGACGCTGTTGAACTTGGCGACCGCGATGGCGAACCGCAGTCCCTTCGCGCCGAACTGACCCTCGAGTGTCTGGATGGACATGGTCTACTTCCCGGCGAAGAGAGCCTTGCGTTTCTCGAGAAACGCCCGGGTGCCTTCGCGCTTATCTTCCGTGGCACAAGCGACGCCGAACGCCATGGATTCGAACTGATGTCCCGCGTCCAGGCCGTCTTCCAGGCCGATGTCGACCGCCTGCATGATCAACCGCTGGGCGATCGGCGAAAGGTCGAGAGTCTTGCGGAGCCATTCGCGGCTCGCGTCGAGCAACTGATCCGACGGAATCACTCGGTTGACCAGGCCATAGCGGCACGCGGTTTCGGCGTCAACCGGCTCACCAGCAAGCAGCATTTCCATAGCCCGCCCGCGGCCAACCAGCCTGGACAGGCGCTGCGTGCCTCCGTATCCCGGCGGAATCCCGAGTTTGACCTCCGGCTGGCCGAGTTTCGCGTTGGGCGAGGCAAACCGCAAAGTGCACGCCATGGCCAGTTCGAGGCCTCCTCCCAGCGCGAAGCCGTTGATCACCGCCACCGAGATCTTGCCCATCGTTTCCAGGCGGCGGAGAATCTTCTGGCCGTGCTCGGCCGTCCGCTGTCCTTCCAGGGCGTTCTGGACTGCCAATTCGTTGATGTCCGCCCCGGCGATGAACGCGCGGTCGCCCGCGCCGGTGATCATCAGGCCGCGGATCGCACTTTCCCGGTCGGCGATCGCGAACGCTTCGTCCAACTCCCGGACGGTGGCCGCATTCAGCGCGTTGAGCTTGTCAGGACGGTTGACGGTTATGAGCGCGATACCATCGCCCGAGGCACTCCCATCGTCAAAACAGATGCTGGCAAAGGACATATGGGATAATGAAGCGTAAACCTCATTCTACAGCATCCCCGCGCACATGAATCGAGCCTTCATCCGTAACTTCTCTATCATTGCGCACATCGACCATGGCAAGTCGACGCTGGCGGATCGGCTGCTCGAAGTGACCGGCGCATTGACCCAACGGGAGATGATGGAGCAGGTCCTGGACTCGATGGACCTGGAGCGGGAGCGCGGCATCACTATCAAGGCGCATGCCGTGCGATTGAATTACCAGTCGAACGACGGGAATTTGTATCAACTGAACCTGATCGACACCCCAGGCCACGTGGACTTCAGCTACGAAGTCTCGCGCAGCCTGCAGGCCTGCGAGGCCGCGCTGCTGGTGGTGGACGCCTCCCAGGGAGTGGAGGCACAGACACTCGCCAACACGTATCTCGCGTTGCATCACAACCTGGAGATCATTCCGGTGATCAACAAGATCGATCTGCCGGCGGCGGAACCCGAGCGCATCCGCGAGCAGATTGAACAGATCATCGGGCTTGACGCCAGCGACGCGATTCTGGCCAGCGCCAAGCAGGGAATCGGCGTTGCGGAGATCCTCGAGGCAATCGTCAAGCTGGGACCTCCGCCGAAGGGGAATGATGAAGGGCCCCTCCGCGCTCTGATCTTCGATTCCTGGTTCGACCCTTATCGCGGCGTGATCATCCTGTGCCGCGTGGTGGATGGCTCCATGCGCCTCCATCAGAAGATCAAGCTGTTCTCGAACGGCCAGGTGTTCGAAGTGGAAGGCCTGGGCTACCAGTCGCCCAAGGCGATTCCCTGCGACGAACTGACGGCGGGCGAGGTGGGATTCCTTTCCGCCAACATCAAAACGGTGTCAGACGCAAAGATAGGCGACACCATCACCGATGCCGCCAACCCGGCGCCGGAAGCCCTGCCCGGGTTTGAAGAGATCAAGCCGATGGTCTTTGCCGGGCTCTATCCGGTGGAGTCCCACGAGCACGGCCTGCTGCGCGACGCCCTGGAGAAACTGCGGCTCAACGACAGCGCGTTCAACTTCGAGCCCGAGCACTCGGTGGCGCTGGGGTTCGGATTCCGCTGCGGCTTTCTCGGCCTGCTGCATCTGGAGATCGTGCAGGAACGTCTGGAGCGCGAGTTCGACATCAATCTGATCACCACGGCGCCGGGAGTTCGTTACCGCATCACCAGGACCAACGGGGAAGTGGAGGAAATCGACAACCCGACCCGATTCCCCAATCCGTCTGAAATCCGGCAAGTCGAAGAGCCGATCATCGACGCGACCGTGATCACCCACGAGGAATATCTCGGCGGCATCCTGAAGCTCCTCGAGGACAAGCGCGGCGAGCAGAAGAAATTCGAGTATATCGGCGGCGGCCGCGTCCTGTTGGTGTACGAGCTGCCATTGAACGAAATCGTTCTCGATTTCTACGACAAACTCAAATCGGTCTCGCGCGGGTACGCGTCTCTCGACTATCATCTGGCCGGCTACCGGGTTTCGCCCATGGTGAAACTGGACGTGCTGATAGCGGGCGAGCCCGTCGATGCGCTGACCATTATTGTCCACAAGGAATTCGCCTACGAGCGCGGCAAAATCCTGATCGAGCGGATGCGCAAGCTGATTCCCCGGCAGATGTTCGAAGTGGCGCTGCAAGCGGCGATCGGCACCAAAGTGATCTCGAGAGAGACCATTCCCGCGATGCGCAAGAATGTGCTGGCCAAGTGCTACGGCGGCGACATCAGCCGTAAGCGCAAGCTGCTGGAGAAGCAAAAAGAAGGCAAGCGGCGGATGAAGCGAGTCGGGCGGGTGGATATACCCCAGGAAGCGTTTCTCGCGGTGCTGCG
>JBJXGR010000314.1:0-24797 GCA_046160045.1 Bryobacteraceae bacterium
CCGGCTACGTGAAGGGCGTCCAGACCATCATTTCCGAAATCCTCGACGAGGCCAAGAAGATCGCCCCCGCGCTCGATAAGGGCGATGTCACGCTTCGCGTCAACCCTGAGATCGCGAAGGTCCTCAAGTCCACCAAGAACGACTTCCTGCAGGAGATCGAGGAAACGCTTAACCGCACGGTGATGGTGAAGAGCGATGCGGCGCTCCACCAGGAGAAGTTCGACCTGGCCTGAGCGCAAGGACCCCACGGCGTAAACCGTGAAAAAACAGGGACGGTCACCCCGTTTCCCGAGCACAAATCGTTGGTTCTCCACAAAACGTTGATCGGGAAACGGGGTGGCTGTCCCGTTTTTTCACAGCCCCGCCGTCTCAGGGAGCGGTGGCTGGCTGTTCCCGATTTTCACGGCTCGAAGAAAGGCAACCCCCGAGAACGCACTGCGCGCTATCTTGCCTCGGTCCGCTCCTCGGCCGGAATCGCCAACAGTTCTTTGGGCACGACCGCCTTTTCCGCCACATCGATCTTCTCCGACTTCGGCTCGAATTCTTTCAGATAGTCCGCGTCCTGCCCCGCGCCTTCTTCCATGTCTTCAAAGGCAAACAGGCGGTACTTGCCCGGCGGCAGGCTTTCGAACGAATAGTGGCCGGTCTGATCGGTCGTAACGATCTTGTACAAATCCGCGCGCCCCGGCTGCGCGGTCTGCGGAGCCAGGACCACCGTCATTCCGCTCGCCGGTTGCTTGCGGCCGTTCAGGACGACGCCTTCCACCTTGGCGGCATTCGGACTGATGGTGAGTTCGAGCGCTCCGGCCGCTCCCTGGGTCAGATCCAATCCTCGCGCCAGAGCGTCCTCCTGCCCGTACTGCGCGGCCTTCAGATAGTGTCCTCGCGGCAGACCATAGATCGTCACGTCATACTCCTCGGCGGCCAGATACTGGAGGACAAACGAGCGGTCGTCCTTTGAGGATCCCCCCGCCACCGGAGAACGGGTTGTCGCGGGAAGGTTCTCGCGTATGGCTGGAACCAGAGAACCCAAGACAGCCGAACTGAGGAGTCAGGATGTGCCTTGGCGGCAGTTGCGTCCGTTTCGTGGGTCTGCGATATACTCTACCGGTAACATCAGGAGGTGATCCCATTGTCGTGGTTGGCGCTATTCCTTCTCCTGCAAGCGCCGCAGGTGCTGGATCGCCCGAATGAGGAGAAGAATCCCTTCGACACTCCCGCCGACCGGGCTTGGGGGAAGAAACTGTTTGCGGGACGGTGCGCCGGATGCCACGGTCCGCTCGGGGACGGCGGCAAGGGCGCAAACCTGGGCGTCCCGCAACTGCCGCGCGCCGGGGACGACCGGACTCTCTACCGGGTCATCCGCTACGGTCTGCCGGACACCGAGATGCCGAGTACGCTGCTCTCGCCTAAAGAGGTTTGGCAGGTGGCCGCTTTTGTGCGCACCCTGGGACGCGTGCCAAAGGAGAAGGGGCAGGGGAATGCGGCCAATGGCAAAGCCCTGGTCCGAGGCAAGGGCGGATGCCTGCAGTGTCACTCGTTTGGGACCGAAGGCGGACAACTGGGACCGCCGCTCGGAGAGATCGGGGCTCGCCGCAGCGCGAAGCACCTGCGCGCCAAGCTACTCAGCCCGGAATCCAATGTACCCGAGCATTTTCGCATGGTGGAGGTGACTACCCGCGGCGGCCGGAGAATCAGCGGAGTGCGGTTGAACGAAGACACCTGGACCCTGCAAATTCGGGATGGTTCTCACCGCTTTCACTCGTTCGAAAAGAAAGACCTGACTGCCTTGAAAGTGGAACGGCGCACGATCATGCCTTCCTATCGGGAGCGCCTGACCGCGAGGGAAGTCGACGATGTGGTGGCGTATCTGTCGGGATTGAGAAGTGAACCATGAGAGAACTGCTGTTTCTGGCTGCAGCGCTTCCGCTGTGGGGACAGGTGCCGCACGAGCGTATTCTGAACTCGGACAAAGAGCCGGGCAACTGGTTGACGTATTCGGGCAACTTTGCCGGGCACCGGTTTTCGGCTCTAGACCAGATTAACGAAGCGAATGTCGGCAGGCTGAAGCCGGCCTGGGTTTATCAGGCGAACTCGCTGCAGAAGTTCGAGACGACACCCCTGGTGGTCGACGGCGTCATGTATCTCTCGGAAGCCCCCAGCCACGTGACCGCGCTCGATACGCGCACGGGGCGGCCGCTGTGGAAGTATCGCCGGACCCTGCCGGATGCCGTGCGTGTCTGCTGCGGAGAAGTGAACCGCGGAGTCGCCCTGCTGGGCGATCTGGTTTTTGTGGGAACGCTGGACGCGCACCTGGTGGCGCTCGACGCCAGGACCGGCGCGGTGGTGTGGGACGTGGTGGTGGCGCCGTACCGGTCCGGTTACTCGATTACGGTCGCGCCGCTGGCGGTGAAAGACAAGATCGTGATCGGAGTCGCGGGCGGTGAGTACGGTGTTCGCGGGTTGCTGGATGCGTACGACGCGAAAACCGGGAAGAGGGCCTGGAGATTCTGGACCGTGCCCGGGCCCGGCGAGCCTGGCCATGAGACCTGGACGGGCGACAGTTGGAAACGAGGCTCGGCAGCGACCTGGGTCACCGGGGCGTACGACCCGGAAACCAACTTGATCTACTGGGGAACCGGCAATCCGGGACCGGACTGGAATGGCGATGTGCGGAAGGGAGACAACCTGTACTCCGATTGCCTCATCGCGGTGGACGCCGACAGCGGCAAGCTGAAGTGGCACTTCCAGTTCACGCCGCACGATGTTCACGACTGGGACGCGACGGAGGTACCGGTACTGATCGACGGCGAAGTGCGCGGCCAGAAGCGGAAGTTGGTGGTGTTTCCGAACCGTAATGCGTTCTACTACGTGCTGGATCGGACGAGCGGCCAGTTTCTGCTGGGCAAGCCGTACGCCCAGCAGACGTGGGCGAAAGGACTGGACGATCGCGGGAGGCCGATCCGGCTGCCCGGGACCTTTCCGACCGTGGAAGGAACAAAGGTCTGGCCTTCGGTCGCGGGTGCGAACAACTGGTACAGCCCGACGTATAGTCCCCGCACCGGGTTGCTGTACGTTGCCGTGCGCGAGGCTGGATCCATCTACTTCTTTGGGGAGGCCGAGTATAAGGAGGGCGAACGCTTTGACGGCGGAGGTTTTCGCAGTATTCCGGGCGAAGAAGAATGGGGCGCGGTACGGGCCTACGACCCGGCGACCGGGCGCATGGCGTGGGAGCATCGTCTCTTCTCACCGCCGTGGGCCGGATTGCTTTCGACCGCGGGCGGACTGGTGTTCGGGGCGACGAACGAAGGGCAGTTCTATGCGCTTTCCGCTCAAACCGGAAAGCTGCTGTGGCGCTTCCAGTGCGGCGGGAATCTGATCCGGTCGAATCCGATGAGCTTTCTCAGTGGAGGGAAGCAGTACGTCGCAATGGCGATGGGGAACGCGCTTTATGTGTTTGGGATGGAGCCGCCCGAGGGGCGATGAGGATGATGTCGAGGCCTCGGGAAGTGTCCCCGTTTCACAGCCGATCATGAGCTGACGCTCGCAACTGGGATGATAACCATCCGCGCCGGTCCGACCGGCTGACGCAGAGGCCGCCGCACGTCTGCCGCTGGCCCGGTAGAATGGACGCCATGACACTCCCCCGCCGCTCCTTTCTGGCCGCCGCCCCCGTGCTCGCCCAGGCGCCGCTCGCCGCCGCTACCAACAAACTCTCCCCCATTCGTCTCGGCATCGGCCTGAACACCGACCGGATCAATGACGACGATCTTCGGTTTGTCCGGCAGTTGGGCGTCACGCACGTCGTCGCGCATATGCCCAAGGTCCCGGGAGAAGGCTATTGGGAACTCGACGGGCTGCGGGAGCTGAAGAGGTACATCCACTCCCACGGCTTGGCGCTCGAAGCGCTCGAGAACTTTCCGATTCCGCACTGGCACGATGTGTTGCTGGGACGTCCCGGCCGCGACGGGCAGATCGCCAACCTCCAGAAGACGATCCGCAACATGGGGAAAGCCGGGATCCCGATCATGGGCTACTGCTTCAGCCTCGCGGGGGTGTGGGGCCACTGGCGCGCCTATTCCGCAGGCGGAGGCCGCGGCGGCGCGGGCATCAAGAGCTTCGACTACAGCCGCGTGAAGGCCGCCCCGCAGCTTCCGAACGGCGAGTTGTGGGGGGTCAAATTCGATCCCAAGGCCACCGGCACGATCGGTGAGGTCAGCCAGGAGGAGATGTGGAGCCGGCTGCGCTACTTCCTGGAGCGCGTGATGCCGGTAGCGGAAGAGGCTGGTGTCCGTCTGGGAGCGCATCCCGACGACCCGCCGGTTCCGGTATTGCGCGGCACGGGCCGTCTGCTGGTCTCGCACGCGGCGATGCGGCGGTTCGCCGACCTGGTCCCGTCGAAGAACCACGGATTCGAATTCTGCCAGGGCACGGTCGCCGAGATGGGCGGCAGCGTGTACGACGCCATCCGCGAGTTCACCGGGCGCAAGAAGATCTTCTACGTGCATTTCCGAAACGTCCGCGGCGAGTTCCCCGCGAACTTCGATGAGACCTTCATCGACGAAGGGGCCGTCGACATGTTGCAGTGCCTGCGGATCTACAAGGAGGCCGGATACGAAGGCATTCTAATTCCGGACCACGCGCCGCGAGTGACGGCTCCGGGGCAATGGCACGCGGGGATCGCGTTCACGCTGGGCTACATCCGCGCGGCGATGCAGGCCGCTGGAGTGTAGAGGCTGGGACTTGCTTGTGATCGCAAGTCTGATGCGGCTCCTGTTGGACGAGTGCGTGGAGGAACGGATGCGCCACCTGTTCGAGGGTCATGTATGCCATTCCGCGCGCTACGCGGGATTGGCCGGCCTGAAGAATGGCGCCCTGTTGGTAGCCGCGGAAAATGCGGGATTCGCGCTGCTCGAACGCGTGGCCGAGATCCGTCTACACCTGGCTGAATGCTTCAGCAGGTTCTTCAGCGCCCCGTCAGAGAGCGGTGACTACCCCAAGAGGCCCCGCACATTGCCCCGGTCGGGCGCAAAGCCGGGAAAGATCCCGGCCACGCCGCGATGTCCCAGATGCCGCATCGCAACCTCTGAAAGGACATCGCGGAAATCCGTCGTCACCGCGAGATCGCGGCCTTCGTAGAGTTGCTCCCGCTCCAGGCCCGGCCACTTGCCGTACACCTTCCCCCCGCGAACCGGGCCGCCGAGGATCAACATGCAGTTCGCGTGTCCGTGATCGGTGCCCCGATTGCCGTTTTCGGCGGCCGTTCGCCCGAACTCCGACATCGTCACCAGCACCACGTCTTCCATGCGATCGCCGAGATCGCGATGGAACGCGGCCAGGGCTTGCCCGAACCCGGAGAGGAGATTGGCCAGTTGCCCCTCGACGGGTTGCGCCCCGGCTTCGTTCACGTGGTGATCCCAGCCGCCCATGTCCGCAAACGCCAATTCGAGGCCGACGCCCGCCTTGATCAATTGCGCCACCTGCTGCAGGCTCTGTCCCAGGCGCCCGCGCGGGTAGACCGCCCCGCCCGAAGGCCGGTAGGGGCTCTTCTGCAGCGACTGGAGGAGGCGAATGGCCTCAAAAGTCTCCTTCCCCGCGCCCTGCAGTGTGGCATCGACCGACTCCGCGTACATCGTTTGAAAGGCTGCGGACGCCTCCTCGTCGCGCACCCGGAAGTTGCTTAAGCCGTTCACCGCGACTGCGGGATTGCCGCCCCGCAACGACCGCGGCAAGGATGGACCGAGGGCGACGGCGCGGACGGGCGATGGTTCTCCGGACGCGGGCCGAAGTGCCCGGTTCATCCAGCCGTCGCCCGTGGATTTGCGGCCGGGTGTACCGGACTCCATGTAGTCCTGGGCGTCAAAGTGCGATCGGGTGGGATCGGGCGAGCCCACGGCGTGGACGACGGCCAGTTGCTTCGCGTCCCAGGCGGGCTTGAGCGGCTCCAGAGACGGATGCAGGGCGAAAAAGCCGTTGACGTCGATCGCCTGCTTCACCGGGATGCCGATGGTCGGACGAAGGGTCGCGTAGCGCTTTTCGCCGAACGGAATCACCATGTTTAGCCCATCCGCCGCGCCCCTCTGGAAGACGGCGACGAGGATCTTACCGCGAGGCTCCTGTTTCGCCTCCAGCGCGCGCTCCAGCCAGGCAGGCGTCATCCCCACTCCGGCCATCGCCAGGGCGGACCTTCTGAGAAACACTCGTCTTGTCGGCATGATTTTCTCCATCGGAGCCGCTCCCTCAATCCGGCCATTCACCGCCGCTGGAAATCCGGACTGCCCAGCAACAAGCCCGCCACTTTCCCCGGTTCTGCCTTCTCGATGGCCGCTTGCGTCGGCGGCGAGATCACCGGTAGCGTGGGAATCCGGTCCATCCTCACCTGTACGCCCGGAATGCGGTTCTCCGCCAGCGCGCTGGCGAAGTTCATCCGGGCGACCAGCGCCGCGGAGTTCATCCAATCCGACGACGTGTTCGGATAGCCGGTCGGCTCCTGCTTGCGGTAGAGCGGCTGTCCCAGTCGCGCCACCTGCCGCCCGAGGGCCAAGCCGCTGTCCACCTGCGCGTCCATGGCTCGCGCCGCGCTGGCGACCAGTTCCAGCGGCGACTTTATTTTGACGCGGTAGTACTTCTCCGACCAGAACTCCGGCGAATCGAGCATGGTTTTCAGCACTTCGCGGAGATCGCCATCGCTCGATTGGAAGCGGTTCGCCATTTTCTCAACCAGCGAGGCGGGCGGCTCATCGGCGACAAAGCGCTGCGCCAGTTTGCGCGAAAGGAACCGCGCCGTCGACGGATGCTTCGCCAGCAGGTCGATCACCTGCAGGCCGTCTTCCTCGCCTCGCCCGGCGGGGATCCGGACGCCGAGCACGGTTTTGACGCCGCGGTCATGCGCCCGCTCCGCGAACCAGAAGCCGCCGCCCTGCCGCGGATTCCGGAGGGTCCAACCGGTGAAGCAGCGCGCCACCTCCGTCACATCCGCCTGGGTATACCCGCCATCGACGCCGAGGGTGTGCAATTCCATCAGTTCCCGCGCGTAGTTCTCGTTCAGCCCCTTGTAACGCCTCCCGGCCCTGGCGGCAGCGCTGCGCGGATCGACCGATTGCCAGTTGTCGAGGTAGAAGAGCATGGCCGGATGCCGCGCGGTTGCCAGCAGGAGGTCCTTGAATTTGCCGAGGATATGCGGCCGGACGGCGTCGCGTTCGTAGGAGGTCACGAGCAGGCGGTCCGCGCCCTTGTCCAGGTAGACGTTGAAGTGGTTGAACCAGAAATCGGTCAGGACCTCAGCCAGTTGCCGTTCGCTGAGAATCGCGCGATCGAGCTTGGCTTCGTTCAAGTCCATCGCGATCACTGCCATCGGCGCCGTTTGGGCTGCGAATTCACGGCGCATTTGGGCGCCCTCGGCGAGTCCGCGGCCTCCCCCTCCGAACGCGGCGGCAATCTTCTCCCGTGTGTCCGCCGGCAGCGACTGAAACACGGCGCGCCGCTCCTCCGGCGTCCCCTCGCGCAACTGTTGCCGCTGCTCTTCCGTCAGGAGCCCGGTGGCGCGAGCTTCCAAGGGAACTTTGGTTCCCGCTTCCGCGCCCTTCCCAGCGCGGTTCTGACGTTGCTGATAGCGATCGATGAGGGGCTGCAGGCGTTGCCGCGCGGCCGGATCCTGTGGCATGGGCATGCGTCCTTCGGCCAGCGCCTTGATCCGCTGTGGCGGCGGGTATTTCTCCGCCATCTCCCGCGGAGACATCCGTAGCGTATCGAGCGATGCGAGCTTTTGCTCCAACGCCGGGTTCTCCGCGATCCGCTCCGGGTGCAACTGCTGGTCGATCCACTTCTTGAGTCCAGTCTTGCGGACCGCCTCCAAATCGCCTGGCCGTGCGCCAAAGGTCAGCCGGTCGAGTGCGTGGCTGAGTTTGTCGTCCGGCGACAGCTTTCCCGCCAGCACGATGCCCGTTCCCAGAAAGAGGATGGCCAGCGAAGGCCAGGTGATTCGAGTCCGCATACATCGGGATAAACGCCGCCAGCGTGTGAAAGTTGCGTCCCCCGGTGCCGCCGCCGCTAAAGAGCCGACACCGTTCATCCGATGGAAACGTATGGAGCGGCTGCTCTCTCAGGACGAAATCGACAAAGTCTTCCGGAAGTCTCGTGATGACGACGGCGAGGATTCGATCGGCCGGAAAGCGATTCCTTACGACTTCCGGCGGCCGGATCGCATCGCGAAAGACCAATTACGGGCGCTTCACCTGCTGCACGACAACTTCGCCAGAAACCTGGGGTCCAGCCTGTCGGCCTACCTTCGGGCCTATGTCGTGGTGAACCTCGTCTCGGTGGAACAGCTCTCCTTCGCCGAGTTCTCGCAGTGCCTGCCGTCCCCCACCTGCATGGTGTCTCTGGGCATGAGGCCCTTCGACGGAAACGCGGTCATGGAGCTGAATCCTTCGCTGGTCTTTCCGCTGCTCGAGATGTTGCTCGGGGGCAGCGGCAAAAGCAGCCTTAAGATCAGTCGCGAGACCACCGAGATCGAGCAGAGCATCCTCGATGGGCTTTTCCGCATTATCCTCAACGATCTGAAGAGCGCCTGGGCCCAGGTATCGAACATCGCCTTCACCATCGAGAGCCGCGAGACGGAGCCGCAACTCTTGCAGATCCTGGCTCCGAACGAGGCGATTGTGTCGATTGGCCTCGAAATCCGCATCGGCGACAACTCCGGGATGATGAACATGGGTTTCCCCTCCATCATCATCAAGATGTTGCGAAACCGCTTCGACCAGCAGTGGTCGATCCGGAAGGGGCAGCTCACCGAGGAGCAGCGGGAGCGGACCTTCCGGCTGATTAGTCCCACGCGGCTCCACGTCGATGCGAGGCTGACCGGCCCCACCCTCCTGGTGGAAGACATGCTCCAACTCAAGATCGGAGACGTCCTGACGTTTGACTATCCCGTCACGAGGCCGATCCGTTTGACTGTCAACGGAAAGGCAAAGTATGAGGGCCAGATCGTCGCCTACGACCGGAAGCGGGCGCTGCGGGTGGACAACCTGCTTACCGGGTAGGGGTTCACTGCCTGCTTTACGACGACACGCAACCGGTCGCAAATCTATCACTTGTGCCCTATAGGACTGCTCGAGAGCGTGACCAATCCGATCTGAAGCCATAGAGGTTTTTTCACAGACCCGGGAGCGAGCGGACCTGCCGAGAGGATCAGAGCCGCGAGCGTCAGCGAGTGGTGGCTATCCGAGCCGCGACCGGAAGGGAGCGGGCCTCTTGGTTTTTTCACAGCCCCGGGAGCGAGCGGACCTGCCCAGGCCCATCCCCGGAAAACGCCCCGCCTCTCCGTCAGGGATACGGCCGGATGGCCGCGAAGCAGGGCCTCGCCCTCAAAAGGGCGATCTGATGCTCACTGCGTCAACACCGGCCCGGAGGTCGCGAGAAACGCCAAAGGCCTGCGAGGCCCGGATCAAGGTGCTTGACGTCGTGGCAAAGGCCAGTCCGGAAGATGTAGAAACTCAAATCCACCGGCCTTCCGGCCTCGGTTCGGACTGCATCGGTGACAAGGAGTTGAGGCGGGCATCGGATTTCGCTTACGATGGAGCACAGTCGTGAAGCGTGCACTCTGGTGGCTGAGTCTCCCGTTCGCCGCGCTGGCCGCGACGGACTTTGAAACACAGGTCCGTCCCATCCTGAAGGCCAACTGCGCAGGCTGCCACTCCGGTCCATCGGGACAGGGGGGGCTGGACTTGACCGGACCGCCGTCCATCCTGAAGGGCGGCAAATCCGGCGCCGCCATCAAGCCTGGAGCGGCCGGCGACAGCCTGCTGATCGCCCGCGTGGTGGCGCGAACCATGCCACCCGGCAACATGCGGAAGCTCACGGATGCCGAGATCGCGACCCTGCGCTCCTGGGTCGACGCGCAGACGCCGCAAGTGGCCGCTGTCACCGAGAAGGACGTCGTTCCGGTTTTCCAGATGCGATGCGTCGTCTGCCACGGCAAGCGGAAGCAGGAGGGCGGCCTCGATCTGCGCACCCGCGCAAGCATTCTCAAAGGCGGCAAGTCCGGCCCAGCGATCGTGCCGGGGAAGCCCGCGGAAAGTCTTTTGCTCAAGCGGATCAATCTCGGCGAAATGCCGCCGCCGAAACTCTTCGCCGAGGCGTCCGTGCGGCAGCCCTCCTCTCAGGAAGTGGAAGCCATCGAGCGATGGGTCGCCGCCGGCGCCGCGCCCGCGCTGCCCGCAGACCCGGTGGAGGCGGCGAAAGCCGAATCGCTCGTGACCGACAAGGACCGCGCGTTCTGGTCGTTTCAGCCGCCCAGGCAACCGCCCGTTCCCTCCGTTCGCGGTTCGCGCCACGTCCGCAATCCGATTGACGCGTTCCTGCTGGCCAAGCTCGAATCCAACGGTAAATCGCTTTCGACCGAGGCCGCGAGGGGTGTCCTGCTGCGGCGAGTCTATCTCGATGTCGTGGGCTTTCCGCCGACGGTCGCCGAGACCGAAGCGTTCCTGAACGACCAGCGCCCCGATGCGTACGAGCGCGTGGTCGACCGCCTGCTCGAGTCTTCGAACTATGGCGAACGCTGGGGCAAGTTCTGGCTGGACGCGGCCGGATACTCGGATTCGGAAGGCATCATCGATGAAGACCGGATCCGCCCCAACGCGTGGCGCTATCGCGATGCCGTCATCCGCGCCTTCAACGCCGGCAAGCCCTACGATCGCTTCCTGACCGAGCAACTGGCCGGCGACGAGCTGATCGACTACAAAAACAGCCGCGAGGTTACGGGAGAAGTCGTCGACATCATCGCCTCCACGGCCTTTCTGCGACTGGCGCCGGACGGCACGTACTCGCCTGCCAATGGTTCGGTCGCCGAACGGATGAACGTGATCGCGGACGAAGTGGAGGTGCTTGGTTCCTCGGTGCTGGGCCTGACCGTGAATTGCGCGCGCTGCCACAACCACAAGTACGATCCGATCCCGCAGCGCGACTACTACCGGCTGAGCGCGATCCTGCACACCGCCTTCGACCCTTATGACTGGGTGAAACCCACGGAACGCAATCTCGATGTCGCGATCGCTTCCGAGCGCCGGGAAGCGGAGGCGCACAACGGCCCCCTGGAGCGCGCGATCAAGCGCCTGGAAACGGAGATTGGGGTCAAGTTGAAGGAAAAGGCCGAGGTCGAAGGGCTGCGAAAGCAGGTGGCCGAACTCAGGAAGAATCTCAAGCCGAAGCCGGACCTTCGCGCGTTGTACGACATGGGCGGCACGCCCTCGCCCTCGTATCTGCTGCGGCGCGGCGACGCGCAACTCATCGGCGATGAGATGCAGCCAGGGGTGCCCTCCGTGCTGCGGGTCGGCTTGCAGCCGTATTCGATTCAGCCGCCTCGTCCCGATACGAGCGGACGCCGCCTGGCGCTGGCGAAGTGGCTGACGCAGCCCGATCATCCGCTGACCGCCAGGGTGATGGTGAACCGAGTGTGGATGCATCATTTCGGCAAGGGCATCGTCGCGAGCCCGGCGAATTTCGGCCGAACGGGGGTGCCTCCCACCCATCCCGAATTGCTCGATTGGCTGGCCACCGACTTCGTCGGGAACGGCTGGCGGGCGAAGCGCCTGCACCGCCTGATCCTGACGTCGGCCGCGTACCGGCAGCAATCCGGGCCCGCCGCCGACGATGGCCTGCTGGCGCATCGCAACGTCCGCCGCATGGATGCCGAGCAATTGCGCGACTCGATCCTCCGCGTGACCGATCGGCTGGACTTCCGGCAGTTCGGCCCGCCGGTCCAGGTCGAGACCAAACCCGGCGGCGAGGTGGTGGGCAAAGGTGAAAAGACCGGCTTCCGCCGGAGTGTATACCTGTTGCAGCGGCGCACGACGCCGGAAACCCAATTGGAAGCGTTCGACCTGCCCCCCATGTCGCCCAACTGTATCGAGCGGGCTACGTCCAATGTGGCCACGCAGGCGCTCCAGTTGACCAACAGCGAGACGATCCGTTCGCATGCGCGCTACCTGGCGGCGCGTTTGATCGACCGCCACGGAGAACGGTTGGCCGGGGCGATCGAGGAGTTGTATCTGCGGGCTTTATCGCGGCGTCCCGAACCCGCTGAAATCCAGAGGGCGCTGGCCACGCTGCGAACCCTGGAACAGCATTGGTCGTCGCACCTGGAAGCAGAACACGATCCCGGCCCGCGCGCCGCCACCGCCCGTTGGTACGCGCTCGGTGACATCTGTCATACGGTCCTGAACTCGGCGGAGTTTGTTTATGTCGATTGAGACCACCTCGCGGCGCGGTTTTTTCTCGCGGCTGATGGACGGCGTCCACGGCGCGGCCTTGGCGTCCCTGCTGGCGCGCGACCTGAATGCCTCCGGCACGTACGACCTGACGCCCAAACCGCCCCACTTCGCTCCTAAAGCCAAGGCGGTCATCCACCTGTTTATGAACGGCGGCCCCAGCCAGGTGGACCTGTTCGATCGAAAGCCGGCGCTCGAGAAGTTCGCCGGCTCGGCGCCCAGCCGCGACATCCTCAGCCAGATCGAGTTCGCCGATCAGATCGGAACCATGCTGCCCTCGCCGTTCAAGTTCCGGCGCTACGGCAAGTGCGGCATGGAGATGACGGAACTGATGCCGCATCTCGGCAGCGTCGCCGACGAGATCACGCTGGTCCGCTCGGTGTTTGGCGAGCACTTCAATCACGAGCCCTCGCTCTACCTGATGCACACCGGCCGTACCTTGCCGGGTCGGCCGTCGCTCGGCGCGTGGGTGACCTACGGTCTGGGCACGATGAACCGGAACCTGCCGGCCTACATCGTGCTCGACGACCCCAAGCAGCTACCGGTCAACGGCATTCAGAACTGGCAGGCGGGGTGGCTGCCGCCGCTCTACCAGGGCACCCGTTTCCGCTCGGAAGGCCCGCCCGTGCTGAATCTGAAGCCGCAGGAGGATCTGCCCTCGCCGCTGGTCGAAGCGCGCCGCTCGCTGCTGCGGGCGCTCGATGAGGACCATCGCGGCCGGCATCCGGGCGTTCCCGACCTCGACTCCCGCATCGCCAGCTACGAACTCGCCGCCCGTATGCAGATGGCGGCCACCGACGCTCTCGACCTTTCGAAGGAGTCGGACCGGACTAAGGAAGAGTACGGCTTGAACAGCGAGCCGATGGCCTCCTACGGCCGGCGCTGCCTGATGGCTCGCCGGCTTGTGGAGCGCGGCGTGCGGTTCGTGCAGATCTTCATCGAACGCCAGATCTGGGACAATCACTCCAATCTAGAGACCGATCTCCGCTATTGCTGCGCCAAGACCGATCAGCCGGTTGCCGCGTTGATCAAGGACCTGAAACAGCGCGGCCTGCTCGACTCGACCCTGATCCTGTGGGGCGGGGAGTTCGGCCGCATGCCGATCTCGCAAGTACGGCAGGGCGCGGGCGGTGCCGGGCGCGATCACGGGCCGTCCGGTTTCACCGTCTGGATGGCGGGGGGCGGCGTCAAGGGCGGCCACGCCTACGGCGCGACGGACGAGATCGGCTACCGCGCGGTGGAGAATCGGGTGTCCGTCCACGACCTCCACGCGACCATGCTGCACCTGCTGGGGTTGAACTTCCGCGACCTGGTCTACGACCGACACGGCCTGAAGGAACGGCTGACCGACCAATTCCCGGCGCGGGTGGTCTCGGAGATTCTGGCGTAGGCAGTGTATATTGTTCGATGCCATCGAACAATTTGCGCGATTCTGCCTTACAATTAGAGCGTGTGGATCGAGCGCGATATTTCCCGACACTTGGTCCGCCTTGCGAACGAGCGGCCAGTCGTGATCCTCACGGGCGCTCGCCAGACAGGCAAGACCTCCTTGCTGCGCCGGCTGTTTCCGCAATACGGCTTCGTCTCACTCGACCTCCCAAGTGAGGCCGAGCTCGCCGAGAGGCAGCCGGAGGAGTTCCTGCGGCGAAATCCGCCTCCCCTGTTCGTCGACGAAGTGCAGTATGCGCCTTCGCTGTTTCGCTATCTGAAAGTCGCGGTCGACCGGAAGCGCTCCACGCCGGGACAGTTTCTGCTCTCCGGCTCGCAGAAATTCGTCCTGATGAGCGGGGTCAGCGATTCTCTGGCCGGACGGGCCGAAGTTGTCGAGTTGGAGCCGCTGTCCTGCGCCGAGGTTTGGAGAGCGCATTCGGCGATGGCCGTCGAAGACGTGATGCTGCGGGGCGGTTATCCGGAGCTATACCAGAACACAAATCTGGACAATTTCAGCTTCTACCGGTCGTATGTCGCGACATGCCTGGAGAGGGACGTTCGAACACTGCTGGCGGTGAGCAGCTTGCGCGACTTTGAGCGATTCATGCGAGCCTGCGCCCTCCGGTCCGCCCAGATGTTGAACAAGGCGGACCTCGCGCGCGACGTGGGAATCAGCCCATCCACGGCCGGGGATTGGCTCTCCGTGCTGCAGACATCAGGGCATGTCGTGTTGCTCGAGCCCTGGTTCTCGAACCGGACCAAGAGCTTGGTCAAGAGCCCCAAACTGTACTTCTGCGATACGGGACTATTGGCGACGCTGCTGGACATTCGGAATCGCGAGGAGTTACTTCGCTCCCCTTTGATCGGGGGCATCTGGGAAACGCTCGTCTTCGCAGAACTACGAAAGCTTCAAACGGCTGCGAGCCTCCACTGGACGCTGCACTACTGGCGAGACCGCGCGCGAGAGGTCGACTTCCTCGTACATCGGGGCGGACAATTCGAGTTGTTTGAAGCCAAGTGGGCGGAACGTCCGGAGGCGCGCGATGCCGACAACCTCCGTGAGGTTCGCGAACTCCTGGGGCGCGAAAAGGTAGTCCGGGAGACTATTGTCTGCCGCGCTCCCCGCAGCTATCCCATGGACGAGCGCATTCAAGCGACCCCCTTGCGCGAGCTGAGCTGAGCCCTCGCGACAAGTCGCATTCTTAGCAGGACATCATCGCACGGCGCCATCCAGATAGAGGGCCAAGCCGACGCGATACGCGACCAGCCCGAGCATGGCCGCGAGGATGCCCCCTGACGCAATACCCAGGCCTTTCACATACGGCTGGATCCGGTCGAGTTTGGCGAGAATCGCGTGCTGCTCTTCTTCAAACCGGGATTCGGCTGCGTCGAGGAAGAGTTGATCGTCCTCCTTCATCCCGACCACGGACCGGTAAATTAACAAAACGGCAAGAACGCCTGTCACCACGCCCCAAGCCAGAAACATCCAGCCGAGCAGGGTCAGATTCGGCATGAAACCCCCTTTCCAACCGCCTGTTTGATCTATACACCAGTCGTTCGCCGGATTCCAGGGGTACGCAACTTTCCCTGGAGGCTCCCGATAATTGGGCTGCCGCACCCGGTGCGGGTCGCTTTTCGGAGGAGATATGAAAGTCCAGCCATTCTTTGCGCGCTACCTCGAAGGCCAGCGGTCGAACACCATGACCACGATGCGGTACCCGTCGGACAACGAGGACGCGGGCCAGCCATCCAAACTTCCGGGCGGCGGGCAGATGACGACCATGCGTTATCCATCCGACAGCGAGGACGCCGGACAGCCTCTCAAGTCCCCCGGAGGCGGGCAGATGACGACCATGCGCTATCCATCCGACAACGAGGATGCCGGCAATGCGGTGAAAGTTCCTGGAAACGCCACGACCCTCAAGTTCCCTTCGGACAACGAGGATGGCGGATGCACGGTGAAGCCGCCCGACGGTGGTTTCGTCACCATGAAGTTTCCGTCCGATAACGAGGACGGCGGTGTGAACTCCCAACCACCCGCGTGCGGCAATAAAGATTCCGGGGCGATGGACAAGGCTCTCGGCCAAATTGAAAAGCTGCTTCAATCTCTTCTCGACATACTGGGTTTTGGCTCCTCCCGGAAGGAGCAGGCGCCCGCGGTAACGCTGAAGTTCCCGTCGAATCAGGAAGACAAAGCAAACGTGTAAGTGCCCTCTTGCCGCAACCGTCAGAGCGGACATCTTCGATCTCCACACGCCTTCTGAGCCGCGACCGTAAGGGAGCGGTGGCGGGGCGATTCCCTGCGTCCCCGTTTTTTCACAGCCCCTCAGACTCAGACTCAGGCTCAGTCTCAGACTCAGTGAGCGGTGGCTGGCTGTTCCCGATTTCCCCATACCTTCTCACGCTCGGGGCCGCGGCGCGTTTTTCATTTTTTGTCATGTCACCCGGACACCGCTCTCTCACGGTCACGCCACGGATCGGCCGCGGCCATCGTTTGCGGCCCCTGACCGGCAGGCTTCCTTTCGGCGGCCCGATATGATCTCATGAAAACGGAGTCAGCAATTGGCTTCTATTTTGATTTCCTCCAGGTCCCTATTCTTTCTCGGGTTTTCCAATGAATCCGCAATTTTCCGATACCCCTCCGCGGAGCGGTGCGCTTCCAGCGGAGGATCAAGAGTTCATCGACAAGCTCTTAGCCCAACACGACGGCCGTCCCGGCATGCTCCTCAGTCTTCTGGAAGAGATTCAGGAGCGGCAGTCCCAAAAATACCTTCCGCTCGAAGTACTGGATTATCTGGCGACCAAGACCGGCATTCCGCGCGCGCGTGTTTATAGCGTCGCCACGTTCTATGCACTATTCAATCTAAAGCCCCAAGGCGAGCACACCGTGTGCATCTGCCGCGGCACGGCGTGCCACACGCGCGGCTCACGCCAACTGCTCGAGCGCCTGAAACTGCAACTCGGGTTGAGAGAGCAGGAGGAAGGAAGCGCGGACAAGTTGTCGATGACGACGCCCGACCACAAGTTCACCCTGCGCACGGTTGCGTGTTTCGGGCAGTGCGCGCTGGCGCCGGTCGTGGAAGTGGATCACGCCATTCTCGGCCACGTGAACGAGCGGACGCTCGAGCGCGAAGTGGAGACGATTCGAAAAGGGAGACGCACATGACGCCCCAGCGAATCACCGATCTCGCCGGCTTCAACGCAGTCCGCGAAGCCGGCCTTGCCAAACTGCTGCCGCCCAAACCCCGGATCGCCGTGGGGATGGGAACCTGCGGATCGGGAAACGGCGCCGAGAGCGTGTACCACGCCTTCAACGACGCCATCAGCGGACGCGGTCTGGGCTTTCACCTGTCGCGCGTCGGATGCTTTGGCTTCTGCGCCGAGGAACCGCTCGTGAATGTGTGGCTGCCGGGCAAACCTCTCGTCATCCTGCACCGGATTCAGGCCAACGATGTCCAGGCGATCCTGGACGACCTGGGCGCGGGACGAATTCCGGCGGAACTCGCTCTCTGCAAGATCGAGGAGTGGGACCACATCACCGCTCACGTCAAGTACGGCGCGGGCTACCCGGAGATTCCGCACTGGCACGAAATCCCCTTTTTCAGAGGACAAAAAAAGATCGTTTTGCGCAATTGCGGACTGATCAGCCCCGGCGACATCGAGGAATACTTCGCCGCCGGCGGCTATCAGGGACTATACAAAGTGCTGATCGACGGCAACCCCGATTCGGTCATCGAACAGATCAAGGCCGCCAAACTGCGCGGCCGCGGAGGCGCCGGCTATCAGACCGGGATCAAGTGGGAGATCATGCGCAAGGCCCAAGCCGCGCGCAAATACGTCATCTGCAATGCCGATGAAGGCGATCCCGGGGCATACATGAACCGCAACGAGATCGAGTCGGACCCGCATGCGTTGCTCGAAGGCATGATCATCGGCGGTTACGTCATGGGAGCGAACGAGGGCATTATCTATGTTCGCGCCGAGTACCCGCTGGCGGTTCACCGCCTGCATCGAGCCATCGATCAAGCCAAAGAGTACGGCCTGCTCGGCGACAACATTCTGGGCCGCGGGTTCCATTTCCATCTGAGCCTGGTCGAGGGCGCGGGAGCGTTTGTGTGCGGCGAGGAAACGGCGCTGATCCGCTCGCTCGAAGGCCGCGCGGGGAGGCCCACGCCGCGCCCCCCGTATCCGGCCGAGAGCGGGCTCTACGGGTACCCGACGAATATCAGCAACGTCGAGACCTGGTACAACGTCGCGCCGATTGTGATCAAAGGGCCGGCGTGGTTCACGGAAACGGGCAGTCCGAAAAGCCCCGGCACGAAGGTGTTCTCGCTGGTAGGGAAAGTCCACTCCACCGGCTTGGTCGAGATGCCGCTGGGGACGCCGCTCAAGACGTTCATCTATGACGTCGGCGGGGGCGGCATTCACGGCCGCGTAGTCAAATCAGTGCAGACCGGCGGTCCTTCCGGCGGGTGCATCCCGCAGGACATGTTCGACACCCCCGTCGACTACGAGACGCTCGCCCAGCTTGGCTCGATCATGGGCTCGGGCGGCATGGTGGTGATGGACGAAGACAACTGCATGGTGGACGTGGCCCGGTACTTCATCGAGTTCACCCAGTCGGAGTCTTGCGGCAAGTGTGTTCCCTGCCGGGTGGGACTCGACAAGGCGCTCTATTACCTGAACCGCTTCACGCGAGGCGAGGCTACAGAGCCGGAACTGGAGACGCTTGACGAGCTCTCGCGGATGATCCGCGACACTTCCCTGTGCGGGCTCGGCCAGTCGGCGCCCAACCCGGTGTTGACGACGCTCCGCCACTTCCAGCACGAATTCGAAGACCATATCCGCGCGCGGCGCTGCCGCGCCGGAGTGTGCGAGGACCTAGCCCTGAGTCCCTGCGAGAACTCATGCCCGCTCCACATGAACATCCCGCGGTACCTGCAGTTGCTGAAGGAGGACCGGCTGGAGGACGCGTTTGTGTCGGTGGTTCTCGACAACCCTCTGCCCGCCTCGACCGGCCGGGTGTGCCAGCATCCGTGCGAGAACCGCTGCCGCCGCGCCGGTGAGGATGAGCCGGTCAACATGCGCGAAGTACACCGCTACATCGCCGATGAGGCGTTCGCCTCCGGCCGGTTCGAGGCCCTCTGCGACCGGGTGGCCGCCTTGCGTTTCCCGGCTTCCGGCAAGAAGGTGGCGATCGTCGGGGGCGGTCCGACCGGCCTCGCGTGTGGCTATTACAGCGCTCTGTTGGGACACGAGGTGATGGTCTACGACTGCAACGCCGAACCCGGCGGCATGCTCCGGTACGCCTTGCCTGAATACCGCCTGCCGAAGACGATCCTCGACAAGGAGCTTCATCTGATTCGCCGCGTGGGCGTCGGATTCACGGGGAATATCCGCGTGCCCGGCGACCTTTCGCTGAACGACCTGGACGGACAATACGACGCGATCTTCCTCGCCATCGGCACGTGGAAGGAGTCGTGGGTGTATCTCCCCGGCAACGAACTCAAAGGGGTCCTGCCCGCCCTGCCTTTCCTGGAAGCCATTTCGAAGGGACAACCCGTGGACCTGGGACGGCGCGTGGTGGTGATCGGCGGTGGGAACGCCGCGATCGACTCGGCCCGCACGGCGGTACGGTTGGGCGCGAAGGTGACCATCATCTACCGCCGCGAGCGGAAGGACATGCCGGCGATTCCGGAAGAGACGGAGGCCGCGGAAGCCGAGGGCGCGGGGATCCTCTTTTTGGCCACACCCCATCGCATCATCGGCAACTCGAGCGGAGGAGCGCAGGCGATCGAGGTGGTGAAAACGCGGCTTGGCGAATACGACGCCTCGGGGCGCCGGCGCCCCATTCCGACCGATGAGATCGTGCGCGTCGAGTGCGACAGCGTGATCCTGGCCGTCGGGGAAACGGTGGACGCGGATTTCGCCAAAGCCTCCGGTCTGAAGATCAGGCAGAGCGGCCTGATCGAAGTGGATCGTTACACGCTCGAGACGAGCCGCCCGAAATTCTACGCCGGCGGCGACCTGATCACCGGCGCGTCCAACGTCTCGAACGCCATGGGCTACGGCAAGAAGGCCGCACGTTTCATCGACCAGCGGCTGATGGGTGAGAGGCGTTGGGAACGCCTGTTCCCGGAGCTCGATTATGACCAGGCGCCGCCGGCCCACCCAAGCTCCAGCCCGCGCCACATGGTGACCGAGATTGCGGCCGCGGAGCGGGCACGCACGTTTGCCGAGGCCACTACCGGCCTGACTGCCGTCGAAGCGATGGAAGAGGCCTGCCGTTGCCTCCGCTGCGACGTCCGCAACGGGGATCACTAGAAAGGAGAGTCCGGTCCATGCCACAGAAAGTATCGATTCGAATTGACGGAGAGTTCATCAAGGCGAAGGACGATCAGACGATCCTCGACGCGGCGCTCGGGAGCGGCAAATTCATTCCTTCGCTCTGCCACATGAAAGGGCTGGATGCGGTGGGCGCCTGCCGCTTGTGCATCGTGGAGGTGGCCGGAGTCGGCCGCCTGCTGCCCGCCTGCACCACCAAGGTCCAGGACGGCATGAGCGTCACCACCAAGTCGGACAAACTTCGCCGCTACCGCCGCATGGTGCTCGAACTGCTTTTTTCCGAGCGCAACCATGTGTGCGCCGTGTGCGTTTCCAACGGCCACTGCGAGCTGCAGGCGATGGCGCAAAAGCTGGGCGTCACCAGCGTCCGCTACCCGTACGCTTACCCGAAGCTGGAGGCGGACCTGACCCACTCCCGCTACGTTCTTGACCATAACCGCTGCATCCTCTGCACCCGTTGCGTGCGCGTGTGCAGCGACGTGGAGGGAGCGTATGTCTGGGACATCGGCTCCCGCGGTGTTCAATCGCGGCTGATCTGCGAGCTGAATGTCTCCTGGGGACAGTCGCAGAACTGCACAGGCTGCGGCAAATGCGTTCAGTCCTGCCCCACCGGCGCGCTGGCGGAGAAGGGCTTCGCGGCGGAAGAAATGACGAAGCGCAAGGAACCCATCTCGCGCCTGGCCGCACATCGAGGAGACAAGCTATGAGCAAAGCGAAAATCGCCACCGTGTGGCTGGACGGATGTTCCGGCTGCCACATGTCGCTGCTCGATATCGACGAAGGGCTGCTGGCCATCGCCAAGAAGGCGGACATTGTGTATGGTCCCCTGGTGGACGCGCAGGAGTTCCCGGAATCCGTCGATGTCACTCTGGTCGAAGGCGCGGTCAGCAGCCAGGATGATCTCCGGCTGGTGCAGAAGATCCGCAAGCGGACGCGGGTTCTGGTGGCTCTGGGCGATTGCGCCGTCACCAGCAACGTGCCTTCGATGCGCAACTCGATTTCACCGAAGAAACTGCTGGCCCAAATCTACATCGACGGGGCCGATATCGAAAAGAAGCTGCCGGGAGACGGCGTGCCCGCCCTGTTGCGGCGCGCGATTCCGGTCCACGAAGTCGTCAGAGTGGATCTCCATGTTCCCGGGTGCCCGCCGAAGCCCGACGCGATCGCATTTGTCATCGGCGAACTGTTGGAAGGGCGGAAGCCCGACCTCGCCTCCAAGGTGATCTTTGGATAAGGAGACACGACGTGCCCAAAACCATTACGATCGATCATGTCACCCGCATCGAGGGCCACGCCAGGATCACGCTGCATCTGAACGAGCAGGGCAAAATCGGCGATGTCCGGTTTCACGTCACCCAGGTGCGCGGGTTCGAGAAATTCGTCGAAGGGCGGCCGTATTACGAGATGCCGTCCATTACGGCCCGCATCTGCGGCATCTGTCCCATCAGCCACCTGATCGCCAGCGTCAAGGCGTGCGACGCGATCATGGCTGTCCAGATCCCCGAGGCCGCCGGACTGTTGCGCGAGCTTCTGCACTGCGCCCAGTTCGTGCAGTCGCACGCGCTCAGCTTTTTCCATCTTTCGGCGCCGGACCTGCTGCTGGGCATGGACTCCGATCCCGCCTCCCGCAATATCCTGGGCATGCTGCAAAAGCATCCGGAGCTGGCGCGCGACGGCATCGCGCTGCGCAAGTTTGGCCAGCAGTCGATTGAGCGGCTGGCCGGGGAGCGTGTCCACCCGTCATGGACCGTACCGGGCGGCGTCAACCAGCCTCTCTCTCCGGAGAACCGCAACTTCATCATTGGCGAGCTGCCCATCGCCCGGTCGATCGTCCGCAGGACGCTCAAGTTCTTCAAGGGCTCGCTCGACCGCTACAGCGACGAGATCGAGAACTTCGGCAATCATCCGACCCGCTACGCGGGCCTGAGTGACGTGGACGGGAATCTGCGGATCTACGACGGTCTGCTGCGCTTCAAGGATCCGGAAGGTAAACCGCTTGCGACCGTCAAACGGCCTGTCGAGTATGCGAAGTACATCGCGGAGGCGACGGTGGCCGGGTCGTACCTGAAGGCTCCCTACTTCAAACCCGCCGGATATCCGGAGGGCATCTATCGCGTCGGTCCGATGGCCCGGCTGAATGTCGCCGAACAGTGTGGCACGCCGGAAGCGGATGCGGAACTCGAAGAATACCGGCAGCGCTTCGGGCGCATCGCGCAGAGCGCGTTCCTCAACCACTACGCCCGTCTGATCGAGGCGCTGTACGCGGTGGAGCGCATGGAGCAATTGCTGGAGGACCCGGCGATCCTGTCGACCCACGTGCGCGCGACCGCCGGTGTGAACTCGCTCGAGGGCGTGGGTATCGCCGAAGCGCCCCGGGGCACACTGATCCATCACTACAAGGTGGACGAGCAGGGCGCCATCAGATGGGCCAACCTGATCATCGCCACCGGGCATAACAATCTGGCGATCGGCCAGAGCTTGAAGCAGGTGGCCGAGCGGTACGTCGATCCGGATCACCTGGAGGAAGGGATGCTGAACCGACTCCAGGCGGTGGTGCGGGCGTTCGACCCGTGTTTGAGCTGTTCGACGCATGCGCTGGGCGTCCCGGCGCTGGACGTGGAGCTTCTGTCCCCACGTGGAGAGGTCATCGACCGGACCTGCCGCTAGTTTCACAGCGGAGAGAGCAGACTTTCCCGGGCCGGGGCGGCATTGCGCCGCCTCGCGATCGTGATCATAATCAGAACTCACTGCTGTCATCCCGGGCTTCGCGGATAGGCCGAAGGAACCTCACGTGAAAGAAATCTCGCTCACCGCCATCGATTGGGCTGTTCTCGTCTTCTACCTCGTCGGGATCCTCACCATCGGAGTGCTGGCCGGCCGCAAGGTGCGGAGCACCGATCACTTCTTTCTCGGCGAACGCAAGTTCAGCAAGTGGCTCATGATTGGCCAGAGTTTCGGCACCGGCACGCACGCCGACATGCCCGTGTCGCTGGCCGGCGCGGTCTACACCGTCGGCTTGTCGGCCATCTGGTTTCAGTGGAAGAACCTGTTCGCGACGCCGTTCTATTGGATCTTCGCGCCGGTGGTCCGCCGTATCCGGCGGACGACCGTCGCCGAAGTGATGGAGGACCGGTATGGCCGGCTGATGGGCGCGGTGTACACCGTCTTTTCCGTTGTCTTCTTCATCATTGGAATGGCGGGAATGTTGAAGGGCGCGGCCAAAGTCATCGTACAGGCCGCCGGGGCCCAGGTCCCGGTGAACCACCTCGTGATCGCGATGACCGCGGTCTTCATCCTCTACAGCTTTGTCGGCGGGTTGGTGGCCACGGCCTGGACGGACTTCCTGCAAGGGTTCCTCATCATCGTGTTGTCGTTTCTATTGATCCCGTTGGGCTGGCACTACGTCGGGGGGCTCGAGGGAATCCGGCACACTCTGGGCGACGTCAAGCTTTCGCTCGCCACGCCGGAAGGCATCGGTCCGGTGTTCATCCTGATCCTGACGATCAACGGGTTGATCGGGGTGATGGCGCAGCCTCACATGATCGGGGCGGTCGGAACGGGACACAACGAGCATGCCTGCCGCATCGGCATGCTGTATGGCAACATGACCAAGCGCGTGTGCACCGTCGGCTGGGCTCTGGTGGGGCTGATCGCCGCGACGCTGCTGGCCAACGGCACGTTTGGCGTGCGCGCCCTGAGCGACCCGGAGGAGGCCTTCGGCTTCGCCTGCCGGCACCTGCTGTTCACAGGCGGCGTCGGCCTTCTGATCGCCAGCGTGCTCGCCACGAACATGGCCGGTTGTTCGGCCTTCATGGTGGATTCGGGCGCGGTGTTCACGCGCAACTTCTACGCCAAGTACCTGGCTCCGGGCCGGTCCGACCGGCACTATCTCTGGACCGGACGTGTCAGCGGTCTGCTGATCACGCTCACTGCCGTGGTTTATTCCGTCTTCTTCATCGATCGCGTGCTGTACTCGTTCCTGCTGACGGAGACCATGGCCACGTTTGTCGGCGTCAGCCTGCTGGGCGGCATCTGCTGGAGGCGGGCCAACCGCCATGGCGCGGTGGCGAGCCTGGTCGCCGCATTTGCCACCAATTTCGCGATGTACCACGCGCGAGGGCAGCGGCTCGACAACTGGGACCCGTGGGTGTTCCTGACCGCTTTGGGCGTGGGGATGGCGACGCTCTTCGTAGTCAGCATCCTGACCCCGCCCGAATCCGATGACCGGTTGGATCTGTTCTTCGGTAATCTGCAGACGCCGAGCGACGCAGGGCACGAAGTGCCGGCGGGCGCGCATGAACCGTCGCCGGCGGTGGCGGAGTCCGGCCAGCAGTTGCTGCTGGTGAATCTGCTGCACCTGAAGCGCGGCGCCGCCGGTTTGCCGTTCCGCACGGCGTATCGTGAGGACTTACAGGGCTTCGTCAAAGGCTGGGTGATCGTGATTGTTCTGGTAGGCGCGGTGTGGCTGTTGTTCCGCTGACCGGCCGGACGCAGCAAGGGTTCTCCGGGAAGGCCCTACAATTAAGGCGGGAGGAGTCCGTGCAAGAGTGGCAGCCGCTCGCCTATAAGGACTACCGTTGGATCGTTGCCGATCCCCGTCTGCTGGGGGGAAAACTGGCGATTCGCGGGACGCGATTGTCGGTGTCACTGATTCTCGAGTGCCTGGCGGGAGGGATGTCCCTCCAGGAAATCGACGAAAGCTTTGACGGCGCCTTCCCGCACGAAGCGTTGCCGGAAGTCCTGAGAGTCGCCTCC
>JBJXGR010000315.1:0-3745 GCA_046160045.1 Bryobacteraceae bacterium
CACGGCATTGCACTGCCGCAAGAGGCGCTGCGCGACGCATTCGACGAAGTGCCGGCGAGATTGACATCCCGGCTCACTACCCGCTCGCTGCCGCCGCGGAATGCGATTGGCGGTATGCGAACCGCTCTGCTCGCCTTGCTGCTGCCTGTCCTCACACTGGCACAGACGGATCGCCCCGTGTTACGGCTGCCGGATACAGTAGCCCCCGTGTCGTACGAAGCCGAGCTGGGGCTGACGCCGGGAGTCGATGAGTTCAAAGGATGGGTCAGCATCGATGTAGAGGTCCGGCGGGCCACGGCGGTGGTGTGGCTGCATGCGAAAGATCTGACACTCAAAGGTGTTCGTGTAGGCGAAGCGGCCGCGCGGGTCGACGTCTCCGCCGACGATTTCGTCGCCATCACGCCGGAGCGGATGCTGCAGCCCGGCCGCACTCGGATTGCTATCAACTACACCGGCAAGATGAGCCGCGTGCTGACGGAAGGCATTTTTCACCAACACCACAGGGGCGATTGGTACACGTTCACGAAATTCGAACCGACCACGGCCCGACGAGCATTCCCGTGCTTCGACGAGCCGTCGTTCAAGACGCCTTGGCAACTCACGTTGCGAGTGCCGTCGGGGCTGCAGGCCTTCTCGAACACCCCGGTTCACAGCGAACGAGATGAGGGGGATGGCACTAAGTCGGTCAGCTTCGCGCAGACGAAGCCTCTGCCCACCTACCTCGTGGCACTCGCGGTGGGGCCGTTCGAAGTAGTGGATGCCGGTCTCATCGGCCGCAACAGAGTCCCGGCGCGCATCATCGTTCCCCAGGGCCGCGCGGCCGAAGCTGCGTTCGCCGCGGAGAATACGGCAAGGGCGGTCCAACTCCTGGAGGACTACTTCGGAGTGGCGTACCCGTACGAGAAGCTCGATCAAGTCGTGGCGCCGTTCACCACAGCTTGGGGTGCGGTGGAGAATGCGGGGCTGATCGTGTACGGGGAAGTGTGCCTGCTGGCGAAGCCCGACCAGGACACCATTGCGGCTCAACGCGGCCGGCTGGACCTGATGGTCCACGAGATCGCGCATCAGTGGTTTGGGAACCTGGTCACGATGGAATGGTGGAATGACCTATGGCTAAATGAAGGGTTCGCTTCCTGGATTGCGTCGAAGCTCGTGGACCGGTGGCACCCGGAGTGGAAGGCGGAGACTTCCGCTGTTGCCCGTGCGAATGCCGCGAAAACATCCGACGCACTCGTATCTTCACCGAAGGTACGCCAGCCAATCGGGAGCCCAGCCGATATCGCTCTTGCGTTCAATGGAATCACGTATCTGAAGGGCGCGGCGTTGCTGCGGATGTTCGAAAACTGGCTGGGCGAGGAGACCTTTCGCAGAGGCGTTCAAGCGTATATTGCGCGTTACGCATGGAAGAACGCGACGACCCAGGACCTGCTGTTCGCCCTGAGCAAGTCCGCGGGACGGGACGTGAGCGCCGCTTTTTCAAGTTTCCTCGACGAGGGTGGTATCCCTCTGTTGACCGCGAACGTGCGTTGCGGAGGCAAGCGGCCGATGCTGGAGCTTGGGGTTGAGCAGTTCCTGCCGGTCGGCTCGGCGGGTTCCGGGAAGGGCCGATGGCGGCTGCCGGTGTGTGTCCGTTTGAACGGCAGCCGCGAATGTTTCGAACTCTCGGCGGAACGGCAGCAGTTCGAGTTGAAAACAACCGCGACCTGCCCGGAGTGGTTCTACGCCAATGAGAACGGCGCAGGTTACTACCGTGTCACACACGAGGGGCGATGGTCGGACCGGCTGGTGGAGCGTGGCGCGCCACTGTCGAATGCCGAGGCCCTCACGCTTCTTCAGGACGTGGGGGCGCTCGTCGCAGCCGGCAGGGCCGATGCCGGGGAAGCACTGGCCCTCGCGAGGCACTTTAGTGATTCCGAAGAGCGCGAGGTATTGGCCGCGGCAATTGGTATTGCCCGCAAGCTATCGGAAGTCCTGCCGGACGAGTTGTTACCCAGCCATTCACGATTCGTGCGATCGTGGCTAGGCGACCGAGCCAATCACCTCGGCTGGGAGCCGAAAGAAGGGGAGTCGGAGGACACACGTCTGATTCGGCTCGCTCTGGTACCTTTCGTTGCGATCGAGGGACGTGACGAAGAGTTGGCGAGAGCGGCGCGTCGGCTTGCTGACCGCTGGCTGGTGGACCGGAGTAGCGTGCATCGCGATGTGGCTCCCCTCGCGCTGCTGGTGGCGGCCCGGTACGGCGATCGAAGGTTCTTCGACCGGCTGGTTTCGGAACTTCGCCGAAGCGGGGTCCAACGGGACCGGTACTACCTTGTCTTCGCGTTGGCGGCGTTTCCGGACGCGAATATCATGCGGGCGGCGCTTGATCTCGTGTTGAACGGCGGGCCGGGATTGGATCCGCGGGAGGTGCGCGGGGTGATCTCGAGCCAGTGGCGCGAAACACGTGCAACCGTGTGGGAGTACGTAAAGGACAACTTCGATCGGCTGAACGCGAATCTGCCGGGTGCGCGAGGGATTCCGTTCGGAGCGGAGCTGCCACAAATTGGCGCAAGGTTTTGTGATGAAGCGCGCGCGGGGGAGGTCGAGGCCTTTTTCACGCCGCGGATCGCGAGCGTCAGCGGAGGGCAGCGGAATCTCGAGAAGTCGGTTGAAAGTGTGCACTTGTGCTCGGCACGCCGAGTGGCACTTGAAGCTGGCTTGCGGACGTTCCTCAGCAAGCGGTAGGCGTCGCAGGGCGGCTTACGCCAGGCTAGCGCCCGCGGTTCGGTGCGATCTGCTTGCGCCATAGGCCGGAGGGCCGCAGACGCCCCGGCCGCAGGCTACCGCATGCCGGCCTGCGGCCGGCGGGTCGCTTGTATGCGACCCCTACAGTCGAAGGACAGCGTCAAGGAAACCTGTGTCGGGCCTCGGCGCCACAACCGCGCAGGTGAGGCCCGGCGCTCCGGAGCCGACGCCCCGAACCGTCCCTTGGATTGCCGGCCCAACAGCCTGTGGCAGAAACCGAAAATGCCCGCTCCCTTCCGGTCGCGGCTCTGTTATTTCAGCAACTTGCGCGCTTGTAATGAGACTGCCTCACGGCCGTGCCAAGCTGTGGATCGGTATCCGCCAAGAGACGGCCGGTACTGGGGGAAGCCCTCCCTGGCGGTCGGGCCTCGGATGAAGTGAACAGTGTGGAAGCGTTAGTTTAGTAGCCCGGCTTCAATTGCCCATACAGCCACGCCCGAGCCATGCTCCAGTCCCGATTCACGGTCCGGCGGGTGACGCCGAGCACCGTGGCGACTTCCTCTTCCGTCAAGCCGGCGAAATAACGCATCTCGACGACCTGGCTTTGGCGGGGGCTCATCGCCGCGAGCCGACCCAGCGCGTCGTCCAGCAGGAGGAGTTCCTCGTCGGTCTGGGGCGCGGGCACGTCCAGACCTTCCAGGGCGACCGCATCCGCCAGAGCGCCACGCTTCTCCGCCCGCCGGGCGCGCGCGTGATCGACCAGGATATGGCGCATCGCGCGCGCGGCAACGGCGAGAAAGTGTGCCCGATTCTCATATGTCTCGTCCGTGCCGGACATCCGCAGGTACACCTCGTGCACCAGCGCGGTCGGGCTGAGCGTGTGCGCCGGGCGTTCCGACTGCATGCGCGCCCCAGCCATGCGCCGCAGTTCGCGATAAATCAGCTCGAACAGACGGCTCTCCACATCGGGAGAACCGGACCGGAGTTCGCGAAGCAGGCGCGTCACTTCCGTCGGTGGCTC
>JBJXGR010000316.1:0-11823 GCA_046160045.1 Bryobacteraceae bacterium
GCCACGGTATCCGAGGTGTATCGCATCCGGATGGACCGCGGCGATCTGCTGCTCGAGACCATCCTCGACACCATTCAAAAACACAAGATTCAGGACGGCGCGGTGACGACGGGCGTCGGATCGCTACAGGAATGCACGTATCACGGCGTCAAATCGCTGGCGGAGAAACCGGAGCAGAAATTCACCACGCGCAAGGGCGAGGCGATGGAGATCCTGAACCTGAACGGCATCATCGCCGCCGGCGAGCCACACATCCATATGACTTTGTCCAACTTTCAGGGAGCGTTTGGAGGCCACCTGGAGAAGGGTTGCCGCGTGTTATACCGGGCGGAGGTGACGATCGCCAAATTCGGCGGGCCGGCGCTGGCGCGCACGCCGAACGCCGCCGGAGTTCCGATGCTGCAACCCGTGCGAAAGAAGTAGATGCGGCCATGCGGATTGTCGACTTGAGCCATCCGTTCGAAACGGGCATGCCGGTCTATCCCGGCGATCCCGGATTCCGCCACACGGTAATTGCTTCCGGAGGCTGTCATCTGACGTCGATGACGGCGGGCATGCACTGCGGCACGCACATGGACGCTCCTCTACACTTTCTTCCGGAGGGCGCGGCCATCGATCGGACCGATCTCGCGGTCTGCGTCGGCCGGGCGCTACGGCTGGAGCTTCTTCACTGCGCGACCAAAGGCCTCATCGAAGTCGATGACCTTGCCGCCCATGGCGCCCGCCTGCGGTCGCACAGCCGGGTCCTGCTCGAAACCGGTTGGAGCGGGCGCTGGCACAGGGAGGATTACTTCTCCTCCCATCCGGTCCTCACGCGGGCGGCGGCGGCATTCCTCGTCGATTGCGGGGTGCGTCTTCTGGGGTTGGATCAGCCATCGCCCGACCGGGAACCGTTCGAGGCGCATCACACGCTGCTCGGCGCCGGAGTGGTCCTGGTGGAGAATCTGCGCAATCTCGAAGCCATCACCCGGGACGAGTTTGAGCTGATCGTCCTGCCCCTGGCCATTCGCGGAGCGGAGGCTTCCCCGGTTCGCGCCGTGGCGATCGAACGAGCGGGATGAAGCCGAATTGCGGGACAACCGGCCTCATTTGCTAAGGTATCAATGTGGATGCAGAGAATCAGGTGACCCAGGAACCGGAAGTGTCCGAAACTGCCGCCGTGGATATCGTTCCGACCCCGGAAGGTCTCGCCGACAGCCTTGCCGCGGTCACGGCCGATCGTGATCAACTAGCCGCCGAAAAGGCCGACTTGCAGGATCTGCTGCTGCGCCGCCAGGCGGAGTTTGAGAATTTTCGCCGCCGCTCCGAGCGCGAGCGCGCGGAATTTGCCGAATATGCCGGGGCGGAAACGGTGCGTGTGCTGTTGCCCATCCTCGACGATTTCGAGCGCGCGATGAAAGCCCCGCCACCGGCCGAAAACGGGGACCTCGATTACCGCAAGGGCATCGAACTCATCTATCAACGCCTGCTCGATGCGCTCAAGAAAGCCGGCCTCGAACTGGTCGAATGTGAAGGGCAGCCTTTTGATCCGAACGTTCACCAGGCGGTCGATCGCGCGGAAACCGGCGACCTGCCCGATCAGACCGTGCTACAGGTCTATCAGCAAGGGTACAATTTTAAGGGGAGGCTGCTGCGGCCTGCGATGGTGAAGGTGGCGGTGGCGCCTTCGTCGTAGCGCTTCCGCGCCAAATCCCGTGGCTAAACGCGATTATTATGAAGTCCTCGGTGTCAATCGGGACGCCGACGAGCAGCAATTGAAGAGCGCGTACCGCAAACTTGCGCTCAAACATCATCCGGACCGCAATCCGAGCAACCCGGAGGCGGAGGAGCATTTCAAAGAAGCCGCCGAGGCCTATAGCGTGCTCAGCGACTCGCAAAAGCGGGCTGCTTATGATCGCTACGGCCATCAGGGTGTCGCGGCAACCGGGGCCGCCGGCTTCGACCCCAACGCGTTCACAGACTTCAGCGACATTCTGGGCGATCTGTTCGGGTTCGGCGACCTGTTCGGCGCTTCCGGGCAACGCCGCCGCACGCGCGCCCAGCGCGGCGAGGACCTCCGCTACGATCTGGAGATCGACTTCCAGGAAGCGGTCTTCGGCATGACGGCCGAAATCCAGGTGCCGCGCCTGGATGTGTGCTCGGCCTGTTCCGGCCGCGGCGCTGACCCCAACGGCGGAATGACCACGTGCCCCACCTGCAAGGGCCGAGGCGAAGTGATCTATCAGCAGAGTTTTCTGTCCATCCGCCGCACCTGCGGCCAGTGCAACGGCATGGGCGAGATGATCCGCAAGCCCTGCCCGCAGTGCAAGGGTGAAGGATACAAGCGGGTTGAACGCAAGCTCAAGGTGAATGTTCCCGCCGGCGTCGACAACGGAACACGGCTGCGGCTATCCCAGGAAGGCCAACCCGGCATCAACGGCGGTCCCAATGGCGACCTGTACGTCGTCCTCAAGGTGAACGAGCACGCGTTCTTCGAGCGCCGCGAGAACGACCTCCATTGCACGATTCCGATCAACATCGCCCAGGCGGCTCTAGGGACGGAGATCGAGATCCCGACTCTCGAAGAGAAGGAGACGCTCAAGGTTCCTGAGGGCACGCAAACCGGCGCGAACTTCCGCTTCCGCGGAAAGGGCGTCCCGCACGTCAACGGGCACGGCCGCGGCGACCTGTACGCGCATATCGAAGTGCGGGTCCCGACCAAACTCTCCCGACAGCAGCGGGAGTTGTTCGAGAAGCTTCGGGAGACGTTGCCGCTCGAAAACGAGCCGCGGGAAAAGGGCATTTTCGAGAAGGTCAAAGACTACTTCATGTAAGGGCGTGCGCTACGATCGGAAGGGATGAACCGTTTCGACTTTCAGGTTCTTGCCGAAGAAAGAGTGGAAGACGCGAAGGCGTTGCTGGTCGCGGGGAGGCATGGGGCCGCATATTATCTTTGCGGCTATGCGGTCGAGTGTGCGCTCAAGGCGTGGATTGCAAAAGGCACCAGGGAGCATGACTTTCCTCCCAGGGATTCGGGGAGCCTTTACACGCACAAGCTGTCAGATCTATTGGACAAAGCCGATTCGGCTCGCAGTTGGAGCCACGAATGCCAGATTAACCCCGACCTCGAGAGGAATTGGGCACTGGCAAAGGACTGGAATGAGCGTGCGCGGTATGATGTGAGCGTCACACTCCTGCGAGCGCAGGGTTTGTTCCAGGCGGTGACGGACCCACTGAACGGAGTTCTCACATGCTTACGCAGGTATTGGTAGCAACCGGTCTCGTGGAGAAAGGCGGGCGGCTGGTCGACTGGCTTGTACAGAACAAGTTTCCGATGATGGCGGCCTTCTGGGGCGAATTCGACGACGACGATTGGCGGTTGATGATCATGTCAGCGGAAATCGACACCTTGGGACCCAGGGCGCTTTACGACCTGCTGATTCCGCTTCTGCACCAGTTCAATGCCGAGGAGAAGAGTCCCTTTCCCAATGATTCCGTCTCTCTGGTTAGCCCTCGAAGTAGCCTCTATGAGCGCGTCTTGGGGTTTGCGGCGGCGCAGCGCCAGCACCAGTCCGGGAACACCGGCGAGGCAAGCGTACACAACGTCTCCCTCGGTGACCTGTACATCTACCGTGCCTAGCTTGAGGCCCTGTCACTGCGCCGGCCGCCATCCGAGGATCTCGTCCAGGAAGGGATACGCCTCCCGCCCGTCGATCTGATGCGGCCCGTTGAATCGCGCGATCCGTCCTTTCCGCGGAATGCCCAGCTTCCGGTAGATCTCCACCACCGCCTCGCATTCAGCGTCCACCGACGTCCGAGGCTCGATCACCACGCTGTCCTTGTCCCCGATTTCCACCATGAACGCCCGCGGCGCGATGATGGACGCCAGGCCGGCGTGGTTAAATCCGTTCAGCAGCCCGAAGTTGTACTGGTCGAACACATTGAAATACAGCGGGAAGGCGGTGCCAAGCGTCAGGTCGACGGTCTTCGTTTGCCAGTCGTTGAAATGCCCGCTCGAAATCACGGCTTTGAATCGGGGACAGCCCGGACCGGTCCACAGCGCCGTGTACCCTCCGTAGGACAGGCCGTAGAAGGAAAAGCGCTCTCTGTCGACGAACGGCAGCGTCTCGAGATAATCCATCACGCGGTTGAACTTCACCACGTCCATGCCGGCAGGGATCATCCCCACCAGGTGACAGCGCCGGATCAACTTCGTGCGTTCGGCATTGTCCTGAGTGGCGATCATCGGCGCGAACACGACATAGCCGCGCTCAGCCAGACGCAGGCCGAATCGGGAATAGACTGCGTCCGCGCGGGGATTCTCCACCACTCCCAGCGAGTCCTCCGGCCTGCCGCCCAAGCCGTGCTGGACGAACACCACCGGCCTTCGCTCGCCGGGCCGGAGGCCCTTGGGCACCAGGAGAATCCCGTACGCCTCCACGCCGTCATATACCCGAACCGTCAGGCGGTGTCCCGTAAAGCCGGGCTCGTCGTACAGCTTGAGGCTCCTCGAATCGAGAGGTCCCTCCGCCGGAGGGTAGCGCCCGATCTGGTCGTAGTAGGCTTCGAGCTTCGGCTTCATCGACCGTTCGTAAGCGGCTGTCGATGAGTAGTCCGGCGTCCATCGCGCCGCCCGGGTGTAGTTCGATTCCAACGCCATGTTGCGATAGAACGCCTGCCATTGGGCGAATTGCGCATTAGCCACGCGCGCCACCTGTTCCAGGTCCATGCGCAAGGGCCAGGAGGAATCCGTGGACGCTGCCACGGGTTTCAACCGCTCCTCCAGCGACTGCACAATGTCCTTGTCGAGGATCAAACCGGCGCCGGCGAGTCTCGCCAACTCGGGGTTGCCGAAGCGGCTTCGATACCGCCACAGGATGCGGTCCTCGGGCTGTTCCCAGTCCGGCAGCGGGTCGGAACGATAGCCATTCGACACCGCCGCCGCGAACCGGGAGTCGAGCGCGGCGGCCAACAGAGCGGTAAAGCCGCCCTGTCCCGAGCCTGCGACCGCAATCCGCTTGGCGTCGACGTTGGGAAGGGTCGCAAGATAGCCGGCGACGTTCAGCACCTGCAGAACTTCTCCGCCGATGAGGTGGCGTCCGGTCTGATAGGCCAGCCTCACCAGCCACTGCCGGTCTTCGAGCCACGGCTGGCAGAAGGCCCGCCTTTGTACGAAGAACGGCGCAAATACAACGAACCCCTTCTGCGCCAGCAAGCGCCCGGTTTGCCGGGTTTCCAGCAGGCGGGCCGTCAACCCGGTGACATCGGCGGCGTTCTCGGTTGCGTCCGGAATCAGGAGGGCCGCCGGGTGCGGTCCACCGGCGATCGGCTCCAGTTGGATTCCATACAGCCGGACGACCGTGTTCGTCCCGCCCATGGTCGGCCCGATCGTTCCAATCCGCGAGATAGGCCACTCCACCAGCGAGGCCCGAATTCCGCCTCCTTCGCCCAGTGACGTGACTTTGGGCTTGGGATCCATCAAGGGATCGATCGCGCCGATCGTCTTGCGCAGTTCGCGCCGGTTTTCGTCGGCCTTCTCCGGCGTCCAATAGACTCGCCGTTTCGCGGCGGCGTCGGCGATCTGCCTTTCGTAGAAGGCGCGCAGTTCCGCGTATTGTACGGCTGCCATGTCCGCGGGGAAATCCAGCTTCGCGGCGCCGGGCAACAAGTCCGGAGTCTGACCCGGCAACAGGCACGAGCAGGCGAGCAGCAGTGACAGGATGCGCATCAAAAGCTCCATCTCAAGATGAGATCGTCCAAATGCGTCCATTCTACTTGACGGCTGCCAGCGCGGTTGAGGATAGTGTCTCCATGTCCGCCCTTCGATGGTTGCCGCTGGTGTGCTCGCTCGCGTGCGCGGCAGCAGACGACTGGAAACCGCCCGTCTACACGGTCCACCGCGCTACGGGGCGCATCACCATCGACGGCAAACTGGACGAGCCGGCGTGGTTCGCCGCGCCCGATATGGGCCCTTTGCACTTCACCTGGTACAAATCGGGGAAGAAGGAACAGACGGCTGTGAAGCTGCTGTGGGACGACGAATTCCTCTACGTCGCGCACCTCAGCCGGGATTCCCATATTTCCGCCAAGCACCCCGAGCACGACGGAAACATCCCCGAGGACGATTGTTTCGAGATCATGTTCGCCCCCGATCCAGACAAGCCGAACGTCTACTTCAACGTCGAGTGGAACGTCATCGGCGGCTACGTCGACAACTTCCGTCCCAACGGGCCGAAACAGCCGCGCGCGCCGAAGTGGGACGTGGAAGGTCTGAAGATCGCCGGCAGCTACGCCGGGACGCTCAACGACGATTCGGACACCGACCAATACTGGCTGGTGGAAGTGGCTCTACCGTTTCGCAACTTCGCGCAATACTCGAAGTCCGTGCCTCCGCAGCCCGGCCAATCATGGAACTTCAACATCAACCGCCACGGCGGCAAGACGGACCCGCAGTACAGCCAGTGGTCTTCCGGCGATACGCCCGTTCCGAGTTTCCACACCCCTCACCGTTTCGGGCGGATCGTCTTCTCGGTCTCAAACCCGTTTGGAGAACGGTAATCGATGCGAGTTCCGTCCCTAAAGGCACTGCCCCTCAATCGAACCCACGCGCTTACGCGCGTGAGCGCGCGGGTTCCGTTGGCCATCGGCGCCCTTGGACTCTGCGCCGCGGTGGTGTGGGGCCAGGGATTCCCGCCCGGTGAGGCGGTCAGCCGCATGAAAGTACTCGAAGGCTTCAAGGTCAAACTGGTGGCGAGCGAGCCCGAAATTCGCCAGCCCATCCTGGTCAAGTTCGATCCCCGTGGCCGGCTGTGGGTGATCCAATACCTGCAATACCCCAACCCGGCCGGCCTGAAGCGCGTGAAGGTCGACCGCTATTCGCGGACCACCTACGACCGGATTCCCGAACCTCCGCCCAAAGGCCCGCGCGGCGCAGACCGGATCACAATCCTCGAAGACACCGACGGCGACGGGAAGGCCGACAAGTTCAAGGATTTTGTCACAGGCCTGAACCTGGCCACCGGCCTCGCCATCGGGCACGGCGGCGTTTTCGTAATGCAGGTGCCGTACCTGCTTTTCTACCCGGACCGCAACCATGATGACGCGCCCGACAGCGACCCCGAAGTGCTGCTCTCCGGCTTCGGCATGGAGGACGCGCAGTCGCTGGCCAACCACCTGACCTGGGGTCCGGATGGCTGGCTGTATGGCTTGAACGGAAGCACCGCCACCTGCCGGGTCCGCGGCATCGAGTTCCAACAGGGGGTGTGGCGCTACCACCCTGTGACGAAGCAGTTCGAGTTGTTCGCCGAGGGCGGCGGCAATATCTATGGACTCGCGTTCGACGCGAACGGCAACCTCTTCTACAGCTCCAACGGGGCGTCGTTGTTCTGGCACGCCGTACAGGGAGCGTACTACCAGAAGTCGTTCGGCAAGCACGGGCCGCTGCACAATCCGTATGCGTACGGCTATTTTCCGCACGTCAAGCACAACGGGGTGCCGGGAGGCCACGTCGTGCTGGGCGGGCTGATCTACTCCGGCGAGTCTTTCCCCGACCGCTTCCGGGAGACGTTCATCGGAGGCAACTTCCTGGGGCGGTCGGTCTCGTGGTGGGACGTCAAGCCGCTCGGTTCGACTTTCCAGGCCACGTTGGGCAAGCTCTTCTTCGATGCGTCGGACAAGTGGTTTTGCCCCACCGATCTGGCGCAAGCCGCCGACGGATCGGTGTATGTGTGCGACTTCCACGACGAGCGCACGGCGCACCCGGATCCCGACGCGCCGTGGGACAAGAGCAACGGCCGCGTCTATCGCGTCGAGGCTGAGGGGACCAAACCGGTTCCGGAGTTCGATCTGGACAAACTGTCTAGCCGGGACCTGGTGGGCCTGCTGACGCGCCGCAACCGTTGGTATGCCGACCAGGCCCGTGTGATCCTGGCGGCGCGACGCGACCCATCCACCCACCCCGCTCTTCGGGACATGGCGCAGAGCCGCGATCCCCAGACGGCGCTGCAGGGTCTGTGGGGCCTTCAGGTCAGCGGCGGCTTTACCGAGAGCACGGCATTGAAAGCTCTCGACCACCCTTACGAGTACCTGAGGTCGTGGACCGTGCGGCTCCTGGCCGATGAGAAAAAGGTATCGAGGCCCATCGCCCGCAAGCTGGCCCAGATGTCACGCACGGAACCGAGCGTTGTGGTGCGCGCGCAACTCGCCGCCAGCGCCAAGCGTCTCCCGGCCGCCGATGCGCTCCCGATCCTCGGCGGTGTGTGGGATCAAAACAAGGACGCCGCCGACCCGTTCGTCCCCTGGTTGATGTGGTGGGCGCTCGAGAACAAGGCCGTCTCCGATATCGATCTGGTTGCGCGCGAGATGGCGCGGCCGGAAGCCGTCGCCTCACGTACGGAAGACGCGCGGCGCCTGATCCGCCGTTGGGCCGCCGAGGGGACGCCGCGAACGTATGATGCCTGTGCGCGCCTGCTGAAGGTGAATCCCCAGTCACTGCTCGCCGCCTTGGATCAGGGTCTGAGCGAGCGCGCCGGCATGCCGGTCGCTCAGGATACCGGCGCGTTTGCGCGCTTCCAATCGGTGGCGGAGCAACAGGCCGCAGGCCGGCAGCGGACGTTCGCTCCGGTCAAAGGCGCGCTGCTCGAAGCCGTGCGCGCCGCGTGGGCGGTCAGGCCCTCCGAACCGGCTCGAGTGCGACTGGCAATGCGCTCGGGCATTCCTGAAGCCGGTGCCGAGGCGCTTCGGGTAGTCAAGGACCGCGCGGCACAGGATGCGGATCGAGTCGCGATGCTCGAAGTCCTCTCCGAGGTGGGAGAAGCGGCCGCCGTTCCGCAGGTGCTTCCCCTTCTCGACGAGAAGTCGGATTCGGTTCGCAGCGCGGCCCTCGGGGTCCTCGGCAGATTTGAGGATGCACGCATCACCCAGGCGCTGGTCGCCCATCACAATTCACTGCCCCCGCCCCTTCGAGGGAGGGCCCAGGACATTCTCATCAGCCGGGCTTCTTCGGCCGGAGTCCTGCTTCGCGCTGTCGACCAGGGAACGATCGCGCACGACGCCATCTCCACCGACCGGCTGAAGCGTGTGGCCGCTCTCCATCAGCCGGCGCTCGATTCGATGGTACGCAAGCATTGGGGGAACATCGGCCAGGGGACCGCGGAGGAGAAACTCGCCACCGTACGCCGCCTGAGCAACGACCTTCGCGCCGCCGCGGGCAACATGCAGAGTGGCAAACGGCTCTTCTTCCAGCACTGCGGAATGTGCCACAAGCTGTTCAACGAAGGCGGCACGCTGGGTATGGATTTGACGCCCGCCAATCGCGGCGATCGTCTGTATCTGCTCACCCAGATCGTCGACCCGGGCGTCTTCATCCGCAAGGAGTACATGACCATGCAGGTTAAGACCCGCGATGGCCGCGTGATCAGCGGGCTGGTGGCCGAAGAGGACGGCGCCGGCGTTATGCTGAATGGAGCCAACTACGAGAAGACGAAGATCGCGAAGAGCGACATCGCGTCGATGGAGGAATCGAGTGTGTCGATGATGCCCGAGGGGATCCTCGAGAAGCTGAACCCGCAGCAACTGCGCGACCTGTTCGCCTACCTGGAGCTGAAGAAATGACGCGACGAGCGCTGCTCTCCGCCGCGGCGGCACCCGCGTGTCTCCGCGCCGCGGGTTCGTCCACCGACATGAGAATCGAGGAAATCCGCTTCAACTTCGAGGAAATGCCGTGCCGCACGCCGCTGAAGTTCGGCGGAACCGTGGTGGAACGGATCGGCCTCCTCAATGTAAAGTGCACCGTCAGCGCGGGCGCTCGCACGGCCAACGGGTTTGGCTCCATGCCCCTCGGCAATGCGTGGTCCTTCCCGTCGCGAAAACTCAACTACGACCAGACGCTCGGCGCCATGAAAACCCTGGCCGGGCACATCGCGAAGATTACGGGCGATTACCGGGCTCCCGGCCACCCCATCGACATCACGTGGACGCTGGAGCCCGAGTATTTGAAGGCTTCCGTCCGTGCCACGAAAGATCTCGAACTCGCCGAGCCGATTCCGAAGCTGTGCACGCTCGCCACGGCGAGTCCCTTCGACGCCGCCCTGCACGACGCCTACGGCAAGCTGCACGGCCTGAACTGCTATCACACGTACGGCCCGCGATTCCTCAAACACGATCTCGCGCAGTACCTGGGGGCCGAGTTCAAAGGCGAGACGCTCGACCGCTACGTGCAAAAACAGCCCAAGCCCCGCATGCCGATGTATCACCTCATCGGCGCCGTCGATCCGTTGACCGACGCCGACTTGAAGAAACGGATCGGCGACGGGCTGCCCGAAACGCTGCCGGAATGGATTCGCCTCAACGGACTTACCCACTTCAAGATCAAACTCAATGGAGACGATCTGCAGTGGGACGTGGGGCGCGTGGTGGGCGTCGACCGGGTCGTGACGGAGACGCAGAAGCAGCGCGGCGTCAATCGCTGGTCTTATTCACTCGACTTCAACGAACGGTGCCAGAACGTTCGGTACCTGCTCGAGTTCCTGCGTCAGGTGAAGGAGAAGGCCGCGGCTGGATTCGAGCGGATCCAGTACGTCGAGCAACCCACGGCGCGGGACCTGACGAAGGACCGGGCCAACGTCATGCACGAAGCGGCCAGGATCAAGCCGGTCGTCATCGATGAATCGTTGACCGATCTGGAAAGCCTGCTGTTGGCGCGCGAGATGGGATACTCGGGTGCCGCTCTCAAGGCCTGTAAGGGGCAGACACAGGCGCTGCTGATGGCCGCCGCCGCGCAGAAGTACAAGATGTATCTCTGCGTGCAGGACCTGACGTGTCCCGGCGCTTCGCTGGTCCACTCGGCCGGGCTGTCCGCGTATATTCCCGGGGTCGCCGCCATCGAAGCCAACGCGCGGCAATTCATTCCGGCCGCGAATCGAGAGTGGGAACAAAAGCTGCCTGGAATTTTTGTGGTGAAGGACGGCACCATGCGCACGGCCGTCCTCACCGGAAAAGGATTAGGCGCTGTATGAAACTCGGCATTCTTTTTCTAGCCGCGGCGGTCCTGCCGGCCGCGGATCTCAAGCTCGGTATCGTCGGCACGGACACGTCGCATTGCCTGCAATTCGGCCGCATCCTGAACGACCCTTCGCAGGCCGAGCACGTCAGCGGCGCGAAGATCGTCGCGGCCTATCGGGGCGGCAGCAAGGACATCGAGTCCAGCTGGTCGCGGGTCGACAAGCACGCCGAGGAACTCAAGGCCAAATACGGAGTCGAGATTGTTGACGATATCCCGTCTCTCTGCCGTAAGGTGGACGCGGTTCTGCTGCAGAGCGCGGACGGCCGTGTCCACCTGGAGCAGATGAAGCAGATCCTGGCCGCGAAGAAGCCGGTGTTTATCGATAAACCGCTGGCCTCTACGCTCGAAGACGCGCGCGAGATTGTGCGCCTAGCGAAGCAAGCCCGCGTCGCGTGGTTCAGTTCGTCGGGGCTGCGCTTCAACTCCATCGCCACGACGATGAAGTTCCCCGACATCAAGGCCATGCTCGCGTGGGGCCCGGGGCAATTGGAGCCGCATCACCACCTCGATCTCTCCTGGTATGCGATTCATCCTATCGAGATGATGTACACGCTGATGGGCCCGGGGTGCGAGGAGGTGATGCGCATCGCTCACCCCGACATGGACGAGGTGGTCGGGCGGTGGAAGGACGGGCGTACGGCCACGGTCCACATCACGCGGCCCGGGGGTGCTTACGGCGCGGTGGTGTTCCGGGCGAAGGGGGTCGTGCAGAGCCCGGCGACGGTACCCTTCTCGTACCGGCCCCTGGTGGAGCAGATCGTGAAGTTCTTCGAGACCGGCAC
>JBJXGR010000317.1:0-2899 GCA_046160045.1 Bryobacteraceae bacterium
CGACCGCTGTGTTCTCTCCGCCGCTGATGGCGGCTCCGGCAACCTGGCTGCCTAGATGCACGGCCTTCTCGTGAGCTTTCGCCGCGTCGCGAGAGCCGATCGAAACCGGAAACCCCGCCGCCGCCAACCGGAGAGCCAAGCCTGTGCCTTCCTTGCCGGTGCCACCCAGAATCGCGATTTGCATGAAGTGGGATGGTACCAGAGCCGGTGGCAACAGGCTCAGAAGCGGAAGATTCCGAGTGTGGCCATCGCAAGCCAGCCTTCGGCCGGAGGGCCGGCTGTATGCGGCCTGCGGCGCGCTTTAGCGGGCCCTCGGCGCTTCAAATTGTAGGGGCCGTACACATACATGCGGCCCAAAGGCGCGCTAAAGCGCGCCGCGGGCTGAACGCCCGCCCCACAAAGCCGGCCTTCGGCCGGAGGGCTGGCTGTATGCGGCCTGCGACGCGCTTTAGCGGGTCCTCGGCGCTTCAAATTGTAGGGGCCATACACATACATGCGGCCCAAAGGCGCGCTAAAGCGCGCCGCGGGCTGAACGCCCGCCCCACAAAGCCGGCCTTCGGCCGGAGGGCGGGCCAGGGGGCCAGCCGCGGTCCAGGGGGACCGCCCCACTTGTCGGGCGACTCTCCGGCTACGGTTGGCCGAAATCGCGGCCCGCCTTGCGCGACGTTTCCCATTTGCGGTTGGTCGCGAATACTTTTACTTCATACGGAAGCAATCGCGTGACGAATTCCCCGCGGACGAGGCCGGCTGTCTCCTTGCCGTACAGCAGTTCCAGCCGATTGACCTCGCGAAGGCCGGAAACGATTACGCCCATGTGCGGGCGGCTGTCTTCATTCACCAGGGCGACCAGCCACTCGCGTCCCGCACGGCGGCAGAACATCGTCACCCCGCGCGAAGGGGTGTCGAACCCTTCGGAATCGATGACGTCGATCCGCACGCCGGGCGGCTCCGGCCCGGTGAGGATCGGGTGCAGCGCCGCCAGTTCGCTCGTGATGGCATGCAGGGATTCGCGGAAGACCGGCTTGGGCGGTGCGGCGTCCATGCCCCAATAGAGGACGCCCTTTGCGCCCCTCGCAATCGCGGCCCAGGCCATGAACCGGGTTTCGGCGAACGTGGGGTAGGTGACCGGCTCGTTGCGGCCCGCGAGTTCGCCCCAGGCGAACCCCTGCAACACCATCCACACCGCGCGTCCCGCGGCCAGGCGCTTGTAGCGTTCGGTGAAGGCGGCGACGTCGGCGGGCAGGTGGGTGGCGGCGTGAATCGGGTAGGTGTCGCAGCCGGTGACATCGATTGAGTCGAGATACTGCCGGATGAATTTCAGATCGCTGCGGGCGGCTTCGTTGATCCACACCGGCCGCCGCTTCGTGTCCAGTTGCCGGATAAGACTGATAGCCGCCCGAATGTTGGGCATCACTTTCGCCGCTTCCTTTTCCGAGTAGTCGACGGCCAGCGGAGTCTGTTTCCACCACTCGTCGCGGGTGGGGAATGTGCCGTTCCGGTGGAGGCCGCTGTAGGCGGTGAAGTTCCAGACAATCTCGTCTGGGCCTTCCCAGACGGCAAGCGCGGGATGATCCTTGACGGCTTCGACCTGGGAGCGGATCTTGCCGTCCGCGACACCAATGTGGAAGGGAAGGGGGATCCAGCCCTGGGCTCCCACGGCCGCCACGCGGTCGAGGTCTTTTTTCCCGTGACAGCGGAAGAGGTTGACCCCAGCCTCCGCCATCGCGCGGAGGCCCTCTTCGGTTTTGGGCAGTTCATAGCTGCCGATGGGAAAGAGGGGCTGGCCGGCCTTGGTCAGGAAGCCGGCGCCTGGAAGAAGAGGAGGCATCGCGAGCGCGAGGAGAAGCACGAGGAGCTTAGACATGGAGAGTCCCAGACTAGCGCGCTTGCGGGTGCGGGACCAGGGGTTGCTATCGCTCGGGATGGACGTGCCACGCGACGTCCGCCTGCGAGTCGGCGAAGCGCTTGAGGCCGGCCTCGCGAATGGCGGAGTCGGGCACCTTCCCGAGAGGGGTGTATTGGGGATGATGCGATTCGCGATAGGGATTGTTGCGGGCGGCGTTGTAGCAGCAGATCATCGACCAGCGAGGGCGCTCGGAGTGGTTCTGGTCGGAGCGATGGAGCAGGTTGCAGTGAAAGAAAAGCGTGTCGCCGGGTTCCATCTCCACGTGGATCAGGGGCAGACGTTTCACGATCTCCTGGACGCGTTCGGCGTCGGCGCCTGACTGGTCGCCGGTGCGCCCGTGATCGATGCGGCCGAGGTGATGCGACCCTTCCACTACCTGCATGCAGCCGTTCTCACGGGTCGCCGGGTCGACGGCGATGAACGCGCTCGTGAGCAACGGAAACAGCACGGCGTTGTGATACCAGTAGCCGTAATCCTGATGCCAGGCCCAGGCTCCACCGACGCGGGCGTCTTTCATGATCATCTTGGAGTGATAGTGGTAGACCTCGCCGTCGAGGAGTTTTTCCGCGGAACCGGCGATGGATTCCGAGCGGGCGAACATGCCGTACAGAGTGTCGCCGGGGTGGTTCCAGAGAGAGAGGCGGACGGTTCCTCCTTCGCCGTCAGCCCGGCGGTAGGAGTACTGATCGAGTTCGCGGTCTTCCCGGGCGGCGCGGGACAGCAGGCTGATCTCGGCGGCGTCGAACATGCCATTCGCGAGGACGAATCCCCGCTCGTGGTACTCGCGCACTTGGGATTCTCTCAGCGGCCCGGTTGCCATGGTGCAACGCTCCTTCTTTCAAGGTAACGCGATGAGATGCCGCTCTCGGGTTGTCACGCCGCATCCTCGAAGGTCACGACGATACGCTTCCCGAGCGCCACGAGCGCTGCCTGAATCCTCTCCGGTTTGGTATTATGCCGCGGGTTCAGCATGCGCCGGACCACCGTTTCGCT
>JBJXGR010000318.1:0-20416 GCA_046160045.1 Bryobacteraceae bacterium
TCCGCTGAGGTCGGTGCAATCGCCGCCGTCTGGGCCGGCGACCGAGAGGTTGGTGAAGTTGCTGACGGCACTGTCGACTTGAACCACCAACGGCACATAGCAGCCGTTTATGCCGGACGGCACTTCAAAAACGATCTGGTCGACTCCCGGGCAGCAGCCGGAGCGACCCTTGTAACGTATGGTGGCCGGTTTGCCGCCCACCAAGACCTGAAGGTTGATGTTGAGATCGCGGGGCGCCGGCACGATCGCTTCGTTGTCGGGAATCGGACCGAGTCCGGTAGCCCACAGGGTAACGACTTGGCCGGAGCGCGCGGGCCGGCTCAGCGAATTGCGCGGCTGGTCGGTGGCCGAGTTGAAGTTCTGCGCCAGCGCCTGCCCGCCGCCAGCCTGGTTCTGGGCAAGAATTCCGGGAGAACTTCGTACGACGCGGAACGCCCCGGCCTGGCCTGCATGGCCGTTGTACGTCACTTCCATCAGGCCAATGCCCTCGGGTGTGCCGGACGGCAGGATCCCCGCCACTTGCGTGGTCCAAGCGTAAACAAGCAACGCGTCCACCGATGTCGCGCCTACCGTGACCCGGATCGATGTGCCGCCCAAAGTGGTTGGCAGCGGGAAGCCGGCGGCCTGGCGCAAATCATCCGGCCCCAGTTCCGTGCCGAACACCACGAACATCGAGCCTCGCGCAATCCCAGAGTTCGGCAACGGCGGCACGGCGTAGCTGGCGGCGTTGAGAATGGCGCGGATCTCAGGCGCCGCACCCGCGGGCGAGGCAAGCAAGAAGCATACGCAGGCCAGTTTCAAAAGCTCCCGGGCTGTTTTTGCCGTCATGGCCGGCCTCCCGTGACAGTAGGGCTTCCGGCGGTGTAACTTACCTCTGTGGAGGCCACCTGCCTTCCGTCGATGATGAGCCTCAGAGTGGTCACCTGATCGCGCGCACACATCGTTCGCACCGGAATGTATGCGGCAAAAACGGATAACGCGCTGTTGTTCGATCCGTCGATGACGAACGTCGCACCGCGCCGCGCCTGTCCTTGAACCCGTAGCAGCCCGGTGTCGCCGCGGTTGATCTCCGTATTGGGCAAGGGCATCAGTTCGAGCGCCTTGAGCTCCTGCGGCGAGACTCGGGAAGCCGGGATGATGTTGCCCGGAAAAGGGAATGCGGACAACCCGTCGGCGCCCGGCGGGTGACACGTAAACAGATCAAACCTCATGTCCGGGCTCCCGGAATAGTCGAACTGTCGGGCCGCGGCCGTCGGAACCGGCGCCAGTCCCTCGAATGTGCCGTTGGCTGGATCGACCGTGATCACCGCGCTTGCTAATCCGTCGGTGACCGCCGCGATTGCGAACGGGCCGGCCGCGTCGCTAATGTCCATGCGCGCCGTGAATCGCGCCACCAGCAGGTGTGGTGAAACGCCAACGGGATCCTGCGCCGTCGGATACACCGCTTCAATGGTACCGGTCGCGTTCGTGACGTTCTGGCCCGCCCGCACGGGAAGTTGCACAATGTTGCTCAGCTTCCCGCCCGATCGCAGGAACAGCCGGTCGCTGGCGAGGAATTGCGGGGTCACATTAATCTGGTAAACACCTGCCAGACCCGGGGCCAGGCCGGCAAAGGCCACGGGAGCCGGCAAGGCATAGTCCCCGGCGAAAACTTCGGGGACATGGGTCACGCGATTGAGCGGCTCTTGAGTGGCTCCCGGGTAGCCGCTCACGACCGGCGGATCTGTCGGGCCGAGGCCCGTGGCGTAGAGGATCAGAGGCTGTCCGGGCGCGACGGCATCGGCAAGCCGAAAATCCGGAGTAAGGGCCAACACCGGTCCCTTTCCGCTCGAGTCGCGAGTGAAGAGGCCCGGTCCGGACGCCGCCGGCCTCAGCAGAAGCGGCTTACTCCTGCCTTCGGCTGTTGACACTACCAGGGATAGCGTTTGGCCCAGCGCCTCGAAGGGTAGCTGGGCGTTGATCTGTGCAGGTGAGACGAAGTAGAGCGGCGCCGCCAATTCCAGGTCGCCCACGAGGACGGACGCGTCTTCGAGCTTACGGGGAAGAGGCAGCGATGCGGCGCTGGCCGTGGCACGAGCCAGCTTGGAGCCGAAAATGGAAATCAGGCACCCGCGCGGAACCGCCGCATCGAAAGAAGCCGCGTTCACCACTGCCGTGACAGTGGGTTGCGACACTCCCGATTCAGCGGAGGAAGCCACGATGCCAAGGACAACCAACCAACGAACGGTTGTTGCTTGCATGAGACCTCTCCGACTTGTCGGTCTTTCTATAGCACACGACTCGCCGGGAAGATACCCTCCGCTTCCCGCTGAAACGTAACGCGCCCGCGGCGGTTTCTTTGCCGGGCGCCTCCGCGTCCGCCGGTTGCGCGACAGACGTCTTTCGAGTATGGTCGGAAGGTCCGCCCATGGAGTCCGAACCGCATCAGGTCACGCGGCTGCTCCGCGACTGGCGCTCCGGCCGGAAGGAAGCCGGCCAGGAGTTGTTCGGCGCGGTCTACTCGGAACTGCGCCGGCTCGCGGCCAGCTACATGCGGTACGAGCGATCCAGCCATACGCTCCAGCCAACCGCGCTGGTGCACGAGCTCTACATGAAGCTGCTGTCCGGCCAATCCGTAGACTGGCAGGACCGCGCCCACTTCTTCGCGGTGGCGGCGCAGCAGTTGCGGCGGCTGCTGGTGGATCATGCGCGCGCCTCGCATGCCCAACGCCGCGGCGGCGGCCAGGTCCGGCTGTCGCTGGAGGATGTGCAGGATTGGATCGGGCGCCACGACCAGGATGTGATCGAACTCGACGAGGCGCTCTCGCGGCTGGAAGGACTCGATCCGCGCTCGGCCAAGGTGATCGAGATGCGCTTCTTTGGGGGCCTGACCGAGCAGGAGACCGCCGAAGCGCTCAACATCTCGGTCGCCACCATGAAGCGCGACTGGACCTTCGCGCGGGACTGGCTGGTAAGCCAGCTCACCTCGAAAAAGGACACAAAAGAGTAGTTACACTTCGATCGGATAACGTCCGTACCGTTCAAGCGTCGCCATCATGGCGCGGATGTTCCCGACCTTGCAGTAGGATGCCAGGCTGTTGCCGCTGGTCATGATGTAGCCGCCGCCCGGCGCGACGTCGCGCAGAAGTCCCTTCACTTCCTCTTCCACCTGCTCCGTAGAACCACATGCGAGCGTGTGCACGTTGACGTTGCCGGCCAGACAGATCCGCTTCCCGTAGCGCTTTTTGATGTCGCGGATATCCATCGCATCCGGCTCGATCGGGTGAAGACCCGCGATGCCCAGATCGACGATGTCATCGAGAACGGCGGTGAGGTTGCCGTCGCTGTGAAAGATCCACGGGATCGTGATGGCTTCCGCCACCTTGCGGATGTGCGGCAGGATCCGCTCGCGGAACATTTTCGGAGACAACAACAGGCCGGTCTTGAAGGCGATGTCGTCGGCCGTCCAGATAAGGTCGAAGCCCATCGTCGAGATGCGCGCCATGACCTTGGCGCTCCACTCGGTGTAGCGGCGGAGCACCTCCTCCACCAGGTCGGGTTCATCGTAGAGGGCGAGCGAGAAGAACTCCTGGCCCATGCACAGGTACGTCGGGGAAATCCCCAAACGGCAGGCGGCGCACACCGCAAAGTCCTCACGTTTGGCCAGAAACTCACGCGCCGGGGCGTAGAGGCGGTCGTCGTCCGGGTCGGGCAAAACCAGCTTGTCCAGATCGGACTTGCTCTTGATCTGCCCGTCGCCATAGAACAGGATGTTACCCTCGCCGACGTGCTTTTCCGCGGGGATGGGCGGGCAGAAATTGTAGCGGATGTTGTCGCGGCCGACGGCCCGCGAGAGGTCCTTCTCCACGTCCACGGGATTGTCGGCGTACTCGCCGGCTTCGGAGACCTTGTCTTGCCGGATCGAACGCCCGAGCAACTGACAGGCGATGGGTTCATCGATGCCGAGTTCGCAGTAGGGCACGCGGTCGGGCGTACCTCCGGCGACGGCGCACATCACTCGTTCACGGCGGGTCATGATCTTTGTGTTGGGCAACTCCGCTCCGATGATATACTGCACCGAAATGAAAGTCTTGCTAGCCGCTTCCCTGCTCTTCGCGCTGGGCGGCGAACGCTATATCGCCGTCGACAATGTCTGCGCGTGGCCGAATCTCAAAGTCCTTCCGGACGGCACGATCGCCGCGGCGCTGTTCAACCAGCCGAGCCACGGCCGCCAACCCGGTCACGTCGAGGTCTGGACGAGCAAGGACGGCGGAAAGCTATGGTCGCTGGCCGGTGTTCCCGCGCCGCACGACCCCAGCGCCACACGATTGAATCACGCCTTCGGCCTGGCGCATGACGGCGCGATGGTTGTGCTGGTCTCGGGCGTGCAGATCCGGGCCGGCCGCGATATCTGGCTGCCCGCCCTGGCCTGCCGCTCGACGGATGGCGGAAAGACGTGGACGCGATCGGACCAGGTCCGTCTCCCCGATGGCGTGGACTATCTCATCCCGTTCGGCGACATCGTGCAGTTACCCGGCAGCACCCTGGCCGCTTCGTTCTATCAGGACCACACCTACACGGCCGTGGCCACCGGGCCGCGCCCGGCGCCGAAAGTCCGGACGGGCACGGCGTACGTCCTGTTCAGCAGGGACGACGGCCGCACCTGGGGCGACGCCGTGCTTCTCGGCAAAGACGACTACAACGAGACGACGCTGTTACGACTTGGGCCGGAGCGATGGCTGGCGGCTGCGCGTACTTACCGCGACGGACATCTGGACGTGATGGTCTCCTCCGACGAGGGTCGGACGTGGAAGAACAATGGTCCAGTGACGCTGCCCAGCCATCACCCCGCGAGTTTGCTGCGGTTGCGCGATGGGCGGATCCTGCTGACGTACGGTGTGCGGGAGAAGGGCAACCTGGCGGTTCACGTGCGGCTGAGCGAAGACGCGGGACAGACGTGGAAAGCTCCGCGGCCGGTGGTGCAGTTAGGTGGCGCGCGCGACGGCGGGTATCCGTCGACGGTGGAACTGGCCGACGGAACTCTGGTCACAGCTTACTATGCGAGCGGGGTAGCGGAGCATTCGAGGTATCACATGGGCGTGGTGCGATGGTCGCTGAAGGAGTAGGCTTGGTGGAGCCGGTCTCCCAGGCTGTTAAGGGCGCGCTTTAGCGCTCCCCGTTTGTTTGGTATGACCTTTTTTTCGGCTCTTGCGAGCGGTGCTGGGTGCGCTCGAATGGGTTAATGTGAAGGGGGTCCTGTGGACCACCGCCGTGGTGCCTGGCACCACGAAAGTGTGCCGGAATGAACAGCCGCGCCCCTGGGACCACAGAGCCGCCGTGGTGCCTGGCACCACGACAGTTGGGCCGGAATGAAACAGCCGCGCGCCCCCTGGGACTACTCAGCCGAGTGGTGCCTGGCACCACGAAAGTGTGCCGGAATGAAAAAGCCGCCGCGCCCCCTGGACTACTCAGCCGAGTGGTGCCTGGCACCACGAAAGTGTGCCGAATTGAACAACCGCGCCCCCTTGGGACTACTCGGCCGCGTGGTGCCTGGTACCACAAGATAGCTGCTCTCCGACCGGCCAAGCGCGCTCTTTCATCCCTCACAGCTGAATCGCCTCGGCAAGAACCCGTTCGCGGATGCGAGGCCGCAGACCTTTTTCAGTAACAACGTCCACGCGTTCTTGCAGCAGGGCTTCGAGGTCGGATAGCAGGCCGCCGAGGTCAAAGAGGGTCCGGCCAGAGTCCAGGTCAACCAGAAAATCGATATCGCTCAATTCGTCGTTCCCGCCGCGCGCGACCGAGCCAAACACCCGCACATTTGTCGCGCCGCGTCTTGCGGCGAGTAGCAGGATCGATTCGCGTCGCGTGCTGCGGAGGTCTTCGAGTGTCATGCCCCAGCCCACTTCGATCATATCTTAGGGAGCCGAAGGTCCGTGATCGAACATGGCAATCGTGCAACAAGGCGTCGATCCACCGACACCGGAAATTCTGTGGCCATCATGATGGGCTCGGGCTGCGATAATCTGCTGCGCCGTGTGCTTTCCGAAGCGTACAAAAGCACCAGCGGTGGTGGTCGCTGAAGGAGTCGACCATTCTAACCTTTTCGTGGGGCGGCCACGGCGCGTTTGAGCGACCGCAAACCCACGGCTTCGCCAGGGTTGCGGAGCCTAGAAATACAGTTTCAGCCCGAACTGGATGATCCGCATCGCCGTCCGCAGACTCCGGATCTCGCCAACCCTGGGACCGTCGGGCACGACCGAGGTGGCGCTCACGAAGCCCAGGTTGTTGGGCTGCCCGAAGAACGGTGTATTGAGGGCGTTGAACAGCTCACCACGAAACTGCAGGCTGAACCGCTCCGTGATGTTGAAGTTCTTGAACGCCGACGCATCCACATTGCGTTGGCCCGGCGAGACCAGGATGTTACGGCCCGCGCTCCCGAAATGGCACAAATCCTGACGGCTGGGGATATTGCACGTCACCCGCTGGAACGCGGTCGGGTCGAACCACAACTGCCTCGACGGATTTTCCAGCCTGCCGTCCTGCAACCGGTCCGGACGAACGGGCGATCCGTCGTTGCCGGTGTTCAGGTCACCCGCGGGAACGGACGGGCTGAACGGGAACCCCGAGCGCAACGACACGATGCCATTAGTTTGCCAACCCTTCAGCAGCACGCCCGGCACTCCTTTCAGGCTCTTGCCGAACGGCAGTTCGTACACAAAATGAAAAACGGCATTATGAGTGAGGTCGAACGCCGTGCGGCCCCGCGAACTGGCCCGGTCTTTGGCCTGCCACCCAGGACTCTCGTTGCCGCCGTCCTCGCCGTCGCCGTTGGCCTTGCTGTAGGTATAAGCCAGTCCCATCGCCAAGCCTCGCGCATATCGCTTCTCCAGGCGAGTCTGCAGCCCGTGATAGTGCTGGTTCGCCGACCCGTCAAATGGAGCGATTCGCCCCAGCGCCTGGATCCCCAGTTCCGGAGTGGCCGGGTCATAAAACTGCGTGTAGGGACGCCTCGCGCCGAAATTCGTTGTCGGGCGACGGCGGCGCCGCGTTCAGGCCTTCCCACCCGTTCGCCGAATGCGTTGTCTTGCTGCCGACATAGCCGATCGTGAACGCGATGGCGCCGAGCAATTCGCGCTGGATGTCGAAACTCCATTGCCAGACGTCGCGGTCCTTCCGGCTCTGCTGGAACATCCGGACGCCCACCGGCCGAGCCTGGATCGAACCGACAAACGGGTTGTCGAGCGTCAGCACCGGGGACCCGGGCCGGAACCGCCGCAACTGCGAGTTGTACGTCTGGCCGGCATAGACGATGGGCGCCGAGCCGGCGGCGTCCGTCACCGAATCGAATTGCTGATTGCCGGAAAGCGGAGGATGCAGGTTCGCCGTGCTGATCTGCACAAAATGCTGCGGGCTGGTGTACTGCCCCGCGCCCATGCGGAACACCCACTTCGAGGTAGGCCGGTACGCAATTCCCAATCGGGGCTGAATGAAGCCCCAGAACTGGTCCCACAATTTGCCCTTGGCAACATCGCTGCGCGGGATCGGCTGCAGCGTTGGGATCTTCCTGCCGTCCGGGGTTGTATAAGTGTTCGCCAGATCGATCGTCCTCACCTGCCCCAACAGGTCGTAAGGATTCCCGAGATAGTCGTAGCGCACGCCCCAGTTGATGGTCAGCCGCGAGGTCGCTTTCCAGTCGTCGGTGAAGTAGGCGCCCACGCGGCGCGACCGCATGTTCACCGCCGGATAGCCTTCGCCGGTCTGCGCCCGGTTGGGGTAGCCCATCACGAACGAGGCAAAGTCGTAGCCGCTCTCATTGGCCGAGAAGCTCAAGGTCCCGCGTGTTAGATTGGCTGCCCGGCGGTCCATCGCCGCGTGCACGAACGACAGGCCTGTCTTCATCGTGTGCTTTCCGCGAATCCACGAGAGGTTCTCGGCGAACTGGTAGCTGTAGGTGTCGTCGACACGGCCGTTCGGGTCGCCGATGGTGAACCCCATCGACGGAAGGCCCGCCTCGAGCGGGGTGAACTTCCGGTTCCCGTCGCCCGCCACGCGGAATTTTCCGATCCCCAGCGTGTCGAGATCGAAGTCGGTGTTCGTCCGCGGGTTGATAAAGTTGTCGCCCCAGTTGTTGATGCCGAACCGGAGTTCGTTGATCAGGGCGGGCCCGAAGGTGTGAATCCACTGCGTCGCCACGTTGTAGGCGGTGGACACCCGGTACTCGGGAAAATTCGGGTTGATGGCGTTGGCGTCCCATTCGTCCGAGTTGATGGCAAAGCGGCCGAACACCTTGTCCCTGGAGGTGAAATTGTGGTCCAGGCGCCCGAAGTATTGGTTGGACCCGATCACCTGTGGGACCGCGCGTCTTGCGGTGAAGTCCAGGATGTCGGCCTGTTCGAAGTCCGGCAAGGGCAGGAACTGGTTGATGACGTTCTGGGCGCCCGGATGCAGGCGAGTCCTGGGAACGATGTTTCCCGCGAACGGAGTTCCGGTCAACGGGTCGAACACGGCGATGGGATTGCGAAAGGGCCGGCCGGTGGCCGGGTTAATCGCCGGAGTCAGCAACTGAGAGAAGTTCCCTTCGCGGAAATTCCTGTTCGGCCAGAATGCCGTGGCAACGCCTTCCTGTGTTTCACGGCGACCTTCGTAGTTAAAGGACCAGAAGGTCTTGTTCCGGATCAGCGGCCCTCCGAGAAACGTACCGAACTGGTTTCGCCGCAGCCGGTCCTTCTTCAGCCTGGCGGCGTTGGCCGGTCGCTGGAAGTTCAGAAAGTAGTTCTCGGCATCGAGGGCATCGTTGCGAAGAAATTCGTACAGGGTCCCGTGCAACTGGTTCGTCCCGGACTTCAACGACACCTCCACGCGGGCTCCGGAACTCTGTCCCAACTCCGCCGAGTAGGAACCGGTTTGCACCTTAAACTCCTCGATCGCATCAATCGAAGGCGAGAAACTGGAGATGTTGTAGAGAGGCGTGATGGATTCGACACCGTCGAGCGTCACGCTCTGGTGCACCTCGCGCTGGCCGTTGGCGATCACCGACATCCCGGAACCTGGGATCGGGAAGCCGCTCTGCCCGTCCGCTCCTCCGCTGCGAGACCCGAACTGGACTCCCGGCGTCATCACCGCGAGCTGAATCATGTTGCGCCCGTTGAGGGGCAGATCGATGACGCGCTTGTTGTCGATCACCTGCCCGATCGCCGCGTTCTCCGTGGTCAGCGTCACCGAAGACGCCACCACCTCCACGGTCTCCGCCACCGACCCGACCTCCAGCACGAAATCCACGCGGGCTTTCTGCTGGGTTTCGATCTTCAGCTTCGAAACGGTCTTCGCGCGGAAGCCCGGTTTCTCCACGTGCACCGTGTACTCGCCGATGTCCACCAAGGGGAACGAGAACTCTCCGGCCGAGTTTGACTCGCGCCTTTGCACCTGCTGGGTGGCCAGGCGGGTGATCGTTACCTCCGCGCCCACCACGACGGCGCCGGAGGTATCCGTGACCAGGCCCAGAATCTCCGTTGACGTGGTCTGGGCGGACGCCCCACTCGACAGCAGCATCGCCGTCAGCATCCATCGCACACTTCTCATTTCGGGCCCCCTTTCGTGTTTGTGAACGACCAATCTGGTTCCAGAAGAATATCAGAAACCGACTGTGAGGGTAATCGGGAGTTAAGAGCGAGCAGAGCCCTCCCTTGCGGTCGGGCCTCGGATTGGACTGGCCTCGGATTGCGGCCGTAGCTACAGACGCTCGTAGCGGCCCATATAGGCCGATTCGGACAGGATGTGGCCTTCGATCGCGCGATCCAATTGCGCGCGCTTCGCTCCTGCATCGAGGCCGATCGATTCGACGTCGATCGCGTACAGACGGAAGTAGTAGCGGTGCGGGCCGTGGCGCCGGGGCGGGCAGGGACCTCCATAGCCGGGGCGGCCGAAATCATTGGCGCCGCTCACGCCGGCGGTGCCCGGCCGGAAATTCGATGCCAGCGTGTGGACCGCGGCCGGAATGTCCCACAGCAGCCAGTGATTCCAGGTTCCGGCAGGGGCATCGGGATCGTCCACGATCAAGGCAAAGCTCCGGGTGCCGGACGGCTCGCCAGTCCACGTGATCGAAGGGGAAACATCCGCCCCCTCACAGGTGTGGATGCGCGGGATGGTTTCGCCTTCGCGAAATCCGTCTACGGTTATGGTGAATGGCATGGTGCGCCTCCACCGTCGAGTCTACTTGAGCAGTTCGAGCCCTGCCAGCGCTTCGCCGGATTCTTTCTCCACCTCGGCGTGAAGGCTGTTGCCGTGCGAGTCCATGGTCACGATGGCGGCGAAGTCTTTCACGCGCAGGTGCCACATCGCCTCAGGAGTGCCGAACTCCATCAGGTGGACGTCCAGCACCTCCTGGATGGTCCTGGCATAGAATTGAGCCGCTCCGCCGATCGCATTGAGATAGACGGCTCCGCACTCCTTCAGGGCCGCAAGGGTCTTGGCGCCCATTCCGCCCTTTCCGATCACGGCACGCACGCCATAGTTACGGATCACGTCGGCTTGATACGGCTCTTCGCGGATGCTGGTGGTCGGCCCGGCGGCCTTGACCACCCACCGTTCGCCGTCCTGAAGGACCACGGGGCCGCAATGGTACAGCACCGACCCGTTCATGTCGACTGGCGGCGGGTGCTTCATCAGGTGGGCATGGACGGCGTCGCGGCCGGTAAACATCTCGCCGGAGATAAGCACCACGTCACCGACCTTCAGCTTGCGGATCGCTTCTTCGGTCACCGGCGGCGTCAGAATCACCTCGCGGCCGGTCAAGGGGAAGCCGTCTCCGTCGTTCATGCGCTCCACGGGTACGAGTGGATCGCGGTACAGCCATTTTGTGATCGCGCCGCTGAAGGGGTCCACGCGAATCCCCAGCCGCCGGAAGGCCCAGCAGTCATATGCGACCGATACGAAGAACGAGGCCGGCAGGCGGTTGGCTGCCGTGATCTTGCAACCAATCAGCGAAGCTTTGCCGCCGAAACCCATGGCGCCGACCCCCAACTTGTTCGCTTCCTCCATGATTTCCGCTTCGAGTCTGGCCAGCACCGGATTCGGGTTGACGTCGTCGAGCAGGCGGAAGAGCTGATACTTGGCCAGCAGATAACCTTGGGCTCGATCGCTGCCGATGCATACACCCAAGGCGCCCGGTGAGCAACCCTGGCCCTGCGCCTGCCACACGGCGTGCAGGATGCACTTCCTCACTCCCTCCAGGTTGCGGTCGGCTCGGCCCAGATGATCGAGCACGCAAGGCACCGAGTATTGGATGTTCTTGTTCTCGCAGCCGCCCCCCTTGAGCAGCAGCTTGATCTCAATCTGGTCCTGCTCCCATTGCTCAAAGTGAATCACCGGCGTTTCCGTCCCGACGTTGTCGCCGGAGTTCTTACCCGTGAGCGAGTCGACCGAATTGGGCCTCAGTTTGCCTCGGCGAGTGGCCTCCGCGACAGCCGCGATGATCCTCTTGCGGATTTCGATCTGATTGACGCCGACGGGTGTGTGCACGTCGAAAGTCGGCATCCCGGTGTCCTGACAGATGGCGCCTTCGTCGTCGGATGCCATGTCGATATTGGAGAGGATGATCCCTAGCGCCTGGGATGACTGCGTATCCGGCTTCTCCGCCGCGGCGGCGATGCCCATCGCTTTGCGAACATCGGGCGGGAGGTTGGTGGACGTTTGCGTGATCAGCTCAACCAGGCTGTTGAACAGGAAATCCATGCTTATATTGTACGGCGACGTGCGCGCGGGACTAGCTTCGCTGCCAAGCTAGCTCCCGCCCATCAGGGCTGCCCGGCCCCAGACCGCGGTCGCGGCTTTGCTGGCGAGTTCCTCCTTCCGGGCGGTCTGGGAAACAAACCGCTTTTGCGTTCAGTTCACACAGAGCGGCCAAGCCGGAGAGTGGTGGTGGAGATTAGCGAGTGACCCGAGCGAGACTGCTGCAGGCAGGCCGTAAACACGGAAGCGAACCGTAGAATATCTGCGATATTACCAGCCGATCGCAAGCGGCCGCTCAATTTGGCGGTGAACGGGGAGAGACGCTTGGCGATTAGCATGTCGAGAGTTCGTTCCGTAAGACCGAACCAGACGCCTGCTTTGCGGGGCGGGTTCGTCAGGACTCGGGCTCGGCCTCCGGATGTCACGATCGTGATCTCTTCGCCGTCCACACTCAGAGTGAACGACCGGTCCCATCCGCGCATCATCCTGGCAATGGCTGGGACGCCGTTGGCGGTTTCCACCAGGGAAACCACTTTATCCGTTACGGTCAGGTCCAGCTGCTGCGGGCTCACATGGTTTTGATGCCGCGCCGGAGTCGCACGATGCGGGATTTTGGGTCGGGCCGGGAAGATCGCTTGGCAGGCCGCTGCCCGCTTCCTCCCAGTTGAACCGCGTACCGGCTTGGGCGGCCGCACCAGTTCAGCGTCGCGTCCACGCTTCGCGGATTGATGGGTGCCAACCAGGCCGAGCTCTTGCCGGCCTGGCTCCGGGAGGCTGGCTCTTTTGGCTTGCCCGCCCTTCTTTCCAGCTCCGCCGTCTCACCAAAGCGAAGCTAGGCTTCAATTGATGACCGGATGCGGTTTGTTGTGCCAATCGTTCGCAGTTCGGCTGGTTCTTTTGGACTCCCGTCCCGACTCGGTGAACACTGGCGGTCAGATCCGGAAGCAAGCGCAAGTCGAAGCAGACTGAAGCCTGTGCCGTCTCTTACGTCAAGAACGTCAAGAATGATGGCCCGTCAGACCGGCTTCGGAGTTAATACCTGATCGATCACGTGGATCACACCGTTGCCGGCAATAATGTCGGTCTTCAAGATGCGCGCACCGCCCACACTGACTCCGCCGGCAACGATCTCGACCGGCAGTTTTTCGCCGTTCATGGCGGTCGCCGAGCGCAAGTTAGCCACATCGGCAGCCAGATAGCGGCCGGAAACAACGTGGTACTTCAGGATGGACTTCAGTGCAGTGAGGTCCTCCAGAGCTTCGGCGGGCACTCTGGAAAACGCATCATCGGTAGGAGCAAAGACTGTGAACGGTCCAGCGCCGCGGAGCGCACCTTCAAGTCCTGCCTTCTTTATGGCCTTGAGCAGTGTCTCGAAGAAGATCCCGCCGGCGAGCTTGTCTACCACGTCGAGGCATTGGGGAGCGGTGGGCCCGGTAGGGGGAGCGCAGGTCCCCATCGCCATGCGATACATCATTCTCATGGGCATACAGTTGAGCATCTAGGTTTTCTCCTCTTCTACTTTTTGGATGACTGGCCGCCGGGGTTGGGGAGGAAAATTTTCCTGCCGGGGAACCTGGGGACGTCCGAGCGCCGGGATAAACCGGCATGTTGTTGTCGGGGATGAAAGAGCCCTGCAAGAAAGGAGTAGCGATCCATCTTGACCTCGAGCGTGGCGCAGTAAGGTTACGCCAGCCAAGCCCAGGCCGACGCAATGTTTCAGAAATCGCTCCCGGGTTTCGGCGGATGGGCCAGTACGATGCCGGGCAACCACCCGAGGGTATTTATCGCCGGCCTCGACCTCGACTACACCGCGCTGGCCTGCTGGTACGCCCGCAAGTTCTGGCCGGACTCGTTCACGCCACGCTCGCCTCCCCGGCCCGCGCACATCCTTTGTGTCTGAGATCGCAAAGAGGGTCAACCGTAGAACGTGTCCGGCCCGACGAAAGCGCAAAGGGCAACCATATTCTGTAATACCGGCGTTCCGCAGGATGTGCCGGTTGGGCGCTTTCCCCAATCGAGCCTATAGGAAATTTTGATTGGACTCCACCGGAAATCCGCTCGTACCCTATTTTTGTGGAAGTGCTGGAATCACCGGTCTCTTTATTGCATCGCATTAGCAGCCTCGTCAGTTCTGACGCTGGCTTGAACGATATCCTCTCCGAACTCGTCGGCTTGACCCTGAAAGCCACCGACTGTGACGCTTGCCTCGTCTATCTGCTGGATGCACCCACCGGCGAGATGGTGCTGAGCGCATCGCAATTGCCGCACTCCGCCGAGATCGGCGCTATCCGCTTGAAGATGGGAGAAGGCATCACGGGCTGGGTTGCCCAGCACAACTCCGTGGTTGCCCTTTCTTCGAAGGCCGCCTCAGACGCGCGATTCAAGGCGTTTCAGGCGCTCCCGGAAGACACGTACGAAGCGTTTCTCTCGGTTCCCCTGGTCAGCCGGAACGAACTGGTGGGCGTGATCAACGTGCACCATCGCAAGACGCACCGGCATTCGCCGGACGAGATCGCCTTGGTTTCATTCATCGGCGAGCAGATGGGCAGCGCGATCGCCCGGGTACGCCTGGAGGTCCAAACCGAAAGGGCGGCCAAGCGCATTGAGACCCTGGCTGCCGTCGCCGACGCGATCGCGGGCGAGGATTATCTCGACCGCATTCTGCAACCCATCTCCGAGATGGTGGCGCAGACGTTCGACTCGCCGGTCTGCTCGATCATGCTTGTGGACGAGGAGCGGCGCGAACTGGTGATCCGGGCGGCGCGGTGTTCGTCACCGGAATATCTGCACAAGATGCCCCTGCGGATTGAGGATTCGCTCATCGGCCGGGTGGTGCGCGAGAGCCGTCCGCTGATCGTCAGCGATGTGCTCGGGGAGAAGAGCTACCGCTATCCGGAACTGGCCCGGAAGACCGGACTGATCTCGTTGTTGTCCGTTCCGTTGGTGACCCGCGAGAAAGTGATCGGGACGATCAACATCTACACCAAGCAGAAGCGCACGTTCAGCGAGGATGAGATCAGTTTCGTGAGGGTCGTGGCCGGACAAGCGGCGATCGCCATCGAGAACGCGCGGCTGATGTCGGAGACGGTAGAGATGAAGCGCGCCCTTGAAACCCGCAAGGTGGTGGAGCGGGCCAAGGGCATCCTGCAAGTGAAGTACAACCTGACCGAGCAGGAGGCCTATCTGCGCTTGCGGAACGAAAGCCGCAGGCTGCGCCGCCCGATGAAAGACCTCGCCGAGGCCATCATCCTGTCCGACGACATGAATAACAAAGGCAAGCCGTCACTGCCCGGTGACGAGGAGTAATCCTCGATCCACCGTCACCCCTTGGGCTACGCCCCGTGGCGCACGCTTCACCGTTCTCGTCCCTCCAGCCCGTTGGCTGCAACCCGCCATCCTCCACCTCCGGCACGCGCCAACTGCGCTAGGATGGCCTCTTAAACACCAAGGAGCCGCCATGGACCGCTATCAGAAATCGCGCGAATTGCTCGCCCGCGCCAGCCAGTCGTTGACCGGAGGAGTCAGCAGCCCGTTCCGGGCCAAAATGACCGTCCCGCTCTACTTCAAAGACGGCGATGGCCCCCGCCTGTGGGACGTCGACGGCAACGAATACATCGACTACACGCTGGCCTGGGGGCCCCTCATCCTCGGCCACAAACATCCGGCCCTGGTCGAAGCGATGAAGGAAGCGGCCGGAAAGCCCTACACCTACGGCGCGCAGCACGAACTGGAGATCGAGGTCTCGGAGAAGTTCCAGCGCATGGTGCCGGGCGCCGAGCGGATCTGCTTCACCTCCTCCGGTAGCGAAGCCGTGCAGTTGGCCTGGCGCCTGGCCCGCGGAGCCACCGGCCGCAACCTGATTCTCCGCTTCGAAGGACATTATCACGGCTGGCTCGACTCCGTGCTCATCAGCTATCGCGCCCCTCTCGACCAGATGGGCCCGATCGACCATCCGCACAAGGTCCTGCAGTCCAAGGGACAGACCCCCAACGCCGCAGACAACATCGTGGTCGCGAATTGGAACGACCTGGAGGCGGTCGAGCGGGCGTTCGCCGAACACCCCAACCAGATCGCCGCCGTGATCATGGAGCCCGTGCTCTGCAACAGCGGCAGCGTCCTGCCATCGCCGGGCTACCTGGAAGGCGTCCGCCGCATCACGCAGCAGCAGGGAGCCCTGCTGATCTTCGATGAGGTCATCACTGGCTTCCGCATGTCGCCCGGCGGCGCGCAAGGCTACTTCGATATCACGCCGGACATCGCCACCTTCGGCAAAGCCGTCGCCGGCGGGGTCACGCTGAGCGCGGTCGCAGGCCGCAAGGACATCATGGAGCTGATCATGCAGGGTGTCGCCTACGGTGGAACCTTCAACGGCAATCCGCTCTCGCTGGCCGCCGCGAACGCGACCCTCGACGTGCTCGCCGCCGATGACGGCGCCGCCCTGAAACACGCCAACCAGACCGGCCTGCGGCTGATGGAAGGCATCCGCTGCGCGGCCAAGGATTGCGGCCTTCCCGTCCAGGTCACCGGCTTCGGCGGATGCTTCCACGTGCACTTCACCGATCTGCCGGCCGTTACGAACTATCGCCACACGTTCCAAGACAAGAAAGACGTTCTGGAGCGATACCTGCAAGCGGCGCTCGACGAAGGGCTCTGGCTGCTTCCCGAGGGCCGGGTCTATGTCTCCGCCGTCCACGGCGACCGCGAAGTCGAAGACACTCTCGGCGCCGTCCGCCGCGTCTTCGGGAGGATCGCGTGAAACTCTACGGCACGCGCCATCACGGGTGCCGTGTCGAGGAGTTTCAATGGCGTTCCCATCGCCTGATCGTGATCGAGAACGAAGTCGTGCGGGTCGGCGTGCTGGCGTCGAAGGGCGCCGACATTCTCGAGTTTCGCTTCAAGGCGCGCGACCTCGACGTCATGTGGCACGCGCCCCAGACGCTGCTGCCGAACGAGTACATCCCCACGGCGCCCCGCTTGCAGGGCTCGTTTCTCGATTACTACCTCGGCGGCTGGCAGGAGATTTTCCCCAGCGCCGGACCGGCGACGGAGATCTCCGGCGCCGCGCTGGGCCAGCATGGCGAGACGGCTCTGCTGCCTTGGGACGTGGCCGTGCGCGAGGATTCGGTGCAGCGGGTGGAAGTCGACTTCACGGCGGAGACCGTGCGCACGCCGTTCCGCATCCGCCGCCGCATGATCCTCGCGGCGAACTCGCCAGTCCTGCGCCTTGAAGAGGAGATCACCAATCTGGGCGAGCAGGATCTGCCCTATCAGTGGGGCCATCACCCGGCCTTCGGGCCGCCCTTTCTCGAAGCCGGATGCCGTATCGAGATGCCGCCCTGCGAGATCGTCGAACCCAAGTACGCCGACGGCCTCTCCCGCCGTTTCGCGGTGGGCGCGGTTTCCCGCTTTCCGCACATGAATGCGAAGAACGGATCGCCCTCGCAGGTCGATGAAGTGCCGGGCAAGGACAACCGCACCGAGGACGTTGTGGTTGCGAGCGCACTGACGGGTAAGTGGTGTGCGCTGCGGAATCCCGCGCAAAAGCTGGCGATCGGCCTGGTCTGGGACACCGCGGTGTTTCCGCATCTCTGGATGTGGCAGGTGTATGGCGGCAGTTGGGGCTATCCGTATTTCGGCCGCACGTACAACCTGGCACTGGAGCCCTTCAGCAGTCCGGTGGAACCGTTGGCGGACCTGGTGGCGCGTGGCCAGGCGCCGGTGCTCAAAGCCGGAGCCGTGAAGGCCGCAACACTCGAATGCGGTATTTTCGAAGCCTCCGGCCCTGTGGTCTCCCTCGACTTCGACGGCGCGCCGCGCACCGCCTAGTCGTCTCTTCAGAGCCGCGTTTCTTCAGAGCCGCGACCGTTAGGGAGCGGTGGCTATCCGTCCGCGATTCTTGCACAGCTTCGCGAGTGCCCTTCGATTTCCGCACATGCTGCCAGCGAGCGGCCCGTGCGCTTTAAGCGAAGGGTCCGAAAAACGCGGGCTTGGTCCGAAGGTGTACCTTAGTCAGAATGGAATTCCACCTGCTCCCCTGGTTTCTCGCGGCGTTGGTCCCCGCCGCCGCCCAAACCTATTCCGCCGGCAGCGCCAAGCAGTTGTTCATCGACACGCGCTTCATCGAAGGAGCCGCCGGCGTCGTGCTGCGGATGAACCCGCCGGTCAAAAAAGGCGTGGCCCTCCGGGGCGACCGGCCGTGGGATGCCGGTTGGATCAGCGGGGCCGGCACCGTCCTCGACGAGGACGGCCGCTACCGGATGTGGTATACCGCCATGCCGGCCGAAGGCGCATTCGGGCAGTTCCGGCTGTGCTACGCGGAGTCCGACGACGGTGTCACCTGGCGAAAGCCGAACCTCGGGCTGTTCGAATGGCGCGGCTCCCGCGCCAACAACATCCTCATGGAGACCAACATCGAGAACGCCGGCGGGATCTTCCGCGATCCGACGGCCTCTGCCAGCGAGCGATACAAGATGGTCGCCATCCTCCCGCGCGAGAAAGCACCCGCCGGCGAAGGCGGAATCTACGTCTACACCTCGCCCGACGGCCTGCGATGGAAACTCCACCCACAGCGGGTCCTGCCGCTGCATCCGGACACCGTGAATATGGCGTTCTACGACACGCGACTCCGCAAGTACGTGGCCTATCTGCGCAAATGGGACAAGGGCCGCAAGATCGGCCGCGTCGAGACCGGCGACATTCTGGCGCCGTGGCCGTACGACAAGAGCGCGACGCCCGGCCGCGTGTGGGCCGCCGAACGGGTGCAGCCTCCCACGACTCAGATTCCGACCGCCTTCGGCTATGACGACCAGGATCCACAGCCTTCCGACCACTACACGTCGGCGGTGGTCCAGTATCCTTGGGCGGCCGATGCGTATTTCATGTTTCCCAGCCCCTACCAGCATTTCCCCGAGCCGCCCAAAAGCAAGTACCGCAACGACGGGCCGCTCGACATCCAGATGGCCGTAAGCCGAGATGGCGTCGCGTTTCAACGAGTGGAGCGCGCGCCGTATATCGAACTGGGTCTGGACGACGAGGGGGACGCTGGCTCGATGTATATGCACATCGGCATGCTGCGGGTGAACAACCGTCTCTATCAGTATTACGGCGGCGTGCGCCACACGCACGGCGGCTATCAGGGCTATGCCGAGCTGTCGGGGATCGGCGCGATTTTCCGTGTCGAGCAGCGGCTGGACGGGTTCGTTTCAGTGGATGCGGGGATGGCCGGCGGGTCGTTTCACACGCCCCCGCTGCGCTTTGAGGGGAACTCGCTCGAACTCAACATGAATGCCTCCGCGATGGGTCAGGTGCTGGTGGAACTTCGTGACGAGCACGGGACACCGCTTGCGGGCTTCACATTTGCCGATTGCGACGTGAACTACCGCAACCACTTGGACCAGAAGGTCACGTGGAAGGGGAAGGGCGACCTGGGCTCGCTCAAAACCAAGCCGGTGCGCCTGGCGTTCCGGATGCGCGCGGCCAAACTCTACGCCTTCCAGTTCGTGCCCTGATGCCGAGTGTGCCCTTCGAGTCACGGGAAAACGGTCTCGCCGGCGGTTTTGGGGAAAGTGTTACGCTGGTCGAAGCCGGGCGGTTAGCTCAGTCGGTTAGAGCGCCTGCCTTACAAGCAGGAGGTCCGCGGTTCGAGCCCGCGACCGCCCACCATTGGAATCAGTAACTTGGGTTTGATTCCACAGGTCACCCATAGCCGATGTACGGAAGGATGTACGGAAGGCATCTTCTGACGGCCCTGGATCAGGCATTTCAATTCACCATCGAAGAGACAGAATCCATGCTCGTCGGAGGCACAGCGACCACAGGTGCCCCGCTCATTTTGGCCCTCGCCTGTTCACGCTGACTGGCCTTCACTCTCGCCAGTTCATCGGCGGCCTTTTTTGCGGCGCGCTCGCTGATGTGCTTGTAATGATCTGACATGCGCTTCGACAGATGCCCCGCTTGCGCCTCCAGGACGGATTGCGGGGTTCCGATCTCAGCGTGCGTCGTGATCCAGTTGTGCCGCAGGTCGTGTCCGCGCAAGCCCTTGGGTCCTGCCTGCGTCGTGAGTTTCCTCCACGCTGTTCGCCAGCCCTTCGTAGGCTTGCTCGGGTCGTATTCCCGAGTGCGCGTCTCCGTCTCACCCTCCCCCTGGGTCATTGTGACGAATGCCGGTATCAGGTAGTGATCCGGCTCGGAGGCCCCAAGCTTCCGGGCACGGGCAAGCAGTGCCTCTACCGCACTCTGTGCACCGTCTTACTTCGCCACTGACCTGTTTGCGGGTCCTTGTAGTCGAAGTGCCAGTGTCCCCTGCGCTTGTAGACCCCATCGCGATCTTTAGCTTTCGCCCTACTGGGCTGTTTGGCTGTCGGTGCTGTCATTGTTTCCGCCTTTCGTGTTGATCCTGAACTAAGCTGCCAGAGTGCCCGCTCTTTTTATACACTCCAAAAACTCTTGATCAGCGTGTCCTCGCCCCTTTTTTATGGGCGGGAACAACTGACCTCCTTGGACCCCCTTTGGACCTGTTTCGTGCTGTGTGTGGCCTTTGTTTGCCCGCTTCGATATTAAGCGGACCGGATTGTTAGAAGTAAGACCTATTTGCAGGATGTCTTCCAACTGTCGTACAGTGACGAACATGGGACGCGAATCGTTGAAACGCAGAACCGGCCGCCCACCCGCCGGCACCGGGAAAGATGGCAAGCCGGAAATGACAAGC
>JBJXGR010000319.1:0-19521 GCA_046160045.1 Bryobacteraceae bacterium
TCATGCGCGAACTTGGCTTACAGGAAGTCCTGACCGGCGACGCGCATTTCGAGCAGGTGGGCATGGGGTTCCTCAAGCTGCCGTGAGACGACAGCCGCGGCGCGTACCGTAAGATCAGAAGAGCGGATGCTCCCGGCCATTCACATCCTCGGCGGCGGACTCGCCGGCTCGGAAGCCGCGTGGCAGATTGCCCGGCGGGGCTTGCGCGCGGTCCTCTACGAGATGCGCCCCGTACGCACCACGGCGGCGCACCAGACCGACCGGCTCGCGGAACTCGTCTGCAGCAACTCGCTGAAGTCCGACCAGGAAAACTCGGCTTCGTGGCTGCTCAAGGACGAGTTGCGGCGGCTGGACTCGTTGTCGATGCGGGCCGCCGATGCCGCGCGAGTGCCGGGCGGCCACGCTTTGACCGTCGATCGCGACGTGTTCGCCGAACAGGTGACCCGGGCAATCGAAGACGAACCGCTGATCGACATCCGGCGCGAACAGGTGGACGCGATTCCCGACGAGGGGATTGTCATCGTGGCGACGGGGCCGCTGACCAGCGGAGCGCTGGCCGAAGACATCGCCCAGCGGACGGGCAGCCGGCGTTTGTACTTCTACGACGCGATCAGCCCGATTGTCGATGCGGACACGGTGGACCTCTCCATCGCCTTTCGCGCTTCCCGCTGGGGCAGGTCGCTCGACGGGACCGACGATTATCTGAATTGCCCGCTGAACCGCGAAGAGTACCTGGCTTTCGTCGAGGCGTTGCTGCACGGGCAGCCGGTGGAAGCGCACATCGACGAAGACCGCTATTTTGAAGGCTGTTTGCCCATTGAAGAGATCGCGCGCCGCGGTCCGGATACGCTTCGTTTCGGGCCGATGAAGCCGGCGGGACTGACCGACCCTCGCACGGGCCGCTGGCCGTACGCCGCCGTTCAGTTGCGGCAGGAGAACCTGCGGGCCGATAGCTACAACCTGGTCGGCTTTCAGAATCACCTCAAGTTCGGTGAGCAGAAGCGGATTCTGCGCATGATCCCAGGGCTCGAGCGCGCCGAGTTCCTCCGGTACGGTCAAATTCACCGCAACACCTACATCAACGCGCCGTCACTGCTGGCGGGAACGCTGCAGTTGAAGTCCGATGGGCGGATCCTGTTTGCCGGGCAGATCTCGGGCGTGGAAGGCTACGTGGAATCGATTGCGACGGGACTCCTCGCCGGCCGGAACGCGGCGGCTCTGGCCATGGGCCAGACGCCTCAAGCGCCGCCCCGGGAAACGGCGTTGGGGTCGCTTTGCCACTACATCACCGGAGCGGATCCGGAGAACTACCAGCCGGCCAATATTGCGTTCGATCTGTTCCCGCCGCTGGAAGAGATGCTGTTGCGGCGGTTGCGGCACGATCGCAAAGGGCGTCACGCGGAGATCTGCAGCCGTGCGCGTGCCGCCCTGGAGGAGTTTCTCGGTGCCAGCGTCGGAGCTTGAAACGGCGATCGAGAGTTACCTGGCGGAACTACGCCGTCAGAACGCTTCCTCACACACCCTCGAGGCCTACGGCGGCGACCTCCACCAGTTTCTTCGCTATTTTTCTCCTCCCGGCGAAGAGCCGCCGCCCCTGAAGGAATTCGACACCTGGAAGATCAGAGAGTGGATGGCGCACCTCTATGACCAGAAGCTGACGGCGATCTCGATCCGGCGCAAACTGGCGGCCGTTCGCGCGCTCTTCAAACACCTGGTGCGGCAGGGGGAACTGCCGCTGAACCCGGCGCGTCTGGTTCGCACGCCCAAAGCGCCCAAGACGCTGCCGGCGGTGCCTACCGCGGAACAGACCAATACCCTGATCGACCAGGTGGCCGAGGACAAGCTGAACCGGCCCTTCCCCGTGCGCGACCTGGCGATCTTCGAGTTGCTGTACGGCTGCGGTCTGCGCATCAGCGAACTGCTGGGCCTCGACCTGAATGATCTTGATCTGCGGGAGCGCTGGCTGCGGGTGCGGGGCAAAGGAAAGAAAGAACGGCTGGTGCCGTACGGTCACCGCGCCGGAGCGGCACTGGAGAACTATCTGGCCGTGCGGGCGGCCGCAGCCGGCGAGCCTGCCGTGTTCGTCAACTTCCGCGGTCAGCGCCTGACGACCCGCGGCGCTCGTGGGATCGTCAAGGCCTACGCCGTCGCCCTGACCGGCGATCCGTCGATTCACCCGCATAGTTTTCGCCATGCGTACGCGACCCATCTACTGGCGGACGGCGCCGATTTGCGGGCCATCCAGGAACTGCTCGGCCACGCCCGCCTGTCCACGACGCAGAAGTATACGCAGGTGACGTTGACCGACCTGATGGCCGTCTACGACAAGGCGCACCCGAAAGCATAGCCGTGGTACATTGACCGGCATGACGCGGTTTGCCGCTCTGTCGGTCGTCCTGCCGTGCCTGGCGGCGCAGACCGTTGACTATCAGCGCGACATCCAGCCGATCCTGGCATCCCGCTGCTATGCGTGCCACGGCGAGACCGTGAAGAAGCACGGATTGCGGCTCGACCGCAAAGCCAATGCTCTGGCGGGCGGCGAGTCGGGCGCGCCCGCCGTGGTCCCCGGCAACCCGGACGCAAGCCTGATGGTCAAATACATCTCCGGCCAGGACAAGGACACCGTGATGCCGCCCGCAGGCCCCCGGTTGACCGCGGAGCAGATCACGAAGATCAGGACGTGGATTGAGCAGGGGGCGAATTGGCCGGAAGCGGGGGCCGAAGCCGGCGACTCGCGGGACGCGCGCGGACGCCGGCATTGGGCCTTCCAGCCCCGTAAGCGCGTGACACCACCCGCGGTGAAGGACGCGTCGTGGGTACGGAATCCGATCGATGCGTTTATTCTGGCGAAACTGGAGTCGAAGGGTTGGCGGCCCTCGCCGTCGGCGACGCCCGCTCAATTACTGCGGCGCGTCTATTTCGATGTCACCGGCCTGCCGCCCACGCTAGCCGAGCAGGACAAGTTTGACCGCTCGCCACAGGCGCTCGACCGCATCGTCGACGACCTGCTGGCCCGGCCCACCTATGCCGAGCGGTGGGCGCGGCACTGGCTGGACGTGGTCCGGTATGCGGACACCAATGGCTACGAGCGCGACGCGCTCAAGCCGTCCGTGTGGCGTTACCGGGACTACGTCATCCGGGCGTTCTGGAACGACAAACCGTTCGACCGGTTCCTCCTCGAGCAACTGGCGGGCGACGAACTTCCGGATGCGACCGACGAAAGCCGCGTCGCCACAGGGTATTTCCGGCTGGGGCCGTGGGACGATGAACCGGCGGACCCGGCAACGGACCGGTACGACCAACTGGACGACATGCTCAGCACCACGTCCCAGGCGTTCCTCGGCCTGACGCTGGGCTGTGCCCGCTGCCACAACCACAAGTTCGAACCGCTCTCGGCGCGCGACTACTATTCAATGGTCGCGATCTTCAATCCGCTCGACCGCCCGCGGAAGGGCCGCACCGAACTCGATCTGCCGATGGGCTCGCCCATGCAGATTGCCGCGCTGGCCGCGCGGGACAAACGAATCGAGGACCTGCAGAAGAGAATCGCGGCGGCACGGGAGGCAGCGCAAAAGCAGTTTCTGGATTCGGGCGAGTGCGACCTGCCGGCAGCGGTGATCGACGCGTTCAAGAGCGACCCCAAACAGCGCACGGAACCCCAGCGCAGGCTGATCGCGCGCTATCAGGCGTTTGTGGACAAGGAATTCGACCTGCACCTGCCCCAACCGGTCCGCAACGAGATCAAAGGTCACGAACTGGCGATCGCGGCGCTGCGGCGGGAGACGCCTGACTTGCCGCGCGGCTACTTCCTGCACGAGCCCAAGCCGCAACCGCCCCCAACCTTCCTTCTGATTCGTGGCAAGCCCGGGGCGCACGGGCCGGAAGTGCCGCCCGCGGTACCGGCGGTTCTGGTCACCGAACAGCCTTCGTTTCCGCAGCCGGCTGCGACGAGTCTCCGCCGGCTGACGTTTGCCAAATGGCTGGCCAACCCGGAGAACCCGCTCACGGCGCGGGTGATCGTCAACCGGATCTGGCAGCGCCATTTCGGCCTCGGCCTGGTTCGGACGCCCAGCGATTTCGGGGTGATGGGGGAACGCCCTACACATCCGGAACTGCTCGACTGGCTGGCCAACTGGTTCGTCGACAACGGGTGGTCGATCCGGAAGTTGAACCGCCTGATTCTGACATCCAATGTCTACCGGATGAGCAAGGCGTCGAACGCCCGATACGTCGCCGAGGACCCGGAGAACCGGATGCTGTGGCGCATGCCATCGCAGCGGCTGGAGGTGGAAGCGATACGCGATTCCATGCTTGCCGTCAGCGGACGCCTGAACCCCAAGATGTTCGGTCCGAGCATGGTGCCTCGCATCCCCGTGCAGGCGCTTGAAGGCCACCCGGACGCAAACGTGATCTGGAATCCCTCCGATGACGAGGAGTCGTCGCGGCGGACGATCTACGCTCTGGTCAAACGCTCGATGGTGATTCCGATGCTCGAGCTGCTGGACTTCTGCGATACGGCACGAACCTCGGCGCAGCGCATGACCACCAGCGTGGCTCCCCAGGCTTTGACGTTGTTCAACGGCGATTTCGTCAATCAGGAGGCGCGATACCTGGCCTCGCGGCTGATCAACGAAACCGGGTGGGATCCCGAGCGCCAGATCGACCGTGCGTATCGCCTGACGCTGTCCCGTCCGCCCACGTCCGCCGAGCGCGATTCCATGCGGACGTTCCTGTCACGGGAAGCGGCCGGCATCGCCAGGGAATCAGGCGAAGATCGCCGCAACGCCCAGCAGAAAGCTCTGGAGCAGATGTGCCGGGTGATCTTCAACCTGAACGAGTTCGTCTACACCGACTGAGCCGCGACCGGAAGGGAGCGGACACGTCGCTTTCCACACGCCCTCCGAGCCGCGACCGTGAGGGAGCGGTGGCGGGGCGATTCCCTGTGTCCCACTTTTTCACAACCTCTGGCGCCGCCCCCCCAAACACGGACATCTTGATTTCCGTACACGCTCGGTTCGCCCCCTCAAAACCCGAGTTCCTTCAGTAGCTCCGGTGCCCCGTAGACCTTCCGCAGCGATTCGATGATCACCGGGCCGGCAACATGGACCGCCCGCGCCTGGCTGTCGGTAAACACGAACCGGTTGGGAAGGCTTTCGATGTTGCCGTCAAAGACGATCCCGATGATCTCGCCTTTCGCATTCACGGTCGGGCTGCCGGAGTTTCCCCCGTGAATATCGCAGGTGGTCACGAAGTTGAACGGCACGTTCGGGTCCAGCTTGGCTTTGGCCTTTAGCCATGATTCCGGAAGGCGAAACGGATCGACTCCGGTCGAATGCGGGTAGAGTCCCCCCACTCGCGTGGTGTAGGGAACCACTTTCCCGCCGGCCTGGTAGCCCTTCACGGCTCCGTACGTGATGCGGAACGTGAAGGTGGCGTCCGGGTAGACGCTGTCGCCGTACCGGTCGAATCGCGCCTGCGCCAGCAAACCCGCGGCCGAGGTCACCACGGCTTCCACTTCGTCTTCGCTGCGCTTGCGAAGCCGCCGGTTGCGCTCTTCGAAGATCCGCGCCAGCTTCAGCATTCCGTCCTCAGAGGCCCGGACCGCCTCCACGCTGGAGGCCAGGCGTTTGCGCTCGGCGACGTCCCTGAGTTTACTTGACCCGACGTACCGTGCGGCCGCCTCCTCGGGCGTTTTGCCGTCAAGGACCGCTTTCACCAGTTCGTCGCCGGAGCCAAGTTCTGCCTGCATCAATCGAAAGTGCTCGGCCAACAGCGCGATCTCGAGTGAATCGGTGATCGGCGCCGGCGAGAACATTTCCTGCTTCAGCGATTCGAGCGCCGAATCCCGGAACTCGCGCAGCCGTTCCCCATTGGGCTTTCGCGTCTCCTCGGCGTATCGAAAAACCAACCGGGCGATTTCAAAGAAATCCGTCGACTGAGGAGTGCTCAGCGTGAAGGGCATGTAGTAGCTTTTGGAGGATTCGTACGCTTTGGTCACCTGGTCCCAGACCGCGCCGTATTTCTCCTTGCGGGCAACCTCCGCGTTGACCCACGAGCGCAGCGTTTGCTCTTCGTCTCGCTTGCGCCCCATCAGTTGCGGATCGCGCAGTCCCCGCTCAAAGCCCGAATAAGCCTTGTAGCTGTTTTCGGCGGAAAGCAACGCCTCGCCTGCCACGCGTTTCTGCTCCGCGCCGGTGCTGCCATATCGCTTCAACGCGCTCACCAGGACTTCCAGCCGCCGCAGCGTCAGCGGATAGGCGACGTCTCTCGAGAACTCGAGCTGCGCCAGCGTATTCAGCCTGCCCGTTGTCCCCGGATTTCCTGGCACGAAGGCGAGCTCCCCTTCCCTGGCCCCGGTTTTGCTCCACGGGAAATACTGCTTCGACGCAACAGGACTACCGTTCTCGTACGCGCGAAACAGGGCAAAGTCGAGGCAGTAGCGGGGGAAGGTGAAGTTATCCGGATCGCCTCCGAACGCGGCGATCGCTTCTTCCGGGGCGAACACCAGACGGACGTCGGTGTACTTCCTGTATTGATAGAGGTGATAGCGTCCACCGGCGTAGAGTGTCACCACGTCGCAGCGGTTGCCTGTGGCGGCGGTGCACTCCTTCTCCAGCCGTGCCATCTCCGCCTGCCGTTTCCGGCGCTTCTCGGCAGCACCGGGGGCCGGCTCCTCTGCGGCCCTTATTTTCGCGGTGACGTCGTCAATCTTTACGAGGACATTCAACTCCAGGTCAGGGCAGGGCTTCTCGGCGGCCCGAGTGTTGGCATAGAATCCATTGGCGATGTAATCGTTCTGCGCGGATGAGACCTTTTGGATACAGTCTCGCCCCACGTGGTGGTTCGTAAACACCAGACCGTTGGGAGAGACAAACGATCCGGAGCCGCCGTTGTTGAACCGGACGGCGGCTAATTGAAGGCGATTCAGGAAGGAATCCGAGAGGTTCACGCCATGGCTCTTGCTCACCAGATCCCGGGGAAACTGATTCACCAGCCACATCCCCTCGTCGGCCGGGGAGATCCTCACGCCGGCGATCAAAACCAGGCACAATAAGCGATTTGTCATTGAATCGGCGTCCGTAGTACCGGCTTACGGCAAAATTTAGCATGCTCGTAAGTAACTATAAAAGAAGGACTTATTGGCACTACAACCACAGCGGTAGTTTTCGCTGGGCGAGACCGTGTGTCATACTGTAGACAAAGCACAACGGCATGGCCCAGATTAACGAGGCGGTCGCTCGTTACCATAAGATTCTGCAGAGCGACCCATATAAGGATCTCCTGTGGCTTCCTCCGCTCCGTGAGCGCATGGAAGCAGAGGCCCTATCTTTGGGCGGAAGGCTCCTGTGTCCCTTCCTTCGCCCTCATTTCATCACCCGCCGCCAATACGACACCCTCGTGAAGGCCGGGGAACTCTTGATTTCCGCCGTGAACCGGATGCAGCACCTGGTGCTGGCGAACCCGGTCCTGCTGAACCGGCTGGAGCTTCTTCCCGCGGAGAAAATGCTGGCCTCCATCGATCCCGGCTACAAAGCGCTGGACGTTACCTGCCGGCTGGATCTCAACGTATCCAACGGGTCCTTACATCTGACTCAGTATAACTCCGATTCCCCCACCGGCGTGACGTGGGCGGACGGGCTGGCCGAGGTGTTCTACGGGGCGCCGCCGGTGAAGGAATTCCGGAAGAAACACTCGCTGTCGAAGATCACCGGAAAGAAGTACCTGCTGTCGGCACTGATGAGCGTGTGGCGGCAATTCCATCACTCGCGAAATGGGCGTCCACGGATTGCGATCCTGGAATTCCGGCCGGGCGCTACGCCAGTGCCGAGCGAGTACACGCGTGTCCGCGATTTCTTTATCGAGGAAGGCTACGCAGCCGAGGTCGTCACACCCGATCAACTGGAATTCAAGGGCGGCATTCTCCGCCGCGGCCCATTCGTGGTTGATCTGGTCTATCGCCAGATCACCGTACAGGAGTTCCTGCAACGTTTCGATCTTTCGCATCCGCTGGTGCAGGCCTACCGCAGCCGCGCCGTTTGCCTGGTGAACAGCTTCCGCTCGGAGTTGGGCCACAAGAAGGCGTTCCTCGGGCTGCTGACCGATGAGACGCTGACGTCGAAGTTCCCCGCCGCCGAGCGGAAGGCCATCCGCGAACACGTGCCGTGGACTCGTCTGGTGAACACGGGCAAGACCACCTATCAGGAAGACGTGATCGACCTTCAGCAGTTCATGCTCGAGAATCGCGAGAGGCTGGTGCTGAAGCCGAACGACGATCATACCGAAGGATCGCTATTTTACGGCGTAGACATGGATCGCTCCGCGTGGGAACGCGCGATCAAGCAGGCGATGCGCATGCCGTACGTGGTGCAGGAGCGCGTGGGTCCCGCAAAGGCCGTTTTCCCGTTGGAGCGCTTCGGCCCACTCGAGTTCCAGGAGCTGCGCGTGGATCTTCACCTACAGGCGTATCTGGGCCGCGTGCACAGTTGCGTAAGCTGGCTGTCGTCGGGATCGCCGGGAGGCTTCTCCGCAACCTCCGGGATGACGCCGACGTTTATCCTCGAAGGCGCGAAGTAGACCGGCTGCCGCCACGTTTCGCGAACTCACCCCTCAAATTGTGATGAAATAGCCGAAAATGCTCTATTGGCTTCTCTGTTTGTTGCTGACGGTCTTCTCGTCGCCCGCAACGGGGCAACGCCGGTCCGGGGTGGCGGCCGGCACCAACCCGCTCGGCTTGAGCGAGGCGGTGATCGAGGCAGGGCGGCTGATGTACAACCGCTCGTGCACCGCCTGCCACGGCCTTGACGGCGATGTGGGTGACCGGGCTCCGGCATTGAAAGGCACCCGGCGCTTCGCCCGATCCTCCGACGATGAACTCTTCGAGGCGATCCGGCACGGCATCAAGGGCACCATGATGCCGTCCTCCCCTCTTCCGGACGACGACGTATGGCGGATCGTCGCCTACATCCGCAGCATGCGGGCCAGCGCCTATGAGGCTCCTGTCGAGGGAAATGTCGAGAAGGGCCGCGAGGTGTTTTGGGGAACCGCGAAATGTGGGGGCTGCCACATGATTCAAGGCCGAGGCGGTCTGATCGGTCCGGATCTTTCCGACGTGGGAGGCGAACGCTCCGTGCAGAAGTTGAAGGAAGCGTTGACCGTGCCCCGGCCTCACGTGCCGGCCAGATACCGGCCCGCAAAAGTCGTGACCAGGAGCGGAGAGACCGTGGAGGGCATCATCAAGAACGAGCACAATTTCTCGCTCCAGATGATCGACCGGCAACAGCGTATCCGCCTCTTCACCTCGGACGAGATCCAAGGCATTGAGTATGGCGCCACGACCCTGATGCCGACCGACTGGGACAAGCGGCTGAAGCCCGATGAGTTCAAAGATCTGATCGCCTTCCTCAGCCGGCAGGCCGCCGCACGCTTGAAAGAGTTACCCGAAACCCAGGAGGAAAACCGCCGGTGATCGCCCGTGCCGCACTTATCCTTGGCCTGTTCCCATTCCTCGCGCAGGCTCAGGTTACTTACGAAGACCTCGTGAAAGCCGATCCCAACAACTGGCTGACCTATCACGGTCCCTATCACGGGAGGCGGCACAGCCCGCTGCGTGAGATCAACAGGGAGACGGTCCACCGGCTGGTTCCCAAGTGGATCTATCCGATCCGCGAAGCCAACCGGCTGGAAAGCGTCCCCATCGTGGTCGACGGCGTGATGTACGTCTCGCATCCCAATGAAGTGTATGCGCTGGACGCGCGAACCGGACGGCTGATCTGGGACTATCACCGGACCCCCGCGTTGAACAAAGGTCCGAATCGCGGCGTGGCCGTCTACGGCAACAAAGTCTACATGGGCACGCCGGACGCGTACCTGGTTGCGCTCGATGCCCGCACCGGCAACGTGGTGTGGGAAGCCAAGATCGCCGAAGCGAAGGACGGGTACTGGTCGCCCGCCGCGCCGCTGGCGATCAAGGGCAAAATCATCGCCGGCATCGCACCGGGGGACCATGGTCTGAACGGCTTTCTCGACGCCTACGATGCGGAAACGGGCGAGCGGCTATGGCGCTGGAACGCGATTCCAAAGCCGGGAGAGCCTGGCAGCGAAACCTGGGCCGGTGATTCCTGGAAGACCGGCGGCGGGGACACGTGGCTGACGGGCACCTACGATCCGGAACTGAACACGCTTTACTGGGGAATCGGCAACCCGGCCCCGGATTTTGACGGCGACGTCCGCAAGGGTGACAACCTCTACACCGAGTGCATGGTGGCTCTCGACGCCGACACGGGCAAGCTCAAGTGGTATTTCCAGTTTACGCCGCACGACCTGCACGACTGGGATTCGGTAGAGATCCCGATCCTGGTCGACTTGCCCTATCAGGGCAAGACCCGCAAGCTGCTGCTGCACGCGGACCGCAACGGGTTCTACTACGTGCTCGACCGCGTCACGGGTGAGTTCATCAACGGAGTGCCGTTCGTCAAGCTGCTCAATTGGGCGACGGGACTGACACCGAAGGGCCGGCCGATTCGCGTCCCGGGAGTCGCGCCGTCGCTGACCGGCAACAAAGTCTGCCCGGCCACGGCGGGAGCGACTAACTGGATGTCTCCCGCGTACAATCCGGACGCAAACCTGTTCTACGTCGTCGCGCAGGAAGGTTGCGGGATCAGCTTCAAGGCCCGCGACACGTGGCGTCCGGGCGGGTATTCCTACGCCGCAACCGGTTACATCGAGGACCCGCAGGAGCCTTGGAGGATGCACGTCCGCGCGCTCGATCCGGTGACGGGGGCGCTCAAGTGGAGCTATGAGCAGAAGGGATCGAGAAGCTATGGCGCCGGACTATTGTCCACCGCGGGCGGATTGCTTTTTGCCGGCGACGATCAGGGGTTCCTGACCGCGCTCGATGCGGCCACCGGCAAGGCCTTGTGGCATTTCAACATGGGGATGCGGATTTCCGCTTCGCCCATGACCTTCGCGTACAAGGGCAAGCAGTACATCTCGATCACCGCGGGTTCGAACGTGGTGACGTTCGGGTTATTTGACGACAAGCCCTAGGCTAGAGCCCACGGCGTCAGCCGTGGGGTTGCCGACACCCTCCACCACTCCCGATGGTCCACACCATCAGAGGCCCGACCGCAAGGGGGGGCTAGCTTGGGGCTAGCTTCGCCGGCCGAAGTCCGGCTTGCCCGTCGAGGAACAATCCGGCCTTTGTCGACAAGGGTCTAATTTCTAAGTGCCATCGAATCTATGCGTTGCCGATTCTTGAAATCGCTACCCCCTTGACACCGCGGTATCCTCTGGCTGGACATGAAGACAGCTCCTCTCCCATCGATGTGCCGGCCAGCCCCGCCGTCCCTTGACCGAAGCCGATCGAAGCCAATGACCGAACCCGGCGCTACTTGCAAAATCAATCACTTCCAGCCAAAATCGGCTTCGTTCTGCAAACCTTCGTATTCGCTGCACCGTGCCACGTTCACGAAGCGAACCGGTACGAGTACAGCCTGGCGTTATGGAGATGAAACCGCAGCCGGACCGGCCTGTCGCGAAGGCTCGCCAAAGCAGCGCTCTTCCACCGGACAGGGTGGTCGACACGATCGGACCGCATCGGCTCGCACTCGTCGCGCGCGAACCCATCAATCGGTTTCCGCTGCTCGTCCAGCACCTCGACGAACACGCGGCCGAAGTTCGCCTTCGCGTTCAGCACCAGTCCCGAGCCCTTGAATCGAAAAGGCCGGGTGGTCACCTGGCCTCCCTCGTAGGGCGCCTCCACCGACGCGAAGCCATCGACCCTCAAGGTGGCGAGGCAAAGGCCGCCGCCCTCCAGGCTCGAGTCCTTCCCGGAGTAGGGGTTGTGGCGGTTCGCCAGCGCACGGTAGTAGATATGCAGGCGATCGCCCACGCGAATCGGCGGGGCGCCGGTGAGCATGTTGGTGAACCGGTCGACATCGCCGATGGCTCCGGGACCAATCAGGGACTGATCCGCGCGGGCGCGCTTCCACGACTCGCCGTCGCGGCTCGAGATCAGCCGCAGGGTCAGCAAAGGATTCTGCAGGTCGCGGACAAAGTAGGTCATGAAGCCCAGATAGCGGTCGCCGTAGACGAAGCCGACGTGGTTGTAGACCGTGTTGGACAACTCGCCGTCTTCGGCCTCGAGGCAGACCCGCGGAGGCGTCCAGGTGACGAAGTCGGTGCTGACGCTCATCGCGCGGTGCGGGATCTTGCGAAGGTAGGCGACATAGCGCTTGCGCAGCGTGTCGATCATCAGGGCCTGGGCGTCGCCAACCGGTCCGAGGTCGCTGGTGCCGGGCCTGGGGTGGTAGTGGAAGACCGGCTTCGGCGTATGCGTCCAGCGCAGGCCGTCGGGCGAGGTCATGGTGTAGATGCCGCTCATCGGCCCGAACCAGTCGAAACTGGACCAACCCAGGGCGATGTAGCGCCGCTTCGGATCGGTGGCGAGCGGGTCCTTGTGGACCGACTCCCAATGCGCCATGCCGTCGTGGTGGTTATCGCCGATCACAACGTTATTGGCGCGCGATCCGTACACTTCCTCCAGCCCCAGCGAGGGCCGCTCCCAGCGGATGCCGTCCTGCGAGAGGGCGTAGCACAACACGGAATTCGACCGGCAATTGGGGCCGCTGCAGCCGCTGACATCGCGCCCCGAGGTGCCGCCGTACCAGGCTTTGAAGACCCGTTCCTCTTCGTCGAAGATCACCGAGCCCCAGGTGCCGCGCGCGGTCTCCCAGGGCTTCTCTTTGCGCAGAACCGGGTTGGCGGGATGCTTCTCCGCGGGATGGAAGACGCGGACGGCGTTCTCCATGGTGTCGATCTGGTCGAGATCGACGAACAATTGGGGGGCGTCGCCGACGCTGGCGGGTTCCGGTGTCTGGGCCGCCGCGACCGCGGCCACCGTCTTCAACAGGTCGCGCCGGGAGAGGCTAATCATCTGCGCTGCCCGCCTTCGGTTCCGGTAACGCGAAACTGGCAGCCAGGCCCGCGGCATAGACGAATAGAGCGACTGCCGCGGCGGCCAGGGCCAGTTTGGCCGCGGGCGCCTTCTCCGGCATCAGGTTGGCCAGTTGCGGCGTCACGTAGGCGGCGAACGTGCCGACCATCCGTCCGCCAATGTTGGCGGCGAAACTCTCACCGGTTCCCCGCAGATACACCGGGTACACGCGCGGCAGATAGTTGCCCCAGAAGCTGAACTGCGCCACGGTCAGCAGGCCGGCGAAGAACACGCCCCACTTGAGAAGCTCCAGATTGTCACGTGCCGGAAAGAAGAACACGAGCGGCACCAGAATCAGGCCGGGGACCTGAAAGATCCGCAACAGCTTCCGGCGGCTGGCGATGCGGATGGCGAGGAAGGCCAGAATGAAACGGCCCACCAGCCCGCCCACCTCCTGATAGGACTGCACGGCACTGACCACCTGCTGCTGGGCCGTCCGGGCGAGCCCCGCGACCTCGGGCAGGCCTGGCACAATGCGCGGAAGATGTTGAATCGCGCCGAAGGCCGCCCCGTAGCTGCAGGCGAAGATGAACGCGGTGACGATGGTGGTCTTTCGAAACTCCGGCCGGAACAACTCGGCGAAGCTCGGACGTTTGAGCGTGCCCGCATCCTTCTTCTGCTGCCAGACGGGGGATTCGGGCAGGAAGGGCCGGATGATGATGAGCGGGATGGCCGGGATCACACCCGACACGAGCGTGTACCGCCAGGCTTCGTGCCCGCCCAGGATCGCGGGGAGCGAATGGGCGTAGGTGACGGCCAGGTAGTAGGCTCCCGTCACCATGATGCCGCCGACCGACGAGAACGCCTGGGTGTAACCGATCACCGCTTCGCGCTGCTCCGGATCGGGGAACAGTTCGGCCAGCCACGCGACGGCTGCCACGAACTCCACGCACACTCCCACAAAGGTGATGCATCGCAGGACGAGCAGCATCTCCAGCGACGTGGCATAGGCGGAAGCCATGGTGGAAAAGGCGTAGAGCAGGATGCTCCAGACCAGCACGCGGCGGCGGCCAAGGCGGTCGGTGAGGTAGCCGCCCACCATTCCGAAGATGCCTCCGGCCACTGCCGGAATGTAGAACAGGAGCCCGACCCAGTGGTTGAACTCAGGGGTGCCGGGTCGGATCTTGGCGAGTTCCATCAACGCAGGCTGCACGATGAGCGGCAGCATGAGAAGTGCATAGATGTCAAACGCGAATCCAATCGCCGATACTGCGCAAATCAGCCATTGGACCATGGTCAAGCGGGGTTTGGGCATGAATGTCGATCAGGATACACGAGCCGGGATGCGCCTGGCAATGCCGTCGAGCATACGGGCGCGCGTGGCTATACTGAGTTCATGTCCAGCGATGGTGAAAACAATGGTAGTCCCGGCATGAGTGAAGCAGCACGGCCTTCCAATTTCATACGGGATATCATCCTTCAAGACATGGAGAGCGGGAAGTTCGGCGGGAAAGTGTGCACCCGGTTTCCTCCCGAGCCGAACGGCTACCTCCACATCGGCCATGCAAAGTCCATCTGTCTGAATTTCGGGCTGGCTATCGAATTCGGAGGCGAGTGCAATCTTCGGTTCGATGACACGAATCCATGCAAGGAGGAGACCGAATATGTCGACTCCATCATCGCGGACGTTCGCTGGCTCGGATTCGATTGGGGGGACCGCCTGTTCTATGCGTCCGATTACTTCGGCCAGCTCTACGAGTGGGCGATCCAACTGATCAAGCAGGGCCAGGCGTACGTCTGCGACCTGACCGCCGAACAGGTGCGGGAATACCGGGGCACGCCGACCGAACCCGGCCGGGAGAGCCCCTATCGCAACCGCCCGGTGGAAGAGAACCTGTCGCTGTTCGAGCGCATGCGCGCGGGCGAGTTTCCGGACGGCACGCGGACGCTCCGGGCGAAGGTTGACATGGCGTCGCCAAACTTCAACATGCGGGACCCGGTGATGTACCGCATTTTGCACGCGGAACACCACCGGACGGGCGACACATGGTGCATCTATCCGATGTACGACTACACGCACGGCGAGAGCGATTCGATCGAGGGCGTCACCCATTCCATCTGCACGCTCGAGTTCGAAGATCACCGGCCCCTGTACGACTGGTATCTCGATCAATTGGGGATCTACCATCCGCAACAGATCGAGTTCGACCGGCTCAACCTCACCAACACCGTGTTGAGCAAGCGGAAACTGCTGACGTTAGTGGAAAAAGGCTACGTTGCGGGATGGGACGATCCGCGGATGCCTACGTTGTCGGGATTACGGCGGCGCGGATACAGCCCCGAAGGCATCCGCCTGTTCTGCAGCCGGATCGGAGTCTCGAAGACCAATGGCATCATTGAGTTTGCCTTGCTGGAGCATTGTTTGCGCGAAGACCTGAACCTCCGGTCTCCGCGCGTGATGGCCGTCCTTGACCCGATTCGAGTGGTGATCGAAAACTACCCGGAAGGTCTTGTCGAGGAGATGGAAGCCGTCAACAATCCCGAGGATGCCGCAATGGGGACTCGGAAGGTGCCGTTCTCGAAAGTCCTGTACATCGAGCGGGATGACTTTCGGGAAGATCCTCCAAAGCAGTTCTACCGCCTTGCCCCCGGGCGGGAGGTCCGGTTGCGATACGCCTATTTTGTGACCTGCACCGGCGTGGTGAAGGATCCGAACAGCGGGGAGATTGTCGAGATCCGCTGCCAGTATGATCCGGCAACGAGGGGCGGCAATGCGCCCGATGGCCGCAAGGTCAAATCGACGATCCATTGGGTTTCGGCGGCACATGCGCTGGAGTGCGAGGCGCGCCTGTACAACGAGCTTTTTCTTCCCGAGGGGTCGGGCGGTGAGGACTTCACCGCGTTCTTCAATCCAAACTCGCTCGAAGTACGCGTTTCGGCGAAGATCGAGCCGAGCGTCAAGGGGGTCCCGCCGGGCAGCCGCTACCAGTTCGAGCGACTCGGTTACTTCTGCGTGGACAAGGACTCGACGCCGGAGAAGATGGTGTTCAACCGGACGGTTTCCTTGCGGGACACCTGGGCGAAGATCGAGAAGTCGCAGAAGGCAAGGTAGGCGCGGGCAAGTGGAATCACCCGTTTTTGTCGAGTTTCCGAGAATCGCCCCGCCACCGCTCCCTCACGGTCGCGGCTTCTCTGAAGGCGTGTAGATCAAAATGTCCGCTCCCTGGTAGTGTCTCGGGAGACACTGCCCGCTCCGTTGAAGACGCTGCCCAGATTCGCCGAATTTTCGCCGTGAGCCGAGCGTCTTCATTGCTTTTGGTTGGCCGCAGGCCCATGGGGACTCCCTTCCGGTCGCGGCTCCGAAGAATCGCCCCCACGGCAAACGCAACCCCACGGCTCACGCCGTGGGCTCCACTGCTCGCGGCTCTGCCATTTCAGTCCGAGGCCAGCAGGTCCGCGGTTTCGTTCAATCGGCGAACCGACTCGGGTTGTCCCAGGGCATAGATCGACTCGAACAGCGGCGGCGTCACCTTCTGGCCGGTGATCGCGATCCGGACTACGGTGAATACGGGTCCGGCGGCCAGGCCGACGTCGCCGGCCAATTGGCGCAAAGCCGCCTCGATGGACGACGCATCGAAGGCCGGCAATGCGGCCAGCGCGTCCGCCCCCCGGTCACAGATCCCACGCGCTGCCGGCGCATCCATCCCTTTCTTCAGCATGGAGTTCAAGTCGCGCTCGATCGAGTCCTTGAAGAGAAACTCGACCAGCGGAATGGCATCCGGCAGCAGTTCCAGCCGGGCCTGGATATGCGGCGTGATCCGCCGGAGCTTTTCATCGTCCACCCGGAGGTCGGCCGAAACCAGGAAGGGCCGCAGGCGCGTCTCGAGATCAGCCGCGGCCAGACTCCGAATGTACATGCCGTTCATCCACTTCAACTTCTCGTAGGAGAACACCCCGCCCGCGTTGTTCACGCGGTCGAGGGAGAACCTGCGCTTCAGTTCATCGAGGGTAAAGATCTCCTGTTCTTCGCCTTCGCCCGGGGACCAGCCGATCAGCGCCATGAAGTTGAGAATCGCTTCCGGAAGATAGCCCGCTTCCCGGAAATTACGCAGGAACGTGGCGCCGTGCCGCTTGGACAGCTTCTTGCCATCGGTTCCGAGAACCGGCGGCAGATGCGCGAACACCGGCGCATCCCAGCCGAGCGCCTCAAAGAGCAGCAGATGCAGGGGGGCCGTGGACAGCCACTCATCCGCGCGCAGGACGTGCGAGATGCGCATGTCGTGGTCGTCGGCGACGGTCGCCAGATGGTAGGTGGGAAAGCCGTCGCTCTTCAGCAGAACCGGGTCGCGCAGGATGATCTGCTCCCAACGCACTTCGCCTTTTACCGCGTCAGGAAGCACGATCGTGCGATCCTCAGGGATCCGGAACCGAACCACGTGGGGGACTTGGGCGGCCACGTTCCGATCGCGGCAATAGCCGGAGTAGCCGACAGCTTCTTTCCGTTCTGTTTGTTCCTGCCGCTCCTTCTCGAGCCTCTCAGGGGTACAATCGCACCGGTAGGCGCGACCCAGGCGAATCAACTCACCGGCAACCTCCCGGTATCGCTGAACGCGCTGACTCTGAACGTAAGGCGGAACCGGCCCTCCGATTCCCATGCCGCCCTGATAGGCCTCATCCGCCAGGGAGATCTCTTCATCCGACGGTCCCTCGTCGAAATGCAGGCCGACCCACCGTAAATCCTCGATCAAGGCTTGGATGGCGCCGGGAACCAGTCGCTCCCGATCCGTATCATCGATCCGCAGAATTGCCTTGCCACCGTGGTGGTGGGCGAACAGGATCTCAAAGAGCGCGGTCCGAACGCCTCCAATGTGAAGCCAACCGGTCGGGCTCGGAGCAAACCTGGTACGAATTTCGTTCATCCACTCCATTATGGACGTCAGAGTTCCGGGCCCTGTAAACGGTCCGTGTCATTCCATTGCCATCTCGTACGGATCGATGCGGACCGTCCTGCCGCCTTGCAGCCTCACCGTGGCCGCGCGGTCTGAGAAGTTCAAGAGCGCCATCCTGCCGTTCTCGAGTACGCTCCAGAACACACTCGCGGGTTTCTCTATGGTCAGCGCGGCAAGAATCCGCGGCCGCAACTGCGGCATCCGCGTGAGTTGCTCGCGCACGAATTCGGCGTAGAAATCCCCGGGGATCGCGTCGCCCGGATAGAAGATGACCTTCCCTTTGCCCGTATCGCCGGCCGCCCAGCGCTGTGGGATCGAGCCGTCGCCTTCCACGGTCACCAGGTGGCCGCGTGGCTGCACGGGGTAAATGATGGTTCCGCCGGCGCGCAGCCAGCGATCGATGCGATCCATCGCGCCCTTCTCGATGATGTGCCCCCACAGGAACACCAGCACCTTGTAGCGGTCCAGGGCGCCGTCCTCAATCATCTGCTCGCTCGAGTAATCGTAATCGAGTTCGGAGCGCAGCGCGCGGGCCAAGGTGAAGTAGGGCGATCCCCAGCGATAGCGCAGCACCTCGTCATCGAGTTTCAGCGCCGTGTCGGGGTAGTACACGGCGACATCGATCAGGGGCTTGGCGCGTTGGTCCATCATGTTCCCCAACCGCAGCCAGGCGCCGATGGCCTGGTCGTTGGACGTGATGTTGCCGCCGTAGTAGAACAAGTGTTCGGCGCCGGTGGTCACCGCATTGTAGAGGCGCGCCACCACACCGCGCCTGCTGCCGAACCCGCCGGGCTCGTATCCCAGCGCCGCCCCATAAAAGCGCGCCGCCGAAGAAGCCATGCGCGTGATGGTGAAGTTGTCGGCGAAGTTATCGCTCTCGTTGGTGAGGCGAATCCCTCCCTTCACCCTCGACATGCTGCGCGCCTGGTAGCTATAGTCAGTGCCAATCTGCACCGGCCCCCAGCCGCCTGACGACTGGTGGATGACCGAATTGGGAAGAGCTTCCCGCGCCCAGATCGCCCATTTTTCGCACCACTTGCTCATTTCGCCCATGTACCAGTTGGCGAAGTCGATGCGCTGGCGCCGCACCGCCGCCGTCTCGGGCAGGAAGGTGTGAATCTGCTCGAACGAACCGTACTGCTTATGCCACGCCTGGTTGAGCGCACCGATGTTCTTGTAGACGCCCTGGAGGTAGCGGCGGAAATCGGCCTGTGCCAGGGGATCTCCAGCCCAGTAGCCGATGTGGGTGTGCGAATCCTTGAACTGGTAGCCGGGCCCCCGCGCGGGATACTGCGCTTCGCCATAGTCGCCGCTCGGTCCCAGACGAATGCCAAGCAGAACCTTCTTTCCGCCGTAACGCTTCCCGAACTCGCGGATGAAGCGGCTCGCGTACTCGGTCTGGAAAGGATGAAAGATCGACTGCGTGTCGTGCTTGATGCCGTGTTCCAGGCACCTGAAGCCGAAGTTGTCCGGGGAATCGTAAAGCCAGGCGGGCAGCGCATAGCCGGAGCCGGCCAGCAGCATGGGGAACCACTGCAGCCCGTGTTTCTCGATCTCGGCCACCTGGGCGTCGTAGTAGCTCCAGTCGTAAACGCCGCGCTTACGCTCCACCCAGCCCCACCGGACATAGCTCTCGAT
>JBJXGR010000320.1:0-8251 GCA_046160045.1 Bryobacteraceae bacterium
GCGAAATCCCTTGTCGACGTCGCAGAACGCGTTGTAGGGCGTCTGGCAAGGTCTCCAGGCGTGGAAAAGCTATTGAAAAGGCCGCTTTTGATTTTCTTACATCTTCTGACGGTCGGGGGCTGCGGGCCTTTTTTTGATTCGTTTTGTAACCCGATGGAGGGGACATCGGTGCCAAGAAGACTGACCAAAAAAACCACCGCCGGGTAAAGTTGCCGGTGGCGACGCCGGGCCTGTCCTATAATGTGTGCCAATGTCTCTAGCCGGGCTTCAGGTGCTGGCGTTGGAGAGCCGCCGCGCCGCCGAGATCGAAGTCCTCATTCGCAAGCGGGAGGGAACCCCGTTTGTGGCGCCTTCCCTGCGGGAGGCGCCGATCGAAGCCAATGAGGAGGCGTTCGACTTCGCCAAGCGACTGTTCGCGCAAGAGTTCGACATGATGGTCCTGCTGACGGGCGTGGGAACCCGTTATCTTCATCAATTGCTGGCCACCCGGTATCCGCCCGAACGTTTTCCGGCCGCGCTGAGAGAGGTCACCGTCGTGGCGCGCGGGCCCAAGCCGGCCGCGGTCTTGCGCGAACTCCAGGTGCCGGTAACCGTGATGGTTCCGGAGCCGAATACCTGGCGGGAACTCGTCGCTGCGACCGAAGGCCGTCCTGAGCGGCGGATCGCCATCCAGGAATACGGCCGGCCGAATCCCGCCCTGGTTTCGGCATTCCGGGAGCGCGGCGCCGCCGTCACGAACGTTCGTGTGTATCAATGGTTGTTGCCCCTCGACCTGGAGCCTCTGCGCGAGGCCGTCCGGCGCCTGGCGAACCGAGTGATAGACGTCGCACTGTTCACAACGGCGGTGCAGGTGCATCATTTATTTCAGGTGGCCGAATCCATGAGCCTCGCCGGCGAAGTGCGGGATGGACTGCGCCGCGCCGCGATCGCCTCGATTGGCCCAACCTGCACGGAAGCCCTTGAAGAATATGGCTTGCGGCCGGATCTCGAGCCCAGCCATCCGAAAATGGGATTCCTGGTCCAGGAGACGGCCGCGCGCGCCGCCGGGATACTGAAGGAGAAACGATGAATCGACGGGAAGCCTTTCGCGCCTTGATGGGATTGGTGGCGTCCTCGCCGCTGTTGCCGGCCGAATCGATGGATGACGACGTATTGGGGCCAGTGAATGTCCACGAGTTCGAGGCGGTCGCCAGGCGCAAGATGCACAAACTGGCCTATGACTTCATCGCGGGCGGCGTCGAGGACGAACTGACCTTGAAGGCCAATCGGGAGGCCTTCCGGCGCTGGTCGCTGGTGCCCCGTTTCATGGTCGACGTCAGCAATGTCGACATGTCGCAGGACCTTCTCGGCTTCCAGTTGGAATCGCCGCTCATCATTGCTCCCACTGGCGGAAAAAACCTGGTGATGCCGGATGCCGACATCGTCGTCGCGCGCGCCGCCGCGAAGATGAAGGTGCCGATCTGCTCCGCCGTCGGACCGGAGAAGGTCATCGAAGAAGGTCAGTCCATTCAGTGGTGGTCCAACACCACCGGACACGCCGGCAAGCAGGCGGCGCAGGACTACGCCCGGCGCTGCGAGGACAACGGGATTCGCGGCATTGTCGTCACGATCGACAATCCCTACCAGTCCAATCGCGACCGCAACAATCGGAACCGGTTCGACTACGGCTACATGCGGGGCGGGGTGCCGAAGCCCGGCGAGACTTTCAAGGCGATCAATCCGGCCCGCGCGGCGATGTGGCAGCCCCACATGCCGGCCATGACGTGGAACTACATCGATTGGCTGCGCAGCGGCTCTGACATCCCGATCCTGATCAAGGGAGTTCTTCATCCCGAGGATGCGGCCCTATCGGTCCAACGCGGCGCCAACGCGATCGTCGTCTCCAACCATGGAGGGCGGCAACTGGATGGGGCGATCGCCACGTTGGAGGCTCTGCCGGACTGCGTCGACGCGGTCGGCGGAAAGGTGCCGGTATTGATGGACGGGGGCATCCGGCGCGGGAGCGACATTGTGAAAGCCTTGGCGTTGGGAGCCAAGGCGGTGATGATCGGGCGCGCCCCGCTCTGGGGCTTGGGGGCCTTCGGCCAGGCGGGCGTGGAGCGTGTCCTGTGGATGCTGGCCGCCGAGACCAAGCTCTCGATGGGGCTTGCCGGGCAGACGAGCATTCGGACGATCAACCGGTCGCTGATCCGGCGGATCTGACGACCTGCCGTATCTTGGAAGAGTCCGGTCCCGCTCGTGGCGCGGGTCTCCGACCGGCCGTGTGGATCGAAGATCCGTCGTGCAGGACTTCACCACCGCAGCGCCGGTCTCTTACTTGCGATTTCGAGCGATCCTGCACGCTCTTGGACCGAGAAGGGAGCGTCGGTCGGAGACCGGCGCCACTTGTGTGGCTAGCGGCCGTTACTCTTGGAGGTTGAGGGCAGCGGCCCCGGCGCAAGGGCCTCGGTCAGAACGCGCCCCACCGATCCGCTGGGAAGATCGGCCTCCACCAGGCGAGCCACGGTCGGTGCAATGTCGTTTACCGCGACGCCGTTGGAGTATCCCCCCGGCTTGACGCCGGGCCCCATCAGGATCAACGGTACATGAGTGTCGTAGGCGTACGGCGATCCGTGGGTCGTGCCCTTGGACGAGTACATCCAATAGGGGTCCAGCACGATCATCAGATCGGCGCCGCGGCCGTCATGATACCCGTTCAGCACGCGGCGGCCGACCGCGTCTTCCATTTGTGTGCTGGAGGCCAGGCGTGACCGGGTATACACCCTGGCAACATGCGGCACCGAAGCCGCTGCCTCCGCGGCCACGCGCTGAACCTCCCGCTCATCGAGGACTTTCTGCTGGATCAGCGGGCGATTGAGATACAACGAGTGGTCCGACGGACTCAGGATCCATTGGCCTTCGCCGAACTTCTCGGAGAGCTTTGTCTTCACCGTGTCTTGAATAATCTTGGCCGGCATCCGGCCCCCCGGCATCCGCCGGGAAGCCGTGACCTCCGGCAACGGCGCCACGCCGTGGTCGGCCGAGAGCACCACGAGGACATTCTGCATCCCGACCTGCGCGTCGACGTAGTGGAACAACTTGTCGAGCAGGCGGTCCGTGTGCACCGAAATCGAATGGACTTCGGGCGAGTCCGGCCCTTTGTCGTGGCCCACGTAGTCGTTCGAAGAAAAACTCAACGCGAGCAGATCCGTCGCCGGTCCGCGCCCCAGACGTTCGGATACAATTGCGCGTTCCGCCAGTGCCTCGATCAACTCGTTCCCGTAGGGAGTGGGCGCCAGCGAATTATAAAACTTCTCGTCCGCGGTTGTGGACAGCTCATGGACGGTGTTGGCGTACGGCTTGAGATCCCACTTCGCCCCTAGATATTGGTCCGCCGGCTTGCCTCCATTGAAGTCCTTCACCCACGCCGGCAGGTCCGGGAAGTAGAAGGTGCTGGACACGAACTGGCCAGTCCTGCTGTCCAGCCAGAACGCGCCATCCGCCATGTGGCCGACGGGCAGGATGGCGGAGCGGTCCTTCAGGGAGATTCCGATCACCCGCGCTTTGCTTTCGGTGGCGATCTTCAATTCGTCGCCCACCGTACTCACCAGCAACCGGTGTGGCGAGGCGCCTTTGTTTCCGCTACCGCCGAGTTGGCGGACTCTCGAGTCCTCGACGCTGGTGACCGTCTTGCCGGAGGCGCGGTCGAACCAATCGTTACCGATGATGCCGCTGATGGATGGGGTCGCTCCGCTCAGGAAGGTGCTGTGCCCGATCGCGGTGACGGTGGGAAAATGCTCGTACTGCGCGTTGGTGAAGACAGCGCCGCGGGTGAGCAGGCGGTCCAAGCCGCCCTTGTACTCACTTCGGAACCGGACCAGATAGTCGTAGCGGAACTGGTCCACCATGATCGCCAGCACGAGCTTCGGTTTGGGTGCGGCGAGCGCAGGCAGCGCCGGTGACAGCGCCAGTGCAATGGCGGTCCTTCGGTTCATAAAAGGGGATCACTTATTGATTCAGTTCGTGGCAGATCGTACAGGACACGGAAGCCTTGCGGGTCTTGTGACAATCCACGCAAGTCTTCATTGTCGCAGGAAGAAAGGCCTGCCGGGCGTCCTCAACGTACACGGGCCCGTGGCATTCGGCGCAGTCGACGGCGGCCTTCTTGTGGCGCGCGTGGCTGAAGAACACAAAGTCGGGAATGCGATTCACCCGTTGCGGTGAGTAAGGCTTGGAGTCCTTAGCCTGGCTGGCCAGCACCCGGATGGGCTCGCTCTCTTTGAGAACTTCGCTGTGACAGGTCATGCACCGTTCGGCGGCGGGCAATCCCGCGCGCTCGGCGCGCTCCGCGTTCTCGTGGCAGTAGGTGCACTTCAACTTCAACGGCGCATGCCTGGGATGGCGGAAGTCGACCGTGGCGCCCGCGAAGGCCGTCAGGGCAGCGAGAAGACCACCAGCGAGTCGGTAAAGACGGAGTTGTATTTGTTGCCGCCTCCCGCGGCAATGGCGACATACTGCTTGCCGCTCCTCTTTCCTTTATAGGTCATTGGCGTCGCGTGCGCGCTGGCCGGCAGACGGGTGACCCACAATTCCTCGCCGCTGTCTTTGTCGAAGGCGCGAAAGCGGGAATCGTTCGTCGCTCCGATGAACACCAGCCCTCCCGCCGTGACGATGGACCCGCCGATGTTCGCCGTGCCCGTGGGAGGAACTCCCTTTTCGATCAGTTTGTCCACCACGCCCAGAACGCTGCGCCAACGGAACTCGCCCTTGTTCAGATCGATCGCCGTCAGGTGGCCCCACGGAGGCTGCTGGCACGACCACAGATCCTGGTTCCAGAACCGTGAATTTGGCGTACCCATGCCTTGCGTCCGATAGGGGATGAGGGAACCTTCGGGCCGCTGGACCATGCGAAGCATCATCCCGACATCCATGGAATTCACGTACAGGGTCTGGGTCCCAGGGTCGAACGAAGCACCGCCCCAGTTGGCGCCTCCATTGGTACCGGGGAACAGAACGGTGGGCTTGAAACCGACTGGCGTGTACAACGAGCCGAAGACCGCTCCTTCCGTGAGTTTTGCGCAGAAGTCGCCATGCTCGGGAGTGACAGTGCTCAACTCGTCGGGACGCATGCTCTGCCGCGCGAAGGGAGGGGGTTTTACGGGAAACGGCTGAGTGGGCCAGGTCTCCTGGCCGGGAACTTCGCTCTTCGGAACGGGCCGTTCCTCGATCTCAAAAAGCGGTTTGCCGGTCAGGCGATCGAGCAGAAAGACGAATCCGGTTTTAGTGATCTGCGCGACGGCCGGAATGCGCTTCCCTCCGTGGCGGACTTCCACGAGGTTGGGAGCAGCGGGAAGGTCGTAGTCCCAGATGTCGTGATGAATCGTCTGGAAGTGCCAGATCCGCTTTCCGGTCTTTGCATCCAGCGCCACGACACAATCGCCGAACAGGTTTGCGCCTTTGCGGTCTCCCCCCCAGAAATCGGTGGCGGGGGAGGTGAGCGGAAGGAAGACCATGCCGCGCTCCGGATCGACGGTCAGGATCGACCAGGCATTAGCGGCCGCGCGGTCCTTCCAGGAGTCTTTTTCCCAGGTGTCGTTGCCAAACTCGCCAGGCCTGGGGATGGGGTCGAACCGCCAGACTTCCTTACCGGTCCGGGCGTCGAAGGCCCGTACGACACCGGAGGGTCCCTGCGGCTCGCCGTCGGCGGTCATGGCGCCACAGATCACCAGGTCTTTGTAGATCGACGGCGGCGACGTCATCCCGTAGGCCTTGCCGGGGAACTTGTCCGCCGCGCCCTGGCGTAGGTCGATGGACCCCCCGCCTCCAAAACTGTCGTCAGGCTTTCCGGTTTCGGCAACGATCGAGTACAGTCTGCCGCGTTGGGTGCCGTAGAAGAGCCGCTTCTGTTTGCCGTCGGTCCAGAAAGCCGCTCCGCGGTGGATGAAGAGCCCGAGCGCGGATTCCTTGTCCATGTGCGGATCGAAGACCCACAATTCCCTTCCGGTTTCCGCGTCCAGGGCGATCAGGCGGTTGAACGGCGTGGTGAAGTACATGACGCCATCAATCACCAGGGGAGTTGATTCAAAAGCGCTGCGGACGGTGAGCTTGGTGCCGTCGGAGAAGTCGCTGCTACGGTAGGTCCAGGCCACGCGAAGCTGTCCCACGTTGCCGCGATGAATCTGTTTCAAGGAGGAAAACTTGGTGCTGCCCGCGTCGCCGCCGTAATGAGTCCACTCCTGGGCACCAGAGAGGAGCGGAAAGAGCATAGCGGGCACGATGAGTCTGAACATCAGCCCGTATTGTACTGAACTGGGGACGGCGGGGTCGCGAGGAAGTCCGGTCCGGAATGGCCCTGCGCGACTCTCGCCTTGATCAGCCGAAGGAGTGGCGACCTCGTATCTGCTCGCTATCTGATTGGGAGGTGTTCAATCTTACAGTGCCATTCCTCGCATGGTTGTGGCCTTGGCGATCAGTTCGAGGTCCCTCACCATCTGACCTATGGTGATGTCCAGTTGATGGGCATACACGATGCCTGAAAACCACTCGGCCGCTTTCTGCCGCCGAGTGCCTTCTCGCAGCAGGTCATCATCCTGTGTAAACAGAACGCGACCGAGTTCGGATGCCCTCGTCAAGAGGGAATCGTCGTCGGCTCGAGCCATGTCATCCTCCTGCGCTGTCAGGACATCGATCCCTTTGAGCCGCAAACCGATCGTGACAGCGCGAGGCACATGGACGTCCATGTAGAAGGCGACAGTCAAAGAGTACTCTTCAGATCAATCAACTTGCGGCGGAAATCCGGGTCGGAAGCCTGAGCAGAAAGCTCGACAGCTTCGGTCAGCCGTCGCCTGATCTCCGCGTCGAGCGTCTGCTGGTTCTCGTAATAGAAGGTAAGAGCACCGTGGATTTGGGCCAGAGTCAGGGGGGGGGTGCTGAAAGTGGATCTCCTCCGGGCTCCAGCCGTAGGCGATCTTGTCCAGCACGACCTCAATGACCTTGACCCTCGTTCCGCCGATCCAGGCAACGCCCTCGCCGTCGATCTCGATCTGGGTTGTAAAAGCGGCAGTCACGGATTTCCTGCTGTTAGTATAGGCCAGTTGCCAAGGCCGCCAGGCCGCCACGTCTTCGAATAGGGGATTGTCGGGAGCTTCGAGACGGCCAGTTGCTGCTAGGCGCACCACCGTCCAGCCGGTCGTATAGGAAAACATGAGCTTGCGGGATGATCCATCGCGGTTTGTCTCACCTCAGGAAACGAATTCGTACACCGGCGTGTCGATCACTCTCGCCGGCGGGCGCTTTCCCCAGATCGTCTTCTGCAAGGATTCCACAACTTCCGGTCGCAGGCTGATTTCACCGCAGCGGGAACACACGATTGCCGGGACATGGTCGATCACCACAAAACCCTCATCAATAGACAGGCTGTAACGAATCAACTGCTCCCGCCTCTCGCCGGCACCACAAACATCGCACCTCATATCTCCCTCCGTCTTCTGAACTCGATCCACTTTGTTTCGTCGGGTTCGTATATAGTGATGATCTTTAGCACAACCCGAGATGGGTACGTACATTGAATATGCAACGGCCTTCCCGCCAGGGTCCGTCCGAAAATCAGGCAACTCGGTCCGTACTTGTCACCCGGGTAGACCTCGATGACTTCACCCGCCGCGACGGCTTCCTCCACCTCGTGAGCTGTGATCCTACGGAGGAGACTCTGATCAACCGCGTGGAGGGAGTACTCGTAGTCGCGCCCCTTGAACCGTGCCCGGATCTCGTCGATCATGGCCTCACGGATTCCATTATCCGCCAGATGTGCAAACGTTCGGGACCGGCGCCCCCCATGCACTCATCCTGAAGACGATTGCGCGGTCGGCGCTTCGCGACGGCCGGGCCGCGAGCCGGCATCCTCGAACCGCGGGTGTAGGACAATAGGGGTTCAAGAATTGCCAAAAAGCGAGCATGACCTCTGCCCACGCTGCTCTCCGGTGGACGGTTCATGACAAGCGCGTTCCGGATGACCCATCGCGGTTTGTTCATCACCTTCGAAGGCATGGACGGAAGCGGGAAGACGACCCAGATCCGCCTGCTGGCCGAGCGATTCCGCGCGGCCGGGCGGGAAGTGATCGAGACCGCGGAACCGGGCGGAACCCGCATCGGAGGGCGCATCCGCGACATTCTCCTCGACCCGGCCAACCGGGAGTTGTCGCCCACGGCCGAGATGCTGTTGTACTTTTCCAGCCGGGCGCAGAACGTGGATGAAGTGATCCGGCCAGCTATG
>JBJXGR010000321.1:0-6198 GCA_046160045.1 Bryobacteraceae bacterium
CCTCCGCCGGGGCTCACGGCTTGTGCCGCCCAAACCGAGATTCCTTCTGCCGCAAGCGCGGACATCGCATCGGCAATCGCGCCTACCCGATCCTCGCCGCTGACGAGGAAGGCCGGCCGCTTCTTTCCTGGATCGATGCCGAGCTTTTTGACTGCCTTCTGGAAGGCGGGCGCATCCTCGGGCACAAGGTCCACCTGCGCCTTTTTTCCTTTGACCGGATACCCCCAGAGCGCAATCAGGTTGACTCCGGCTTCTTTGAGCGCGTTCAAAATGCGAGCGCCTTCACCGGCTTTGTTCGGGACGACGAGCGAAAAGTAGGAAACAGTGGTCATGGGTTGTGAAGACCCATGCTACCCCGCGGTGCGTGCGCCAAGCAAGGCATTCACCTTTTCCATCACCTCGAAGGCATCCGCAACATACAGGACATCCGCCTTGCCGTGGGCCCACCCGCAATTGGGATCGAGATTGACGGCGCGCCGTTCGGAGACGAACCGCCACCCCACGACGTGCGGTTCTTCACCGTGACAGCAGGTGGCCAGGCCTTTGGGATGGCGCGGCGTGGCGCCGGTCTGCCCTACCTGGTTGAGGTGCGTCAAAAAGGGGAGCACCGTTTGCCCTTCGCCGCTCAGGTCGACCAGAGATTTGCTGGAACCCAGAGAGGCGCGAGTCTGACGCAGGAAGTCGAGGATCAGCACGGCGGCGCGGTCGACGTGTGGTTGGCCATCCTTCTGCTTCTTGGTCCATCCTGCGCCGGCCACGAGAAGGACATCGGCTTCCGGCCGGATCGTCTGCTCCCCAGCGGGCGGGGAGACGAAACCCTCGACCCTGGTTCGCGTGGTAACAGCGGGAGAGGACAACAGTTCGATCGCCGGCGCCTCACCCGAGCCTGAGAATGCCAGGAAGGCGCCCGGTTCGATCAGCAGCATCCAGGGTCGGACCGTCCGGGTGAACGCCGCCTCCATCCGCTGGCGATAATACCAGCGGTGCGCCCGGATCTCGCCGTCCTGGAGTTCGATTCCCGTGACATGGCTGTCCACCGTTCCGGCAACACCGGGAAGGGTACGCCTCCAGCGCTCCGTTCCAGCGGCGAGGATCACCTCCGGCGCGGCTGCCTCCAATAAGGCTAGGGCGGCCGCGCGGTCCGTCGCGTACCGGGAGACCCCAAACTCGGGGCCCGCCACGGCAAGAACCTGGCTTGCCCCCGCGCCCGCAAGCAAAGTCGCGTCCACGGCCGCGCCCACCAAGCCGATGGTCAGGTCGCCCCCGAGAAGGCGGGCCGCGGCGACCGCCTCCAGACCGGCGCGTCCCGGCGCGCCCGTGTCGTCGGTGTGGATCAATACCAGAACCTTCATTGGGCCTCTCCGTCCATCCAAGCCACGATTTCGCGGGCGATCTCGTCCGGGGTCAGGTTCTTCTCGACGCGCGTCGCGCGCCGCTGTTTGGGCAAGACCACACTCTCGAACGTAAGGCTGCCCGCCGTGACTGCGGCTGGCTTCGCCTTCTGGAGCGCGGGCAGGATGCCTCGCATGTTCATCATGCCGATCTGCGGATTGTTGGGGGGCTCCAGCAGATTGCCGGTGGCCCAACCTAGCAGGACCGGCGGGCCTTCGCAAATCGAGACTTGGTGCCGGCCGCCTTCCGCGCGCTCGAGGATGCGGAAACTGCCATCGGCCTGGACCGTCAACTGATCGACACCCTGGAACTGCTCGATGATCCCCAAGCGCTCCGCGACCCGCTGCATCGTGGTTCCGGCGCCGCGCGTGGCGGACTCCCAACCGCCGGCCAGGATCAGGCGCGGGCGGTCGAGCGCGGGAATCGCCTCGATTGCGGCGGCGAGCACTTCGGCGAGGGCCCCGCTGTCGGTGAATCCGCCACCGGGACCATCGAGCGCCACCAGTTCGAAGATCACCTTCTGCGCCACGCTCATCATCAGTTGCTGAAGCTTGGCCTTGGGACCCAAACTAACCAGCCAGACCTTACTGCCGGGAACGGCTTTGGCCAGGTGCGCCCCCTCAAACAGGGCGTGTGCCGCCCAAGGGTCGAGTACCGCGGGCAGCAACAGTTCGTTCTTCAACGCCGGTCCCGGGGCGGGCTCCAGGGTTTGCAGCGGGTCCGGCGCCAGACCTCCGCAGACCACAATCGAATATCCATTCATGCGAGTTCCTAGTTGAGCGTAGAGTGCAGGCCACCCGGGCCGGCCGAAAACTCGATATTGGCGTCCTTGCAGTTCCAGAAGCAGGCGCCGCAGTGGACGCACTTCTCGCGGTCGAACGCCGGCACGCCGTCCTCCCCGGCGCGTATCGCCTCTCCCGAACAGATCTCGACGCAAACCTGCTGGCCGCAGGAGCGGCACGATTCCGGCTCGATGAACACGACGTGATCGGCGTATCCTGGCTGCGCCTGGACTTTCCCACCCACCAGCAGGGCATCCTGCAGGCTGACGAGCAGTTGACCATCGTTGGGAATCGCCGGCCATCCGGCGCGATCCATCAGAGCATCGTGCAGTGGTTTCTTCCCGGCCGCGCAGGCTTCCCGAATCGCGGCCGCTTCCTTCGCGGGAATCCCATAGTGCTTCTCGATGCTGTTTGGACCCGCAGGCTCGCCGCCCGGGAACGAGAACCGCCCGCCGCTAAATCCCGCCAGGGCCATTCCGATCATGCCCGGAACAAAGCCCCACGCGAAGCCGTTGCGCGCCTTTTCGGCCTTGCGCGCGCCTTCGTCCACCCAACTCGATCGACGCCTCCGGACGTACGTCTCCTCCAGTGCTTCGCGCGTGAAGTCTCTCCCCTGCTCCAGCAGTTCCACGACGGCTTCCCCTAACAGGACGCCCGTTGTCCAGGCTTCGTCGACGCCTGAGTTGGCCAGCACGTTGGTGCTCCCGGAGCCTTCGCCGATGCGAGCAAATCCGTCTCCGGCCAGTAGCGGTTCCCGGCGCCGCCCGGCCTCCTGAATCGACTTCGCGCCCCAACTCACCATCCGGCCGCCTTTCAGCCACCGCCACAGGTACGGATGCTGGATGAAGTGCTGCAGGTAGCGGTAGGAGGTGCGGACTGGATTTGCAAACCACGACGGAATAAAGATGCCGGCCGAGACCAGCCGGTCGGGATGCACATACAAAAACCCAAAGATCTCCGGCTCCGGGTAGCCAATGGTGTGAATCACGGTGCCGGGCTCGAGATCGACGCTCTCGGGCAGTTCGATCACCATTTTCGACCCGACGGCCCATTCTTCGTGGGGGTCCGGATCGGGTTTGCGGAATACGCGGTCCAGTTGCCGGCCGACGGCGCCGACCGGCCCATCGGCAACAACCGTCAACCGCGCGCCCACGTCCATCCCTGGCAGATACCCGGCTTCGGGATCGCCCTTCGCACTCACGCCCTGATCCAACAAACGAACTCCGCTGACCTTGCTGTCTTTGAGGAGCGCCTCAGCCACCGGCATCGACGGCCAGATCTGCACCATGCCGCCCGCCATCAACTGCTCGCCGACCCACTGGTTGAACTGCCCAAGGGAGAGCACGAGCCCGCCGTGCTTGTTGAGGAATCCGGGCAGGAACGGCAATTCGTACGCGCGATCGCGGCAGAAGGGGCGCACGACCGCGTCCGCAAGCTTCACGGTAGTCGACCGGCGGCTCGCGCCATCCGGATCCAACAGATAGACCAGCTTTTCACGAACCACGGGCGCGGCCATCGGGACCTGCGCCCGGTCGAGATCGGGGAACGACTGCCGGATGCCTCGCGCGCGGGTCACCGCGCCGGACACACCGTAGCCGATGCCATCGGCGCGCTCGTAACAGATCACCTGAGGCGGCATCCCGGGCATCGCACGGCTTTCGAGCGGCGGCTTCTCCGCATCGCTCAGCCGCCGCGCCAGCGTAGAGAGAAACCCACCCGCCGCCGGCCCGAAGCCGACGCAGACAATGTCAACCTCCATGCGCTCGCGGTCCATGATCACGCCGGGTAATCCAGCGCGGCCGGGATCATGACTTTCTGCAGCGCCGCCGCGGCGCGGTCCTTGGCTAGCATGGACCCGGTGAGACACCCGTCAAGTTTCGTACGCATCCGCTGGAACGACTCGAGCCCGCGCGTTTGCACACACGGCCCGGCCTTGTGGGGATGGCTGCCGTCTTCTTCCACCACGTCGATCACGCCGGCCGAGATCCCCGGCACCAGGCTTTCGATCGCGATCAATTCGTCGGCCCGATAGCAACCGGCATAGTCGGGCGAGTCCCAGGCCGGGTGGCGGTTGTACCCGAACACGAGTTCAGCGGCGATGCGGCCGGCCTCGCCTCCGGCGCGCGACGACTGGATGTGGCACAGGTCCGAGAGGAAGTTGACCGTGCCTTCCAATCCCTCGGCAACCACGGCGTTGTTCTGACCTTGCGCCTCCAGTTCTAGCAGGTCGAGGATCTGAAACCGCGACGCCAGCAGCCAGCACAACGCGTCGGCCAGGGCAAAGGTGACGCCGTGGCGGGTGCTCGAGTATAGCTTGGTTCCATCCGCGTCGGTATGCGACAACAGATGCTCGAGCGTCCACAGCCACATCTGCATCGCCGTGGCGAGGGTGCACGCGCCGGACCCCGGCTTACCTCCGGCAATCTCGCGCATCTCGCGAATCCACTTACGCCACAACGCAAGGAAGATCTCGTTGGTCATCGTGACGGATAGTTGCCGGCGCTGCACGGCCTCCGGTCCCTCGTAGGTCGCTTCCAATTGAGAGTCCATCCACTTCTGCGGCAGGAAGCCGGGGCAGTCTTCCGTGATTCCGTATCCGCCCATCAGGCTGACGGCCTCGCGCATCATGTTCGCCCCATGCCCGGTATTCCAAAGCTTGGTGGCGGGACAGAGGACGTTCGCCTGGGCATCCAGGATCAGGTAGCGGTCGAGTGGGTCGGCCTCGACCTCGCGGCCCTGCAGAATCAACTGAATTACTTGCGGCATGCGCTTGCGCAGCGCTTTGAACTCCGCGCTGCCCCCATGAATGCCCTGTTCGGCCAGCAGCCGGTCTTTCTCGCGCTCCACAGGATCGAGTTCGTCGAACAGGCGGGCGGTGGCGAAGCCAAGAGACGCGGCGGCTTCCCCGGTCGCCCAGACATCGAGCAGCCGGTGCAATGCGTCCTCTTTCTGCTGCAGGCCCATTTCGAAGCGAGGCGACCCCGGCGCCACGGCTTCCCCGCCGCGAAAGCGTTCGCGCTGGTACCGAATGACCGGCTCCACCGCCGACAGCAGTTTGGCGGCCGTCATCAGCCCCACCGTCACTCGCGTGCGCTTGAACACCGCCTCGATCACCTCGCCGTGCGAGCAGTTCGGAACAATCACTCCGTTCCTGACGCTGTATCCGCCGACGATACGGCTGGCCGGCACGCGCAACTGAAACACCGGATCGCAGGTGGAAGAAAGCTGATGGACCAGCTTCCTGGTCGGTGTCCCGCGATCGAACACTCCCGGATCGCTCTCTTCCAGGATCACGATGCACGATCCTTTGATCCGTTCATCGCCCGAGTCCACCGCGGCGGTCACGAAATTGGCGAAGCCCATGTTGGTGATAAACCGGCCGCGCTTCGAGATCTCGAGCACGGGTTCGCCGCCTTCCGGCCATTCGGCGATCCGCGCTTTTCCGGAGAGCAAGCCCGTCTCGACGCCCACATAGGGCAGTGGCTCCGTGAGGCAGAACGCCCCCCGCCTGACCCCGCCTTCCGGATGCGGCACCGAACCGGACATGTAGATCGCTTTCTGTTCCGCGGTTCCACGCTCGTGAATGGGCGCCAGCCCCAACGCACCCGCCAGGCTGGCGGTGGCGGCGCCGCCATCCACCCACGCCAGTTCGAATGCCGCCAGGGCGAGGGCGAAGTTCTTCGGTCCGCTCAGGAATCCGCCGTACTCGGCATCAACGGAAAGGCTGGTGATTCCAGCGGCGTCGAAGGCGGTCAGCATCTCCTGCTTTTCCGGTGTCCACTCGTGGGTATTGCGGGCTCCGCCGGCGACCAGGCGGGCCACAGGCCCGCGAGCCACGGTCCGGACGGAATGCACCAGCATTTGCAGGTCGTAGCGGTCGGCGAAGCGCCAAAGGATCTGCCGGACATCGTCTCCCGGCAGCGTGCGCAAAGCCTCCCGCTGCCCGGCTGTCGCTGTTTGCATAGCCACCTCCCCGGGGATTACCCGGCCGAAGGAGCAATCGGCCTGCCAAAGGCAGGGGTTA
>JBJXGR010000322.1:0-8903 GCA_046160045.1 Bryobacteraceae bacterium
TTCCGCTGGGCGGCATCTTGATCTTCGCGGTTTGCTCCAACACCTGGATGAGCAGACTGGCGGCGCCATTTCCGGGTACGACGGCGGCTCCGGATTTGCCGCCGCGCAGCAGCGCTTCGCGTGAATCCAGGCGCAAGCCTCCCATCGGCTGCCGGCTTTGCGACGAGTGGCAGGTAAAACAGCGTTCGGCCAGGGCGGGGCGAATCTGCTTCTCAAAGAGATCAAGTCCCGCGTCCGCGCGAACCAGGGACACGACGCATGGGACGAAGATTGCCAAGCGGAGAAGTGGTCTCACCGATACCATGGCGTTGGACCACAGTATACCGTTTGGCGGTAGCGGCGGAGAGACTGGCACAGCGTCAGAATATTTTTTTATCGAAACAAAACCGCCTCCAATCGAGGTTATGTAGTTGAAACCATGGGAGATCGTGGTCTGAATCCAATCGAAACATAACGAAACAAACGAAACACGGGGGGGCTTGCTTCCGTGGATAGGGCTGGTCCAGGTCCAGACCCAAAAGGCCGAGAGGGCAGGAATCGAGCGAGAGGCATGGTCGAGGGTGTGGTCAACACCAAGGCGCACCTGTTCCCAGGTGAGGGTGGACACGACGACGGTCGTGTCGCATTCGACGAGGATGTGGATCTCGTTGGAGTCTTCGCCGGTCCAACCGGCATTGCTCCGGTCGTATTCCGAGTGTGCGCAAACAGTACAAAGACGCATGAATCACGTCTCCCACTTTCACTGTGACATGGGGATTCAAGGGTCAAGAGGTTCCGGAAAGAAGGGATTTTCTGTAAGTGACGGGAATATCAGAAGTTCATGCCGGCAAAATAAATCCGAGACCCTTGTGATCGCGTTTACCGGCCAATCGTGACGTCACCGAAAAATGAGAGCGAAGCGATTGAAAAGACGCGTCGATTGGCTGGTAACGCGCTCATTTACTGGTCCAATCTTTTGCAAGCGCACTAACCTATTGAACTGACTTGACTTAGATGCCGTGCGCGGTGAAAGATTGGCCAGTAAATGAACGGAAAAATCGGCGAATTCGCGGGCAGGTATGAGAGGCAGGGAAATGGGTAGCTAAGTGGCTTCAGTGCAAGGCGTTAGCCCGAAGAATGAGTTGCGGAGAAATCTCATCGGATGGAGACGGGCTTGGGGGATCGGCGGACGGCGCGGTTTACCAGACTCACGCGGGTTCGACAGGAAGACGCTGGTACGAAATCGAACCTTTGTCCCGCCTGACCTTTGTCGCCACCGTCCTAGCTTAGCTAGCGGCAGGGGGCGTCCGAAAAGAAAATCACGCAGATCAGGCCGTCCCCTTTTTTTCTTTTTTTTCCTTTTTTTTAAGCGCTAAGCGACATGGGCGCTGAGAGCGGTTAACGGCGGACTGGGAGTGGGGCGCAGGCGATTGCGCCGGCGGTCAACTGCTTCAACTCCGTTAACTTAACGCCGCTACGTGTGACGGCCAGATCCGCGAGGCGCGACTTGTCCGGCGGGCGGAAGGCGGCCGAGGTCCACATCGTTCCCCAAACCGAGCCGTCGTGAAAGCAGATGACGTATTCGCGAACAAACTCCTCGGCGCCGTTCGAATCGATCCACGAGGGCGCGGTGCGGATCGAGCGAATCTGGTCGTAGGTGAAGGAACGCGCTGTCCATGAAAGCAGCGGGTCGAAACGGATCCCGGCGGGGGAGACGACGGTGTGCCAATCTGTCAACGCCGCCGCGAGCAAAAGTAGCGGCCCCAAGACGACAACGCTCAAGAGTGGCGCCAGGACCGGTGCCGCCAGCCATTCAGCCGGCTCCACTAAGAGCGAGAGCAGGATTCCGGACAAGAAAAAGCCGAGAAAGCCCGCGAGAACGGCGAGTTCGACGGAGCCTGCGAGCAACACGAAATCGGCATCGGCGGGAGCGGCCGCGCGCGCTTTGGAGCGGACGATGAGGAGCCGCCAAATGCCATATCCCGCGGCCGGCGTCAGAAGGAAACACCAGACGAGCGTGGCAAAAAGCATCCGCCTTTTTGAACGAGGATGCATCGCCGCAATCTTCTTGCCTACCAAGCGCTCGAACACCCACATCGCGAAAACGCCTGCGCCTACGGACCCGAGGACGGCGAGGATCTGGGAGAACAGGGAATCCATATGCAATCCTCCCGCTACAAACGCGGCGCCGGCGGCCATTCGGCCTCAACGCTCAAATACCAATCGGACTTCTCGTTCAGTCCGCGCAGTCCACCGTCCGGCACCCGCCGGATTTCGACTCGAATCCGCGGTTTGCCAGTCGACTCGGTTGAGAAGGAGCTGGGCTCGCTGTTGCGGAGCTTGGTCCTCCAGGCCTCGATCGCCGCGGCGCCGATGCGCAGCGTTTCGAGCATCTGCTTTGTCTCTTCGTACACCGCGTCCGTTCCCCGGTTCTTGCCGTGCCAGTTGAGATTGACGATCTGGCCGCGCATGGCTTCGACCCGGATGATGTAAGCCAGACCCACGATTCTCCGGTCACCGGGCAGCCGGATGGCGGAGCGGATGGAGCCTTGGAAGGCGTACTCGGTATCGTGTTCGGTGCGATCAACGGAGGAGCGGCGCCTGGGATCGAGTCCGGTGACATCCCGGCTGGCGCTGAAATCCCAGGACTCGTTGCGGGGAAAGAGGTCCTGGAGAAGCATCGGCGCGAGGCCGATGGCAAACCAGAGCGCGGGTGAGAGCAGCAAGATGCCGCCGATGAGCAGAGGGAATTTCGCGAACGAAGGTCTTCGGCGCAGGTGTAGAATTCCGGCGGCGATTGTCATTCCGAAGCCGACGAGTGCGAGCGCGCCTGAGGCGAGAAGCATTATGGCGCCTCCAGCCGGACTAGCCAGACCTGTTTGCGCCGAGGCCACTCCCTCCGCCAAGAGGATGAGGATCGCGGTTCTCGGCGCGGTCCGTACCGTTACTGCGGGTGTCAACTCCATGCGGCGAGTGCTCTTACTGTACGCCGCGCCTCGGCCGGTGACAACCCGGCGCTTGGGCGAGTTGCGACGGGGGTGCCTACCCTGAAAGTCGAAAAGCGTCGAGAAGCGACGGTCTGCCAGTCCTCGCCGTCGCCTAGCCAGCCCCACTCTCGCAGGAGACTTCGCGGGCCTGAGATGCGCAGCTACCTGCATGGCCTACCCGGTCTACCTGCACTGCGTCTTGTTACTCATTCCGGGATATGTTGTGGCAAGCTTGTATGGGAAAAACCGGGGAAAAACTGGCATGGCGAAAATGGTACGATGCCGAGCGGTGGCGGCAAGTGTTGGCGACGAGCGTGGTGGAAGAGGCCATCAGCGAACGGATTCGGGAGGCCACGGCGCGCGGTTTGCCATTGGGGGGAGAGGCGTTGCGGCGGCGGCTGGAACACGAAACCGGTCGATGCTTAGTGATGCGGGCTCCCGGCCGTCCGCCGAGGAAGAAGGAGGGGGGGAGTGTGAGGGAAGTCCTCGCGCTCTGGTAGGGCGACCAGGTGAAAGTGATTGCTCATCAAACAGAATCCCAAGATCGACAGTCGGTGGCGCGGGGCGTAGCCGGCCAGCAGGTCCAGGAAGAGTTGCCGGTCGAAGTCAGAATCGAAAACCACTTGGCGGTTGTTGCCGCGTTGTGTGACGTGGTGAGCGACCTCCGGCACGACCAACCGACCTCGGCGTGGCATCCATGGTGGTTGGGAAAGCGCGATCCTCTCAAGAAATCTGCAAAGCGGTTGCTGGTTTCCCGGGTTGAGCCGGTAAGGTGTGAACCCGAGACTACGGGAAGATCCCGGGGCCCGGAGTGAGAATGTTGTCCGGGTCAAATCGCCGCTTGCGCTCGGCGAACTCCTCCCATAGTTCCCCGTACTGCCGTTGCCAGTCGTAGCGGCTGAAGTTGAGCGCGCCGATCGGGTAGCGAGTGCCGCCTACCGCGCGCGCCTTCTCAAAGAGGCGCCGGTTGCGGGCCAGCATGTCGGAAACGAAGCCGGGGTCGGGCCCGGGCGCAGCCGAGGCAGTGAGAATGTCGAACAGATAGACAAAGCCCCCATCGTCGTCATCGGCGCCGCCATCGGGGAGGCGGAAGAAGGGACGGGTCAGCTTCGACCGCCGCAGCGGAAAAAGTAGCAGGAAACCGAGGGGGCCAACGTCGCGCGGCGTGAGCGACGGAATGACCTCGCCTGCGTACCGCTCGGCGGCCCGCCCTGGCAGCCAGACGTCGAACCAGGGCTTGATCAGGGCGTCCCAACCGAATGTCGCGCGGAAGAAGTCGATCAGCACGTCGACATTCAATTCCCAATCCAGGTAGCTCATGTCACGGAAGGGCACCGCCGCGGCCGGCACGCTTAGTCCACGCATGAGGCGGGCGTTATCGGGAGGGTTCGAAGGGTTAAAGTAGCTCACCGCCTGGATCTGATAGACAAACCCGGTCCCGCCCGGCGCCGGGAAACAGATGTTGAAGCACTCATTGAGCTCACCCCGGCGGAGCAGCGTACGCATGTCGCGGAAGAACGTGGCATTGTCCGTGTACGTGGGGTTGTAGAGACGCGCCATCGGTTTCGCGGGGATCAGATCCACCCTGGCTCGCGTAATGACTGCGCACTGGCCTAAGCCGGCGAGGACTGCCTCAAACAGATCCCGGTTCTGCCTCATCGAGCAACGCCTGATCTGGCCCGCCCCCGTGACCACCTCGAGCTCACGGATGTGGTCGACCTGCGCGCCCGAGTTGTATCGGCCCGAAATGCCGCCGACCGAGAGCGTGCCTCCGACAGATAACGCCGTATAGCCGGTGAGGACCGGCGGCGTCAGCCCCTGGGCGAAGGAGGCGATCAGGAGGTCTTTCCAGCGCACGCCCGCATCGACATCGGCGCCATCGGGGCCTATGGAATGAATGGTGGCGAGGGACTGATTCTCGATCACCAGCCCGCCGGAGAGGCTCTGGCCGAACGTGGTGTGGCCCTGTCCGCGGGCGGCCACCTTGATGCGGTGGCGGCGGCAGTACAGGATCATCTTGCTTATGTCCTGGACCGAGCCCGGACGCAGCACGGCGCAGGGAGTCTCATGGGCAATGTTGCCCTTGTCTTTGGCGACGGCCTCGCGCGAGGCGGCGTCGAGGAGGAGCGCCCCGTCGAGAGGGGGCGCATCCACGAACGACGGGCACGAGGCTGCTTCGACCTGACGTACCCAGAGTCGGGCAACCGGGTCGAATCCGGCCACCAGGGCCAGACCGCTGGAGCCGAGAACCCCGAGCATCCCGCGCCGCTTGATTTCCGCGGGCCGCCCGCGGTTTCCGGCCAAGGCTGACGGCTGGTTTTCTTTCTTCGAACTGCTGCTTGTTTTCATGATTTGCTCCTTGGCGATTTCGCCCCACGGCCCACCCGGACACTTGCTGCCAGGAGTTTCATCTTCTTGCTCTCCTGATCTCTACTGCGCCATCGCCGGGAGGATTTATACCAGGCAACGAAAAGAATGTTGGAGCGCGCACAGTGCGCCTTCGGCGCAAGCGGTCCGCGATCAGCCGTCAGCATTCAGCTTGGTGTCCGCGGTATCCGTTGCCAGTAAGCGAGCGGAGAAGGTCTTCGCTTCGAGCAAGCTGGGTGAGGCGCTCGATCAGACGCCCGAGGTGCGCGCGCGTCCGTGCGCCGTCCGGATCGGCGAGCGCCGGCGGGAGGTACTCGCGGAAGAGCGTCTCCCGGAGCGCGAGCGGGACCAGCGCCCCGAGCAGGTCGATCCCGGTCGGCGGCGCAATGCCGAAGCTGACGTGAAGGGACCGTCCTTGCGGCGTGCGTGCGTCGTGGAACTGCCCGCGTGGAATATAAAGGACGTCCCCCGGCTGGGTGACGACAGTCATCCGCACGTCGGCGAGCGCCTCTGCCCGGCGTTCTTCGAGCGCGCGCTGGACGGTGGGAGCGAACGCGGGCAAGTCGATCGGGCAGTCGACGCGCACATTCGAAACCAGCCACTCCTTCGCGCCCTCGCATTGCACGGCGAGCACGTCGTGCGCGTCGAAGTGGATGTTGAACGGCTTCACGGCAGCGCCAGTCGAGTAGATGTTCGGCCAGACGGACCCGCCGAACGCCTCCCCGAACTCCAGCGTCAACGCGTCCAGCGCCGGAGTCGCGCCGCGCGCCGCGTTCCAAACCACCGGCCGGCCGGCATCGAGGTACGCGCGGACGAACTCCTCGCTGTGGAAGCCTTCGGCGGCGACCAGGAACTGCCCCTTCTCCCGGTCGCGCCGAAGCAGAGCCTCCGCCACCCTTTCAAGGGAGATCAGTCCCCGGACGCGGGCGGCCGCGCCGCGCAGCAGAACGGGTTCCCGGCCGAAGGACTCGCGGACGAAGCGGGGAAGGCCGAGAGGAGCGAGCAGGCCATCCAGACCGCCCTCCCGCGTCTCGCCCCCCATTGCGGGCTCCTCACAGACGCTGGTGCATGCCGCCGGCGGTGACGAGTTGACGCGGAACGGGTTTCTGAAACGTAAGTGGCTCATACTGGGCCTCTTGTAGTGAAGTTCCGCGCATCGCCGCTGGTCCGGATCTGGCCCCTCATGTTGAGGGCGTACAGCCCGCCGCCCGATGGAGTGGGAACCAACGCCACGTACGGCGAGGGCCGGCCATCGGGCGTATCGACGAACACCGGCGCGCTGCCGAACGTGCGGATGCGCCCCAGAAGATCGAGCGCCCAGAGCCCCAGGCCGTCCGGCGTGATGGCCAGGTCGACGAACGGCAGGGGCCGGGTATCGGGCGGATCGTTGAGCACCCGGGTGGCGCCGAAGGTGTTGATCTGGCCGTTCATGGTCAGGGCGTACAGCCCACCGCCCGTCGGCGTGGGAACCAACGCCACGTACGGCGAGGGCCGGGTGTCGGGCGCATCGGTGAACACCGGCGCGCTGCCGAACGTGCGGATGCGCCCCAGAAGATCGAGCGCCCAGAGCCCCGATCCATCTGGCGTAATGGCCAAGTCGACGAATGGTAGAGGCCGGATATCGGGCTGATCCGCGAGCACCCGGGTAGCGCCAAAGGTGTTGATCTGGCCGTCCATGGTCAGGGCGTACAGCCCTTCGCCCGCCGGCGTGGGAACCAACGCCACGTACGGCGAGGGCCGGCCATCGGGTATATCCTGCAACACCGGCGCGGCGCCCAGCGTGTGGATTTGCCCCGCTTGGTCGAGCACCCAGAGCCCCTCGCCCGATGGGGTGACGGCCAGATCCACGAACGGCACGGTCCGGGCGGAAGCCGGCCGTCCCAGTAAGCCTCCGAGGAAGGCGCTTGCTCCGGCCCAGTGCATGAGTTTTCTGCGGCTGATGTGATTCAGGAACTTCATTTTCTTGTTCTCCGTATCTCTAACTGCGACACGGCGGGAGGGATTTATACCAGGCGGGCAAAAAAAAGATCGGCAGGGCCATCTGTGCGGATCGAGAGGCCAGCCGAATCCTCGCGTCTCACGCGAAGAAGGCTGGCCGCTCCAACTCCGCGTTTCAAAGAAGGAAACGGTCGAACTTCCAGCCACCGCCGCGCGGATGCTGCCCTTACGCTGATCCCGGTTCACGCCGAACTCACCACGCAGGAAGCGGCGGACCTGCTGAATATCTCGCGCCCCTCGCTCATCCGGCTACTCGACGAGGGGAAGATCGCATTCCGTGGGCCGCACTGGAGGAACTGGCAGCCTATGACCAGGAGCTAGGGCTCTGAGCTTCCGTGGCCGGCCTCACCGCTTTCTACGATGCCAACGTGCTTTATCCCGCGGAACTCCGCAACCTGCTCATGCACCTGGCGCTCACCGGCCTGCTCCGGGCCAAGGTCACAATTTGTGACCTCAAATTGAGGCGGCGTGGCCGCTTTGCAAACTGTGACAACAGCCCTAATATCCTCTACTCTGGAGAGAGAAGGCCGTTCTCCTTAAGGAAGGCGCCAGACGCCATGGAAGTGCAATTCGAACCCGATGTGCAAGCCAAGCTTGAACAGATGGCCCGTGAAAGCGGACGCCCTGCCGCCGAGCTTGTGCGGGATGCCGTAGCCGGTTACGTGGACGAACTAGCCGGAACGCGCCAAATGCTGAATTCCCGCTACGACGACATCAAGAGCGGCAAGGTCAAGCTGATTGACGGTGACGAGGCCTTCGCCCGCTTGCACGAGAGAATTGACGCCCGGCGCACCCGCCCGGCATGAGCGGTTACGATCTTCATCCGGAGGCGTTCGAGGACATCGACGAAATTGCGATCTACATCGGCGAGGACAGCCCTGAAGCCGCCCACCGGGTCGTTGACGAGATTTACCGGGCGATCCAGAATCTGGCGCCTTTCCCGCATCAGGGGCATCGCCGCCCTGATCTCGCGAGCCGCCCCTTGCGGTTCATCCGTGTGCGGGATTATCTGATCGCCTACGCGCCGGATGAAAAGCCCTTGTGGGTGATCGCCATCATGCATGGGCGCCGCAGCCCCCGCGTCATGGCTGCGATCCTGAGAGGGCGAGAACAATAACCCCCCGCCCGTGTTTCGTGGACGAACCTATCAACATGGCCGGCGAACTGCCGATTCCCGCGCCGCAGAAATAAGAAGGCGAGGCGCTTGGAAGGCTGGATAGCGTTGATGACCGCGTTTCCGGCGTTGAAGAGGAACTCCGGTTACGCGCGATGGAGGACCGCGATCGACGCCCTTTCCTACGCCGCGCTGTTCCCGGCCGTCCGGATGCGCTACGCGTCGATCGGGGGGGCAGATGAGCCTGCCCGACCCGGATGACAGGCATGTACTGGCGGCCGCGATTCGCTGCCGGGCGGATGTCATCGTCACAATGAACCTGCGCGACTTCCCCTCCGAGGGCCTGGCCGCGTTCGGAATGGAAGCGCAGCACCCGGATGAGTATCAGGTTCGACCCGAACTGGAGGAAGACGATCTCGCGCACCTCGATCATCGCTGAAGAACGAGTGCGCGCCGGG
>JBJXGR010000323.1:0-5677 GCA_046160045.1 Bryobacteraceae bacterium
GAAGCAGGCTTCCTGCCGCCGCGCCTTTATCGGACGAGGTCACGGTCGCATGGGTTTCCCCATGAGTCAGCGTACAGATCAACCGGCCGAAGGGATCTGTCTCGAATGCGGCATCCATGTTCCCCAGCGTAATCCGCGCCGCCTCGGGAATCCATCCTGGTGGCACACGTTTTAGTGCAAAGGGACTTTAGTCCCTGCACGATCCGTTTCCCCGACCTGTGGGGCGGCCATTCAGGCCGCGGCGAGCTTCAGCTCGCCCTTTGAGTTTCTACATTTTCCGGACTGGCCTTTAGCCAGGACGTCAAGCAACCTGATCCGGGCATCGCCGCTCTTTGGCTTTTCTCGCGACCTCCTTGGCGGTGTTGATGCAGTGAGCATCAGATCGCCCTTTTGAGGGCGGGGCCCTGTTCCGCCGCCTTCGGGCCGTAGCTCCGATGGAGAGCCGGGGCGTTTCCCGGGGATGGATTGGAGGGTATCGGCAGGTCCGCTCGCTCCCGGGGCTGTGAAAAAACGGGACATCCACCCCGTTTCCCGGTCAACGTTTCGTGGAGAATCAACGATTTGTGGCCGTGAAACGGGGTGAACGTCCCTGTTTTTTCACGGCTTCTCCCGCTCGCGGCTCTGATGGAGGGGAATCAAGATTTGGCGGAACAAAGCCAATTTGGCGGGAAGCAGGTTGATTTCACAGGGGGCGATTGGGTTCGTCCAATGGCTTCGGTTGGCTTCGATTCGGTGCCAGGCACCGCGCCGTGACGGTCGGCGTGTTGATTCCTCCGCCGGCGGAGTTCGGCCAATGCCGCATAGAACGACCGGCGCACACGGGCCTCATACCGGGACAGCCGGTCCAACGCGTCGGACCCGTTGCAGCCGTCCAGCAACGCGGCCACCAGGCGAAATTGTGCCCAACGAGGATCTTTCTGATCGAAGCGATGCCTGGCCTCTGAACTCCAGAGTCCGGGTTCCAAGACAAAACGATAGTCGAACAGAACCGTCTCCAGCGTCTGAATGCGCTGAAGACGCCACGCGGCGATGGCGACCTGCTGGACCAATACGCGTTCGGTGGCGTCGGAAGGCTGATACTCGTCCGTGAATTCGGCATAAAGGGCCTGGAAGGCGGTCTCATCCTCGGTGTTGAGGACGATTTGCCTGGAGGCGAGGCCGTGACGGAGAGCGTTCTGAGAGGAGCGCACTTTGCCCGCCGGGGTTTTGGGTCCGGTGGATTTGCGGGAGTTGGCGCGATTGGCGTTGTATCTGAGAAACGGTTGCCATGGCATCGAAGAGGATATCCCGGTGTCAAGGAGGACACGATTCTCAAAACCGGCAACGCATAGATTCAGAACTATTTAGAATTTGAAGACCATTGTGACTGCGCTTCCGGACGTCGCGCGGCTGCCACCTAGTTTGTGGCAGGGCCATGCCCTTTTAGCATAAGCGTTAAGATAAGCCGCCACCAAATGTCCGCAGTCTGCACACGATCAGTCTCAAACCCACGTTTTGTTGCAACTTCCCAGACTGGACTTCACGCCCGTGTCAGCTTGATCCGAGCTTTGTACGAGTAGCGCGTGATTCGTCCAGAGCAGCAGAGGCTGTCGCGAGAAATGTAGGTTTCCGGACTGGAAAAAGGGCCCCCTTTGGGTTCATGGCACCATTAAGCACCGGGACACAAAAGCGAATCGGCACTCGATCACGTTGACGTCCCTCGGAGTGCGACTGATCGTCACGACTTCGGGTTGACTCTCGTTTCCTCTCTCTCGATTCGCCTTCGGATGATGTTGTACCCGTTGCGGGTAGCGGGTCCGCTCAGCCACTGCCGTCCCACCGGCAGCAACTCCGTCTTCGCGTGGTTCTCCTTGAGGAGTTCTGTCCAAAGGTAAGGCCAACCCACCTCGTCTTGGCTCCGATTGAGAGACTCTACGGCGGCCTCGGCTTTCGGAAGTCGAGCCAAGAAGAACTCAACACCCTTGCTCATTTTGTAGGGCGACCTGACGCGAGCCAGTTTGTCGAGGATAGCCCGCTGGAGAGCCCCGGGCGGGGGCGCGAGCTTCTCTTCGGCAAGTACCCATAGCGGAAGGTCGAAATCCGTTTCCGGCTGCACAGGAATCGCCTCAAGAGCCGCAGAAGTCAACGGAGTAGCAAGATCGTCCCGCGGAAGGAGTCGCTGCCACACACGTCCCCAGCCCCGGTGCGTAGGATGGGTACTTAACCAGGCAACCCCAAGGCCAGGCAGCGTCGAATCTGTGGGTGCAAACGCATAGAGCCGCTGCCAAATGAAATTCCATGGGCCCGCGTCCGTGAATATCTTCAGCCACTCCAAGCCTCTGGCAAACAAGCTCTCGCGATCGGAACCTGGAAGATCCCAGGCCGCCTGGAAAAGCAATCCCCAGCCTTCCGCGTCAGGCACAGTGCCTTCCAGCCATTCCTTGATCTTCCGTGGTGCTGCAGGTGGAGGCGTGACTTTGTTTCGCTGGACGAGATCTGCCCAACGCTGAACTAAGGGTAGGACCTCGTGTCGTGGCCCCCTCTTGTCTAGCTCGTCCCATGCGGCCGCAAGCGTCTCACTGGCAACGTCTGGTCGAAGCACTTGGCCAACGCCGCTGTTCGCGGTAAACCAGTCGAGGAACTGGCTCGCATCCTGACTCGAACCTTCGATCATCGAACCGAAGGCCCGGGCCAGATCTTCACCACGTTCCCTGGCAGAGTTAGACTCAACCAGACAGTCGTACAACAACCGGCAGATTGCGGCGTGGAAGAACCGCCCTTGACGCGGCACCGAGCTCGCCGCGGCAATTCGATAAACCTCCTCGGACTGGAGCTGGTCTAACGCTGCCTCGTGTCCTGCAAACAACGCTCCGGGTGCCTCAAGCTGATACTGGTTCACGGCAAGCGCCGCTCGGGCAACGTGCTGAAGCCCGAGTTCTCGTAAACGCAGGTCGAACCGCGCTGCGAACGCGTCAGGCGTAAGCCTTTCTCGGCGTTGAAGCTCGTACGTCCACGCAGCGGCAACGAAAATGCTTTCTTTCACCAGGGAAACTTGGCAGCCCGTCCGTGTTTGATACCAATCGTGGTATGCGGACTGTTCTTCGCGATTCAGGTTTGGGACTCTGAGTTCAATCACCTGCACCTCGGGCTCATACGCCAGGGCCTTTCGGAAGGACCTCAGTTGTTCCTTCGGCCCACAGGTGAAGATGAGCGGTGGTCTCGACCACGACATGGAGAAGGCGATTTCTAGGAACTCGGTCAGCCAGTCGTTCGTACGGTTGTTCGGTGCGTAGAGATCGTCGATCGCGACGACGAACTGTTCGTCACTGCCGGAAACCCGCCGGATGCTCGAAGGCAGCCAAGTCGCTCGCGAGCCTAGGAAATTCACCGTGTCGGCATGTCCCCGCAGCATCAATTCTCGAACAGTCTGAAGCAGCAGAACGCTCTTGCCCGTACCGGACGATCCCGACAACCAGAAAATCGGTACGCCCATGCGTCGACGTCCCTCCATTGGCGTGATAATCGTTTCTTCAACCTTACGCAGGATTGGTTCCAACGCCTCGGGTCGGTCTCGGAAGCAGCCCTCGACTAGATCCTCCGGTCTAGGAAGCACTCCGTGCATAATCCTGTCCGAGGCAGCACCCGAATGGGTCAAGTCCGAGACTCCGAGCAATCGGCCAGGTGCGAGATCGGTGTCCCTTTCCCGATTCCAGATTTCCAAGAGAACTTCGGCGATTTCCGAGGATGGCTTGTTCCCACCGATGCCATTGAGCAACTTCCCGGCACACTCGTCGACAACCCGAAAGGGATTCCGCGTACGCTGCCACAACTGGATCGCGAGACCGACACGCGGGGAGGAGCTTATCTCAACAGAGAGAATGCGATGTCTGAGATCATCCCAGCGGTGCGGATCGACTCCAAAGCGCGCCGCGTCCAGCTCTGCGGGGTTCTCGTCTAACCGGGACTTCGCCCGTCGGCCCATGAAACGAAACCGGAACTTCTTACGGAGTTCGGGATACTCGGCTTCCAAAAACTCGTCTACCACGAGGGCTTCCTCGATCGCATCCTTGATCGATGCGGTATCGAGGGTCACTTTCGCTTGCGTAAGGTAGATGAGATCGCCACTTGTGTTCGCTAGGTCACTCAGACCGTCAAACACGAATTGCGCAGAAGCATCTCCGCTTAATACAGCCCGAAAAAAGGCCTCGAGTGACAGATAAATCTGAAAGCGAAAGCCATCGAGCGCCCGCCGTCCGCCAAGCGCTCTGCTCCGTCCCAGCTCATGCTGCGCCCAGCGGTCGAGAACGGTCTGCAGGCTAATAGGTGCGTTTCCCCGTCGACGCATGGACGAACGCTGCTCCTCATTCCACGGAGTCACCCGCCATTTTTCTGGAAACTGTCGTGCTGCTAGGCAGTCTATCAAAAGCGGATCTGCTTTTTTGGCGCGGAGCTATCTGTGAAGATGTGCGGGAACCGGTGCGTTTCCTCATCGCGTCCACTGCCGGATTGTGCTTCCTGCCCCGCCATCCAGACATTGGCGCTTTGGGCCTACCTATTGCAAACGCCGCAGCGTAGCGCGATCCTCGCGGCGCCGTTCGGATCGTCGGCTACTCGTACAAAGCTTTCTGTTGAACCCTGTAGCGTCGCAGTCCGGGCAGGGGGTCCGGAAACGGCGTTCTGGGAAGTTGCTATCAATCCGACGCGCCCGGAAGGGATCGCTGGGGATCACCCTGGCGGGGCGCTTATCTTAGCGCCTATGAAATGGGCCATGCCCTGGAGGGGACTCAGGTTCCCATGCAAGCTCGCACCAGGTGTGCAGAAAACCCGAGCGGCGCGCTAAAGCGCGCCTCGCGCCGGTCGGAGAACCGGTGCCACGTGGAGCCGGTCTCCGACCGGCCGGCGTTGAGCAGCAATGTACAAACTCCTAGACTAGCAGCCCCGTGGTAGAAGCCGAAAATGCCCGCTCCCTTCCGGTCGCGGCTCTGTCGTTTCAGCAGCTTACGGGAGAGTCTTGCCTGCGGGCGGACATTTACCACGGGCTGCTAGTACTAGAGCTTCGCCGCCAACCGCTGCAGCCTTTGGTCGCGAGTCCCGGGCTTCATGGCCGCGGCCAAGGTCTCTTTGGCCGCAGCCACATCGCCTGCACTCTTCAACGCGACAGCGCCGGCCTGGAGCGTCCAGATGTCCTGACGCCGCTTCATCTCCTTGCGAGCGAGTGTCACCGCGTCGTCCGCCCGGCCGGCGAATTCAGCGTAGTAAAGAATGAGCTCCCGATTCACGTTCCAGGCATTATCTTTCCGGGCGACGGCTTCCTTTTCGAATTCCCGGAAAAGGTCGCGGGCCCTCGCCGTGTCACCGGCGCCATGGAGCGAACGCGCGAGCAGGTATCTGGCGCGAGGGTGCGGCCACACCGCCAGTAGCCGTTCGGCCGCTTGCGCCGCGGCCGTGAACTGCTCGCGGGCCAGTTCGAGTTCCACCCTCTGGTCGAGAGCGGGCGCATAGTTCGGGAACAGCTTGTCGGCCCGGTCCAACGCCCCGGCTGCGATCTCATACTTCCCGTCCCCGATTTCCACGCGGGCGATCTGGCAGAGGATCCAGGCACGCTCCTCGGTCTGCGCAACTCCCGTGAGGCGCAAGGCCGAATTCAGCCATTCGAGGGCGCCCACAGGATCGCCGTAGACTTCACGAAGAAGAGCGC
>JBJXGR010000324.1:0-5464 GCA_046160045.1 Bryobacteraceae bacterium
CATAAATCTGTCTCCCACTCTCACTGTGGCATGCAGATCCAAGCGTCAAGAGCCTGCGGCAGGGTGCCGATTTTGATTAACTCGTGGAAATGCAGAAAGATGATGGACGAAAAATAAATATGAAAGTGTTGTGAACGGGAAATTAGGGAATTTTGGGTTGGGTTGGAAGCCCGAGGCAGATGGAGACCTAACTGCTAACAGGTCAGCATGATGCGGGGAACTGGTGGGCGGAAGGAAATTGATTCGGTTTAGGGGAGCAGGCCGGAAACAGGTCGAATCGCATGGCCCAATCGCATTTCCTCATTACCGGGAACACTAAGCACATCCCAAAGCAGGGGAAGTACACCCAATGCGTAACTCCTGCCGCGTTTCTACCCGTCCGGCAGGCCGATCCGTCCCAATCCCGCGGACCGCAGGCCAGCCCGCCTGAGCATCTGCCTTCATGGGAGCCAACTCGCGCGTAGTGTTCAGAGAACCTGAGAAAGTCCCGTCTGTTCCCCGGGTTCGCAGGTCCCACAAGAAAAACCGTGCAGATCAGGCCGTCCCTTTCCCCCCTTTTTCCCGGAAGAGGCCGTTCGCTTACCAAGACATTTGGCGAGGCCCACGCCCGCTATGCGCAGTATGCCAACGCCCGGTTCGGCCGTCACGGCCCCTTCTGGCAGGACCGGTTCTTCTCCTGGGCCGTGGACGCGGGACACCGATGGGTGGCCCTGCGTTATGTGGAGCGGAATCTGGTGCGGGCCCGGTTGGTGGATTCGGCAGACCAATGGCCTTGGTCCAACGCGGCGGTCCACCTTGGCAAGTAGCGAGTGCCGCCTTGGATGTCGGTGGACGAGTGGGCCAAGTGGTTTTACACCCGCCGAGTGGCAGGTGTGGCTCGGAGGCGGAGGCGGAACAGAGACCGCGCAGCGGGACGGCGACCGGCCGGCCGGTAGGCGACGAAGGCTTCGTACGGAAGGCGGAAACGGCGTCAGGGCGACGACTTCACCCGGAGAAAGGCGGCCGCCCGCGGAAGGAAAGGACCGTCAGCAAAGCGGCGACTGCGACCTCGGGTTAGTAAGTCCTGTGGGCTGGGAGCTAGAGTGGAACAAGGTAGAATCGCGTTGTTGGACGTCCCCAGGTTTCACGTGCTAGGATCATTTTGCTCTATCATGCTTACAGCATCCGGTGATGCATTCATCGAAAGTGTTTCTGCCTTCACGCGGCTGTTTTGCGCGGCGAGCCTGGTTTTCGGGATTGGTTCGACACCGCTACCGGCCTCGACACTGGTCCTCGACCCGCTAAGCGGATCGATTTCCGGACAAGCTGGACAGAACATCGGCTGGGGGTTCACGCTCACTTCCCTCTCGACGACCGACTGGATTTCCGTCACAAGTTCGGCGCTGACGTTCGAGACCAACCCCTCGCTCGGAACATATACAGACTTCATCGGGCTCCAGGGTGGTCCATCGCCGGCATTCGCGATCGCGCCGCTGGCCGCGTGGACGGAAGTGTTCGATGGTGTGACGCAGGGCATCGGGGCTTATCTGTTGGATTCGGGCGCCATTCCGTTCAGCCAGAACACGGGTCAGGTTCTGGTGTCGTTCGACACCTACGATGACGATCCTTCGAACGGAGGCCAGCAGACCGGAAGTTCCTCGTTCTCCGTGCCGTTCTCCGTCACGGTGGATGCACCTGCCGCGGTACCGGAGCCTTCAACCTTGGGGTTGGCCGCCCTGGCTGTCCTTGCCCTGGCGTTCCGAGCGTTTCGCGTCAGGTATTCGTAGCCGGGGTTGCGTTCGCCGTTCCATCGGAGAGGACTTTCCATATGCTGACTTCAAACGTCTACCGGTCTGGTGGCCGGGGCCGATCCGGGTTGTACCTGGGAATGTGCCTCCTGGCGTATGCCGCAAACGCTCAGACCCTCAATCTGGGAACCGCCGGAAACGCGGCGGCGTTCAAGATCACCGGAGCGGGCGCGACTGCGGCACAGGCCTTTCAAGCCGGCAACGGTATCAGTCTCACCAGCACGGCCAACTCCAATGGCACGTTCGTGCCTGGCGGGAGTCTGGTCAACTTTAACGGCTTCTGGATTGCCGACGAAACCTTTTTCCTGCCGGCCAATGCCACCGCTGCCTCGTTGAACTTCTCGCTCTCCGCCGACGACCGTGTTGTGTTGCAGCTCAATGACGTTACGATCGGTGATTTCTCGCTGGGGACGCCTAATCCGTTCTCGGGGCCTGGGTTGATGAAGCTTACCAGTGGCGGCACCGATAACCCGTTTGTGTTTTCCGGCACGGCTTCGGGACTGGTCACGACCGGGTTCAATTTTGGCGGCTTCAACACCCTGCGACTGATCGTGAACAATACCAATGGCGGAGCTACCGGGACCACCAAAACATTCCAGGGGATCGGGGACTTCAAGTTCCGCGGAACTGATTGCGTCGGTGAACTACGCTCCGCCGCCGGTAGCTGGCGATTTGCTGGTGCTCGACAAGCGATTGCTCCTGATTCACGTGCTCCCTCCGCTGGGAACTCGCGTTCTTCTCAGTGATTTTACAGACCCGTCCTCCGGTCCAACTGGTGGCGGGGACGTTTTTAACATAGCGGCGAGTCTTTAAGCAGTCGGTGATCAAAAACAATCAGCTACTTGCACACTTGCACACAAGTTCGTTCGCGCATGCGCGCGGCGCTGTCCCGGGTTTTTCTGCGGGTTTTCCTGGGGGAAACCGGGGGAAACCGGGACATGGACAAAATTCCCTCTTTTCATCCGCAAGGACCCAGCGTGACATGGAAGTGGTTGTGGATCCAGCAGATGTCGCACCGAATTCGGAAATTTGTACATTCCCGTGTTAGCATAGGTATATATACCTATGCTAACGCTTGATCGAGCCACTGTCGCAAACCCACTGCTCTTCCTAAAGCCGTGCTAAGGGTGGTTGGTATGACCAGGGCGAGTGGATTCTCGACGGAAGTCTGAGTGCTACCGTTGGTATATATACCAACGGTGATAACAGTATGGGAGATTGCGTAGAAGGATGTCCCTGCTGAATTGAAGAGGTAAGGCGAAAGAAGCATCACGGCTTGACATAGGTATGTATACCTACGTCAATCCGTGATGCTTCAACAGACAGAGGGGAACTGATGGCAGACTACGCGTTTCGAATCACCAAAGCCGCACGGGTCAAGGAAGCACGGGAAAAGATCATCTCGGCCCTCGACGAGGATGGGCGGAGAGTCTTCAGTCCCCAGGATTTGATTCAGCTCTTGGACGAGAATCGAGAGAACTGGTGGCTGCTGTCAGGCATTACCCAAGCCGCTTTCATCCGCTACCTTGAGACGGAGCTGGGAATGCGCAAGATCGAACTGGCTGGTTCGACTCACCAACAGAAGTTCATTCGATACCTCTGGCGTGAGCCGTCACCCGTCGAAGTTGCATCGTCGCTTCGCTCCACCGCCTACCTCTGCCACGGCAGCGCCGTTTTCGTTCACGGCCTGACGGAGCAGTTGCCGAAGGTGCTCTACGTAAACTACGAGCAAAGCGTAAAACCCAAACCCTCCGGAAAACTGACCCAAGCGGGAATCGACCGCGCGTTTCGAGGGAAGCAGCGCGAGTCAACCTTTGCCTTCGCGTACGAAGAGTATCGGTTCATCCTCCTCAGTGGCAAGAACACCAAACGTCTGGAGGTTCAGACGAAGCAGCTTCCCGACGGCGGCAAAGTTCACGTGACAAGCTTGGAAAGAACACTGATTGATATCGCTGTTCGTCCAACCTATGCCGGCGGAGTGTTCCAGGTCTTAGAGGCGTATCGAAACGCTAAGGCAACACTGTCGATCGGCAAGCTTGTCGCGACCCTCAAGCAGCTAGACTACGTTTACCCCTATCACCAGGCGATCGGTTTTTACTTGGACCGGGCAGGTGTCCCCGAAAAGACGACGGACCGCCTGCGGGAATTCGGGACGAAGTTCAGATTCTACCTCGCGCACGGTATGCGAGAGACCGAGTTTAATGGGCGCTGGCAGCTATTCCATCCAAAGGGAATGTAGCGGCTCGAGCTGCTCAACCGTGAAATCGAAGTAGAAGTCGAACTCTTCAAGAGGCCCCACCGCGGTTGCTTGAATATTGCTTGAACACTCGGCCAATCCGTGCGGTGGAATTCGCGCTGCTCGGAGATTTTACCCATCAACGGCAGTGGGACCTCCTTCGCGGCAAAGATCGCTTTGAGAAGCTCGGTGCTCTCAGCCGAGTCGAAGCGGAAGCCCGTCTTCGTGACTACGGTGTGAATATCGTAGAAGTCTCGTGCCCTCGGGGCTCGGGTAGTTCGACTGAGTGTGTACTCTTCCATCTGCTGGCAAATGGCCCGCACCTTCTCAAGGGCTATCATCTGCGGGCTGTAGACGTAGATCGTATAGGAGTCGAGCTCTGTGCGGGTCTTCCCGGCGGTAGCGGTAACGGTATACTCCCACTTGCTAAAATCGACGGAGAACACTTTTAGCTGGTTCGGCCCGGTGACCATTGCTTCCCTGCGCAGCCGTTCCAGGTCCTCCTTTAGCCGTTGATAGCGGTCATCATCGACGACTTTGAACTCAAGTCTGTATCCGCCCCAGCGCGGGGAACGGCTCTCCTTAGCCGCGGCCGGTTTCGGCGCGAGTTTGACGTCGAAGGGAACAAGACCCAAAGGAACGAAGCGCCCAGCGAGAGCCTGCTCGGCGCGGGTTCTGATCTCCTCGACATCGCTGAAGTCCGTTTCCAGGGAGAAATCGAGATCAAGTGAAGTACGGGAGCTAATTCCATGCACAAGCGTCATGGCATTGCCTCCCTTGGGCACAATCTGGTCGAAGAGGAGGTCATCGCTGAAGAGCGCCGTAATGGTCAGTCGCCTGATCTGATCAAAGTCGAGACTAGGGCTTCTATTCTGTTTCGCCACAGGGAACTCATAACGTACCAAGAACAGCTTCGACACGCATCTCCGGCCTTTGGGGTGGCCAGAACTTTATTCCCCCTTGTAACGATTCCGCTCGTACGGTACCCGCCCGCTCAAGCCAGCACGAAAAACGTGACCTGGCATTGTTGATGTTGGGTGCAGCGTGCCCGGTAAAGCTAGCGCCAACTAGCCTAAGGGACACGGGACTGACCATCCTGCCGGTGATCTGAAGATCGCTGTCGCTGCTCACCCGTAGAGCTGGGAGAACCGGGGCCGTCCAACGCGTTTCCTCCTTTAAGCAGTCGGTGATTAAAAACAATCCGCTACTTGCACACAAGTTCGTTCGCGCATGCGCGCGGCGCTGTCCCGGGTTTTTGTGCGGGTTTTTCTGCGGGTTTTCCTGGGGGAAACCGGGGGAAACCGGGACATGGACAAAATTCCCTCTTTTCATCCGCCAGGACCCAGCGTGACATGGAAGTGGTTGTGGATCCAGCGGATGTCGCACCGAATTCGGAAATTTGTAGCTGTTTCTCCTGTAGCTGTTTCCCCCCCGTTTCCCC
>JBJXGR010000325.1:0-3747 GCA_046160045.1 Bryobacteraceae bacterium
CGGCGTTGTACACAGGCACGAGGATCCGTGCCAGGTGCGGTTTGCCGCCCGCGGCGATCTTGCGCACCCGCGACGGACCCTGCCATCCGGACATCACCAGCACCACGGACTGGTCGGCGCCTGCGCCGAGACGAAGCGGACCGTCCAGCAGTCTGCACCGGCCAAGCCGGATGGGCTGCGCGCCCCGGTTGCGGATCGAGGAAGCGATCGTCAGCGACCGGCCCTCGGCCGAGACGCTGAAGCGGACGATCCACTCCACCAGCGGCCATTCGAACCGCGCGGCGCCCGATTCCCCGGCGCGAAGCCCGCCCGATGCCGGTCCCTCCCAGGAGGCCCGATCGGCCCGCCCGGCCGCGAGGGCAGCGCCCTCGACGTCGATCGGGAGGCGTGCGTGGTCGACTTGAGTAGGCTCGGATCCGAATGAAAAGCTCCGGTCGGCGGTGTGAAATGTGAACTGCGCGAGCACGAGGAAGGGAAAGGCAAACAGGGCAAGAAGTGCGCGCATGACATAGGCAGCGTACCAGAGGGGAACAACGGAAGCGACGGCCTTCAGAGCCGCGAGCGTGAGAAGCCGTGAAAAAACAGGGACGTTCACCCCGTTTCACTGCCACAAATCGTTGATTCTCCACGAAATGTTGACCGGGAAACGGAGTGGATCTCCCGTTTTTTCACAGCCCCCGAGCGAGCGGTGGCGATGAAGTACGACCCGGCAAGGACGGAGCCACCTGAAGTAAATCGCCCGTGGCGAGCCAAGCACCGAAGAACTATGATATCGTTCCCTCCCAGATGCGATTCGGGAAATGGGACACTCTCGCGGTTGCCACATTCAGCTTCCTGTTGGGTTTCTTTGCACACCGCCAGCGGCTGCATGATCCGGTCCGGGCACTGGGCGCCTACGCCGCCGGCGAATCGGGTGGTTGCGGCCTCACGGCTATGATCCAGGCACCTATTCGTTCGTGGAAACTCCAACGATCGATGGACATGTCGCGAAGCGGGATAAAGATGGTAGAGGAGGCACCGGACGGATTCAGTCGATGGGAGACTCCGTTGGGCCCACTCTGGTGCCCGCCGAAGAATACGCCCGCTTTTGCCGTCGGTGAGCAACTCGCCGAGGTGTACACAGAAGGCGAGATGGCTTTACAGCCAAGCGACATCGTACTTGACTGCGGCGCGAACATCGGAGATTTCGTGCGGGTCTGCTTACGAGCGGGCGTTGCGAAGGTCGTGGCGATCGATCCAAGTCCGAACAATATTGAAGCGATGCGGCGTACTTTTTCGGAGGAGATTGCCCGCGGACGGGTGATCCTGGTGCCGAAAGGCGTGTGGCACGAAGACTCAACGATGACGATGCTTCTTTATCAGAACACGCTTCTCGACTCCTTCGTGATGCGCGACCGGAAGGAGAACCTCGGAAAGCCACAGCCGCGTGAACTCAAGCTGCCGGTGACCACGATCGACAAGATCGTAGAGGAGTTAAAGCTCGAGAAAGTCACCTTCGTGAAAATGGATGTCGAGGGCGCGGAACGGAACGCGATCCGGGGCGCGGCCAAGACAATTACCCGGTTCCGTCCACGGATGTCGCTCGCCACCGAGAACCTGGAAGACGATTATATTGTTGTGCCGCAGGAAGTTCAGAAACTGCAACAGAACTACAAAGTGCAGTGCGGGCTGTGCAGACAGGAAGGGCGGATGTCTTACAGGCCAGATATTCTGTTTTTCACACCCAACTGACCCGGTTGGAAGGTGGACCACAGTCATGATCGATGACGGGCTTGCGGTTGGATGTCCCGTTTCTTCGCAGCCCCCGAACGAGCGGTGGCGATGGAGAGCGTCCCGGCAAGGACAGAGCCGCTTCGCTCCTCACCTGAAACTCGAGCCTCACCGATTGACCACGGACCCTCCCACAAACGTGAGCGTCCGCTCGGACGCGCCCTCCGGAAATTCAAGAGCGACCCGAATGATCAGCGAATCGTCATTCGGATCCTTGGCGATCCAGAGCCCTTGCGGGTTCTCGAGCGCCAGACCTTTCGGCGCCCGCACATATACATTGCCCCGATACCCGCGCGGCCGCGAGGCCCGAATGGATAGCGACCTCCGCTCCGCGTTCCAGTCACACGCCGCAATCTCCGCTTGCCCCTGGCGCAGGTGCATATCGGTCGAAAGCAGCCACGGATGGGTTCGTTCGCGCGAGATGCGCAGCAGCCGCACCGACTGCGGAGGCGCCTGCAGGTCGAGCGAGCGGCGGTGCACGCCCAGATATCGTTCGTTCCAAAAATCCCAGACCACGTAACCCGCGTCCGCAGCCAGTCCCAGGCGGCTGAAATCCAATATCTGGCGGAGCACGTCGCGCCCGTAGTTGAACAGGGCCACAACGTGCCACTCATCGAAGCCGCGCCGGACCTTCAGGTCAAACACCTTCGGATAGTCCGGCTCCGCGCTGTCGAACAGGTCGACGGGGCGCGCGCATTCGCGCAGGCGCGGAAAGAGCTTTTTCACGATCTCCAACCGCTCCCCGCTCATCCGGTCGATGTCGTCGCCCAGCATGATCGGCCCGCCGTTGATCCCGAAGATGGTGGCGCTGATCTCCGCATCCGGCCGGGGCACCGGCTTGTCGATGGTCAGCACGTTGCCGGAGTCCGACAGGAACAACTTGCGGTGGACGAAGTAGTTGGACGCGAGGGCATCGGTGGCTTGCCGGTGCGAGGTCCAGTACTCTGGCCGGTTGATGACGAAAGTGCCGGGGTAGAATCCCTTCCCCGGTCCATCCAGCGGACGGCCTTCGCCGTAGTCGCTGCCCGCACGGATCGCATCGACCAATCCCGCGTTATGGAAGGTTGGCCCGGTGCTGGTGAGCAAATAGGTGTCGTCCCCGGCGGCCTCCCGAATCACCCGCATGCCGTTGCGATAGGCTTCCGGCCAGTCGATCAATGAACGGTTAGAGTAGCCGTCGTTGGGGTGCTGTCCTGGCAGGGGGCCGGAGATCGCGTTGAGGAAGTCGATCATGTAGTAACGCACGCCCCATTTTCGATAGGTCGAAAAGACCTCGCGCAGCCAGTCGTGTGTCTTCGGATGAGTTGGATCGAGCACGTACGACTCGCCCCACTGGCCGCTGGGTACGGCAATCGGCTTGCCGTTGTGCTTGAGGAAGGTTTCGCGCAATCGCTCGACGTCGGCGGTCAACTGCTGGTTCAGCCAGAACGCTCCGGCCCACAGGCCGAGGCGGAACTTCAGCGATTCGAGTTCGCCGGTGAGCGCTTCCGGTCCGGAGGGAAAATTCCTGCGATTCCAATGAAGCCATGCGCCGGGACGGCGGTCTTCGAGGTTTCCGAGGCTGACCCAAACGTACTCGATGTCGAGGCCCGGCAGGCGGCGGCGGACGGCCTTCGCGTTGCGGAGAACGACGTCCTCGTACCGTTCGACGTTGAACGAGTCGACCCACGACCAACCGACCCACCCGGCCGGAGTCGAGGGCCAGATCTTCGGGCGATAGCGCGCCTGCGCCTGACCCGCCCAGCGTTCCAGGCTGCGATGAGGATCGGAGCCGGCATCGATCCAGAGGGTCTCACTGTCGATGGAAGCGTCAGGAGCGAGTTTGTGACCGGCGAAGTCACAGGAAGAGACGCCGCGAGGTTCACCCTCCCACCAGATCTCGTGATCGGTGGAGGCACGATCGAAGGACGTGAACCCGAACACCAGCGATGCCCGCGCCCCGGCGTTGTACACAGGCACGAGGATCCGTGCCAGGTG
>JBJXGR010000326.1:0-5217 GCA_046160045.1 Bryobacteraceae bacterium
CGCCCCATACCGCTCACCCGTTTCGACCACACTAACATACCGGAACGGAAGCCTGTTGCCGGCCACGCGGTACTCGCTGGGCCCGACGCGAAAACCCGGCATTGGCATCGGCACCCTGGCCGGCCGAAGCAGTCGCCGTCGAGCTGCAGATCCGAGGCCCGACCGCAAGGGAGGGCTTACCGCGAACTGCATGGCATTCAGCCACCGCTTTGCCGTCCCTCATTTCAGGAGGGCGTATGGACGTTTTATTCTGCGCCTTACTCTGACAGAAGGCAAGTGGAAGACACGGCATACGTCTCTGAACGGAAACCAGGGACATAGGCGCCCGCGCGCGCCTCGCTGTCTGGTAAGCAAGTGGTTGAACGGATTCGAGGTATCAAGGCGGAAAACGGGAAACGCGTTGGACGGCCCCGGTTCGCCCCATACCGCTCACCCGTTTCGACCACACTAACATACCGGAACGGAAGCCTGTTGCCGGCCACGCGGTACTCGCTGGGCCCGACGCGAAAACCCGGCATTGGCGTCGGCACCCTGGCCGGCCGAAGCAACCGCCGTCGAGCTGTTGATCCGAGGCCCGACCGCAAGGGAGGGCTTACCGCGAACTGCATGGCATTCAGCCACCGCTTTGCCGTCCCTCATTTCAGGAGGGCGTATGGACGTTCTATTCTGCGCTCTACTCTGACAGAAGGCAGTGGAAGACACGGCATACGTCTCTGAACGGAAACCAGGGACATAGGCGCCTGCGCGCGCCTCGTTGTCTGGTACGCAAGTGGTTGAACGGATTCGAGGTATCAAGGGCGGAAATCGGGAAACGCGTTGGACGGCCCCGGTTCGCCATCGAAGTCCAAATCAAGGTTTCCTAGATGATCGTTCTGTTGATTGCTATACGATAGAAACATTTTCGTGGGAGAATGGTTTATGCCATTCACCACGAAGCGGCAGCCGCCAAGACTTACAGCAGATGAAAAGAAGAGGCTTGAGATGTTGCGGCGCTCCCGCAGCGCTGAAAAGCGGGAAACGCTGCATGCGGGGATTCTCCTGGATTTGGCCGACGGAATGAGCGCTGGCGCGGTTGCCCGCAACAACGGCGTCAACCGCCATACTGTCGCCTTATGCGCCCGCAAGTATCTCCAGTTCGGATTGGAAACTGCGCTCGGCGACCTGCCCCGGCCGGGCAAGGCCCGCCGCATTCCAGATGACGCCATCGCGTGGGTGTTGCACTGCGCCTGCAACAAGCCGAAGGAACTGGGCTATCCCTACGAGCTTTGGACCTACTCGCTGCTGCAGAAGCACGTGAGGCAGCATTGCGTGGAGGCCAAGCATCCGAGCCTGAACCAACTGAGCCGGTCGAGGTTGCACAAGATCCTGACCCAAGGCGAGATCCTTCCGCACAAGATCCGCTATTACGTCGAGCGCTGGGATCCGGAGTTCGAAGCGAGGATGGTTGAGGTTCTTCACGTCTACAAAGAGGTGGAGATCGTCAATGCGGAGTTGGTAGGCGGCACCCTGAAAGAGCCGCCCGTGGTGACGATCTCCTACGACGAGAAGCCAGGCATTCAAGCGATCGCGGTCACGACACCGGATCGGCCCCCAGCGCCGAATCGATTCGCCAGTCACCTGCGGGACTACGAATACCAGCGACTGGGAACGGTGTCGCTGCTGGCCGGCCTCGATCTTCACACCGGTCGAGTCACCGAGATCGTATCTGACCACCACGCCAGTGCGGACTTCATTGCCCTGCTGAGCAAACTGGATGAAGTCTACCCGACCCAAACCCGGATTCGGCTCCTGCTCGACAATCACTCCGCGCACATCTCAAAGGAGACGAAAGCTTGGCTGGCTCTCCACCCGCACCGATTCGAGTTCGTCTTTACGCCGAAACACGGCTCGTGGCTGAACATCGTTGAAACCCTGTTCAGCAAAATGGCGCGCAGCATGCTGCGCGGTATCGCGTCGCCAGCAAACAGGAACTGATTGACCGCATCCACCAGTACTTCGAGCAGAACAACGCGGACCCGGTGATCTTTCGCTGGAAGTATAAAATGGATGAGATCAGCATAGGCTAGAGTTCAACAGAACGGTCATCTAGGGTGTGTTGACGGGTTCGTTGTGGGCTGGCGTACCTTGATCCCGCAATGGGTGGCGCGCGAGGGGTCTTGTCGCCTTCGGCGACAGACAAGAGTATAGTTCGTGTCCGCCGTTTGGTCGCCATCTCTGCCGGCGTGGTATTCGACACGGTCTTCAATCGTCTGAAAAAGCGGGTGGAAGAGCAACCCATCGGTGCTCCGGGCCATAAGTAAATAAAAGCGCATTGTCGATATTGACCGTCAACACACGGTCGCTGAGGTCTGGAAGAATACGGATCGCCACGTTTCCGGATCGGAAAGGAGAGAACCATGGCGGGGCCTTTATCCCGCTGTCTGGGCGGATCCGTGGGGCTACGATACTGAGTCCGTCAGTTTCAACCGCTTGCCACCGGGGACGCTGCGGAAGCGACCGCCACTCGGACCGAGAACGCGTCCAGCAGCCGATCTAACGGAGTGGCGATTGAGAAGCGTCCGGCGGCGTCGGTGGCCGAGAAGCTCAAGGCCACCGCGTACCCGGAGGGTGTCACCCAGACCGAGCCGGAATCCCCCGCTAACGCTACACGCCCCGTTCCCTCGATGAGCACCTGCCGCGACAGCCAACGCCGCCCCCAGGAGTAATCCACGAAGCCGCTCCATGCGGTGGACACGATGCGTCCTTCGACGAGACCACTGGAGCGAGCGGCTTTGCAGACGGTCCAGCCCTCCCGGACAACCGTGCAATGCCCGCGCAGCGAACCGATTTGGGGGTAGGACAGGTCGATCTCCAGTCCCGATTCCAAAGTGACCAAGACGGCGTCGCCTTCGCCTTGCGACGAGGGGAGATTCCAAGCTGTGCGGAATGGTCTCCCGACCAAGTCGCGGCTCATCCTTCCGCCATCGGGACCGGCGGGCTGGAGCAGCGCCGGCGCACCCAAGGCCGCATGCGGGGATCCGACAAGATGAGCGGCCGTCATGATCATGACGTTGGCGGGGCCCTCATGGGGCACTACGGCGATTCCCACCGAACCTACCGAGTGAGTTGTTCCCAGGCTGTAGCCAGCCTGGATGGGGCGGCGGCGGCGGGCGTACTGACGAGCACTCGGAAGTCCGATTGGTGCTGAGGTAACCGTGAAATGGCCTGTGAGAATCTGTTCCACACGCGCGAAGCGTCCGGCGAGGGGTATCGGTGCCGGCCGCGTGGCTCCACTCTCTGTGAACACGAGGAGTGTATCGCCACACTCGGCAACACCGACGATACCGGGATGGAACAGGCTGGGGCTCAAGCGACCGTCAGGTTGAACAGGCTGACGTTGACGCTGATGGCGAGCCCTTCGACACAGGCGAGTTTGGTGACCGCCAGGCCCTGGTTACGAACGCTGGCCGAAGCGCCGCTGGAGACATTGGAACTGGTGTTGTCGGCATCCTCTGCGGAAGGAGTGGCCGTGCCCGAGTTGACCGAAAGGTGCAGAACGGCCGGCCGCACGGCGTCCGAGACGGCGTGATGGGTGACTTCGCGCTCCCGCGTAGCGGTTTCTCCGGACACGGTTGTCCCCGATGAGGGTTCCTCACTTGAGGTGGCCGCGGTGGGCACCGCACCGACCGACCGCTTGATGTCGCCGTCGATCTTGATCGAGCCATCTGTCTGGCGCGTGATGGTCACGCTGAATCCCTGCACATCCTTCAACTGCTCGCGAATCTGCTCTCCGATTTTCTGTGGCAAGTCTTTCAAAGTGGACGACAAGCCGGTAGGCACCGCAGGCGCATCGGTCGACGGCGGGGCAGCAGACGGCGAGCCATGCGGGGAAGCGGCGCCGGCGGGAGGCACCTCGCGGCCCGGTGTCACCTCAGAGCCGGCTGGTCCCGGTTGGGAAGCAGCCCCGGTGACCGTTCTGCCGCGAATCGCCATCTCCTGCTCGGGCGAGATGCCGAGATAATTGGTGGAGAGCGAGACGGCTGATTTGTTCACCGTATGCGTTTCCTGCTCGCCGCCCATAAATGGCTTCTCGGCCGCCTCTGGCGGGACGTTCGTAAGCTTCTGGGCGACCTTCAAGGGATTGCCATTATCGTCCGTAGCGTCGGCTTGAACGTCAATTGAGAAACCGTTGGTAGTGTTGTTGGCAGTTGGCTCAGACATCAGACACCTCGCTCAAGCGTTGGCCACCGGCATCAGTGATGGGGAGTGGCGGGGGTATTGGTGAGGGCAGCCGCCTGAAGGCGGCGCTCCAGGGAACGAATGCGCTTCTCGAGCTTGTTACTATGGCGTACGACGAGGGCCACATATGGGTCGCTCGTTTTGTCGAGGCGGCTGATCTTCGGGATGGCCCCGGCTCCGACGCCAGCCACCTTTTCCAGGAGACCCATCCCTTCCTTCCAGCCGGTTCCATCAATGATGTCAATGTCCCCCGCTGGTTTGGTGGTGATACCGCCAACGGAAGTTTCGTCGTCGAGCCCGCCCGTAGGGATGAAGCCACAATCGGCTTCGGCGGTACAGGGCTTCTTGCAGTCGTACACCTGGATGTTGGCGAACGGTTCGAGGTCGTCGTCAAACACTCCGTCATTCTCCGGCCATTTCCCTTCCAGCGGTTCCATTTGGGCGACGCCGGGCCCGGGAGCCGGCTGGGGCTGACCGGCGCCTCCGTTAATGGAGAATTGGCGCGGTTGGCCTGCCTTGAAGCAATAGCAACGCAAGCGGATGACCGTAAGGTTGGAGGCGAGGATGTCGTTGCCCGAAAGTTCGTCATGGTCCAGCACCTCCACGGCAATCGCAAAACAGCCGTCGTGAGATGTGGTGACGGTGAAGTCCACCTGGATGTTTTGGGGCCCAATGGGTGCTTCTTTTAAGGCGTGCTTAGGGGTCCAGAGAGTGACTTCGGTGACCGAAGCTGTTGGCATGAAAGACCTCCCCTCTTCTCAAAACGGTGGCATCCCCTTGGCTCGAGCCGACAGGATGGCTTAAACCCAGATTTCCATTCTGATACTCGGCTTGGGGGATAGTATACACCCATTTCTCTTCCGTCGATCCTCCAGAGTTGTCCAATACAAGATGATCCTGAAACGCGACTTGATTCCAATGCAAGATGATCCTGAAAATGGATGTGCTGGCATAGGCATGCAGCGGGGGGATGCACTTACGCATGCACAATGGCGAGAG
>JBJXGR010000327.1:0-42187 GCA_046160045.1 Bryobacteraceae bacterium
CCGGCGCGTTGTCGCCGCAGTCGAATCGGCCCACGGCGTAGTCGCACCTATCGATCGCGAACATAGCAGTTCGAGATCCCCGGCTTTTGCGCGAGACGTCAGCGGAGTTAATATTCCATCAAGATCAAGGCGTACCGGACAGAAAGTTTTCTGCGCAAAATGGCTCTCAACCTACGTAGCTTCGCACTCCTCACCGGACTTGTTTTTTCAACCGCGGTTCGTGCTCAGATGGTGATCGACCCCAGGACCACAGTGCTTGTCGACTCGCGTGAGCCCGCCCCCATTCAGAAAGCCGCACGCGATCTGGTGTCCGACATGCAAGCCGTTTTCGGCAAGCCCATCCGGTTGGTGCACCAGCGCGCGGATGCCTCGGCCACCGCCGTCGTCATTGCATATTCGCACAACCTGCCCCGGAGCGTCACCAAACCCGCCGGTTGGGAAGTGCTGTACCTGAGGGCCGCCGCCGATCCGTGGCCCTGCTCCCCGGTGCGCTGGGCGATTGTGCTGACCGGATCTGACGTGCGCGGTGCGGTCTACGCGATCTACGAGTTCTCCCACCGCTTCCTCCAGGTGGATCCCTACTACTGGTGGACCGATCACGCGCCGCCCCGAGCCCGGCGCGTGGCGGTGCCTGTGAACCTGGAGGTGCGCGAAGGCCCGCCCGCGTTCCGCTACCGCGGCTGGTTCATGAATTGCGAAGACCTGATGTCGGCATGGAGGCCGGGCTCTCACGAGAAGAGCGGCTTGGCGATGGCCACTTGGGACCGCGTCTTCGAAGCCCTGCTGCGGTCGAAAGGGAACATGATCATCCCGAACACGTTCGTCTTCCCTTACGAACCGGCTGTGCGCGCCGCCGCCGATCGCGGCCTGGTCATCACGCATCACCACATGGAGCCGTTGGGCCTGAACGTCTACCGGTGGCCCAAGGACAAGCCCTACACACTGGACCTTCTCACCGCCGCATGGAAATGTTCGGTGGCGCAGCATCCGCCCGGCATCGAAGTTGTGTGGACGGTGGGCCTGCGCGGCCGCTATGACCGCCCCTTCTGGCGGGATATCCCGAACGCGCCCACGACACCGGAAGGCAAGGCCAGGCTGATCCGCGAGGCCGTGGACCGCCAGATCGCGATCGTCCGCAAGGGCTGGCCGAAGCCGGACCCCATGTTCATCCTGAACTCCTGGATGGAGGGTAGCGCGCTCATGCGCGATGGATACCTTAAACTGCCGCCCGAAGTGACCTTGGTGTGGGCCGATGATGGCGCCGGGTTGCTGCGCGACGGCGGGCAAATCAGCTCGGGGCAGGGGGTGTACTATCACACCGGAGTCCTCGGCGGAAACGCCAACAACTTCCGCGAGCGCGTTCCAGTCGAGCGCATCTACCGCGAACTCGGACGCGCTGCCAGGGCCGGCGCCACGCGCTACATGCTGCTGAATCCCGCCAACCTCCGCCCCGTGGTCATGAGCACGCGCGCCGTGATGGACGTATCCTGGAATGTAAGTTCAGGTCGACCGGCGGAATGGCTCACGCGCTGGTGCCGGGAGGAATTCGGCGCCGAGGCCGCGCCGGCCGTCGAACGATGCTACCGGGCTTACTACGACGCGCCCGCGCGCTACGGCGATGGCGAGAACGAGACCATGGCCGACGATTTCTATCACCAGCTTGGCCGCGACCTGCTGGTACGCCTCATGCGCCGCGATGAGTCTATGCCCGTGCGCTTCCACTGGTTCAAGGCATCGGACTATCCCGCCTATGCGTCCAAGGTGAAGGCAATGTGCCGCGAGGCCGAGCCGCGCTGGACCGCCGCCGCCCGCCTGATTGAAGAAACCCGCGCCCGGGTTCCCGCAGGACGCCGTGAGTTCTTTCAATCCCATATCGCCACGCAGGTCAATCTCCATTTGCACCTCAACAGCATGCTCCGCCACATCGCCGAGGCAGCCGCTCGGGGGGTCTCGAACGGGTCACAGCGGGTGAGCATTGAGGCCGCGGCCCGCGAACTCCGGGCGGCTCTGGAGGAACTACGCAAGGCGGAGTATGGCAAGTGGGCCGGTTTCTACACGCTGGGTGACTGGTTCGTCGACATGCCGCTCACCCTGCACCTGGCTGAAGCGTATCTGGCCCAACTCCGCGGTCATCAACTCACCGCTGCGCAGCAGTCCACGCTTTCCCGCGCCGAGCGCATGCTGCGCGACGACAGCAGCCACCTGTTCACCAGGATCAAGGCCTATCAGGACGGCCAGACCGTCCAGTTCTGTGGCAACTGAGTTCCGGGAAAGGAAGGGGTAAGGCAAGCCCAAGTCCTGATGAACCGGAACCCCGGGTTTGGTCTCACGGAAGGCACTCTCGACATGCTGATCGCCGGGCGTCTGGCTTCCATCGTTGTCGCGTCAGCTACAATCGATCTGTCAGAAGAACGAAATCGATGCGGACAACAACACACAGGTCTATTGTGCCGTTGGTCTTGACCGGCTTCATGCTGATCTGCCCCTGGTCCAACTGGGGCCAGCAGAACCTTGGTGCACAACTCACGCAGAGCGACGTCTTCACCGAAGGCGAGGGAGGCTACCACACCTTCCGGATTCCGGCGATGGTCGTGTCGAAACGAGGGACGATTCTGGCTTTCTGTGAAGCAAGAAAGAGCAGTGCGGCCGACCACGGCAACATTGACCTTGTCCTCAAACGAAGCTCCGACAACGGGAAGACCTGGGGGCCCTTGCAGGTCGTTCACGAAGAAGGCGGAATGGCCAGGATCGCCATTGGCCAGCCCACCCCGCTCGTGGAGCGAGAGACAGGGACCATCCATCTGCTCTTCTGTCGCGATAACCGCCAGGCTTTCTATACCAAGAGCACGGACGATGGCGCTAACTTTTATCACCCAAGGGAGATCACAGCCGCTTTCAATGGTTTTCAGGCGCAGTTGGAAAGCGATCTCTCGCAGACGAAGGCCGGCGACAAACAAGACGGTTTGCCCTTCAGGGTGACGCGATTGGCGGTCGGGCCGGGACACGCCATTCAGACGCGCCGGGGACGCTTTCTGGTTCCGGTGTGGCTGAACTCCTATCACGTATTCCCTTCCTCGGCCGGCGGTCCCAACGAAGTGATCGACTACAGATACCGCGCCGCGGCGATCTACAGCGATGACAATGGCCTGACTTGGACTGCGGGTAGAGTGATCACCGGCGCTGAAGGAAGTGTGGCAGCCAACGAGGCCATGGTGATCGAGATGGCAGATGGCACGCTGTCTCTGAACATGCGCGTGGTGGGCCGAAAGACACGGACGGTCGCCTGGAGCAAGGACGGTGGCGACACGTGGTCTGCAGCCACGCCGGACCCCAACCTCATCGACCCGAACTGTCAAGCCAGTGTCGTGCATCTCAGCGGTTCAGGAGAGCAAGGAAAGAGCCGCATTCTATTCGCCAATCCGGCCAGCACCACGCGGGAGCGGCTGACAATCAAACTCAGCTATGACGAAGGCAAATCTTGGCCGGTGGCCAAGATGCTGAATGCGGGACCATCAGGCTACTCCGACTTGGTTGTTCTTGACGACAAGACCCTCGGCTGTCTCTACGAGCGGGGCGTGAAGCGAGCCTATGAAAAAGTGACCTTCGCCCGATTCAGCCTGGCCTGGCTGACAAACGGCTCGGACAGCCTGAAATAACGCGGAAGGATCGAATCCACCAGAAAGATCGTTTCGGTCGACTGATTCTACCCGCCTTGAGTGGCGCCGGGAGACGTTGTGTGTCGCCCGGCGCGGCAGCGGCCTATCTCGTGCACGAGAGGCACCGGCGTTGAGCCTCCTGGCTGTAGTATGTTGGTCGGTCTGGCGTCCGTCCGGGACGGGAGGAGATGACAACCGCAATGATGGTCATGGAGAGTGATTCCAGCCGCCGCAAGCTGTCGCACGGCGACGTGGCCACGAGCCTTTTCGAACTCGGCCTGCGATCCGGAGATGTCGTTCTGGTGCATTCCGCCTTTCGCACGGTAAGTGACGTCGAGGGCGGCCCGCGAACGGTGGTGGACGCGATTCTGGAACTGGTTGGACCCGCCGGCACGCTGGTGGTCCCAACGTTCACCTTCGCCCACGAGGCGGAAAGCGACCCCGTCATCGACCCCCGGGCCGACCGCTCCGAGATGGGCATCCTGACCGAGACGGCGCGCCTCGACCCGGCGGCGCGGCGCAGCATCGCCTTCCGCCACAGCTTCGCCGCCCTCGGCCGCAGGGCCGAGGTGATCACCGCCGTCGATCCGTCCCTGCCGGTCTTCGATCTGCGCTCGGCCTTCGGCGTGATGCTCGCGCTAAACACCCAAGTTGTGTTGCTGGGCGTAACGTACACGAGTTCCACCAGCCATCATTTCGCCGAATTCGTCTGCGACGTTCCCTACCGCCAAACGATTCCGAAACGGGTCAAGGTGCGGAACGCCGATGGCAGCGTGACGGCTCAGGCGATGACCGATTATCAACCCAAAAGCTCCGGCGGCTCCTATTACGGATCGCGCGGGCCGGACTTCAACCGCCTAGGCCGGATGCTGGAGGCGGAGGGACGCGTTGGCCTGACGTTTATCGGGAACGCGGCCGCGAGGCGGTTCCGCATGCGCGATCTGGTCGACGTGGCTCAAGTCGAGGCGGCCCGCGACTACAACATCTTCCGCACGGCGGAAGGCGAGGCCGGCAACCTGACCCCGCTCGACTTCGGCCGGACGGTGATGAGCCCGCAATTCCCCGACGGCGCGGGCCGGCCCAACCAGGTCCAGTGGTGCGTGAGAGACCTCGCCCGGCTTCGCATGCCGGGCTAAAGCGGCGGACTCTCCCCATGTGGCTCGGATTATCTTTCGTCGATTGGCTGATCGTGATCACCTTCCTCATAGGCCTCGCCGTGACCGGGGTGGTACTCTCGGCGCGGATCAAGGACGAGACCGACTTCTTTATGGGCGGCCGGCGCTACGGGAAGACGTTGATGATCTTCTTTTCCTTCGCCTCCGCCACGAGCAGCGAAGAAGCCGTGTCGGTGACGGCGGGCGCCTGGCGGGCGGGCCTGGCGGGAATCTGGTGGGCATTTCTCTGGTTGTGGGCCACCCCGTTCTATTGGATCGTCGCGCCGGTGCTGCGCAGAATGAGGGCCCTCACCACCGGCGATTTCTTCGAGATGCGGTACAACCGGAGCACCGCCACGCTCTATTGCCTCTATGGCATCCTCATCCTGGTCTCGACCATGGCCGGCGAGTTGTACGGGAGCGGAAAGCTTCTCAACGCGCTGACAGGAGGGGAACTGGATCGGGTCGCGGAGCGGGTGGAGTTCCGGGTTCCTGTTGTGAAGTGGAAGGCGGCCGACGCCGCCCTGGCTGTCGAATCCCGCCAGTTGGCGGGGCATGAGATCGCCATTCTCGTGATGACGATTCTGTTCGTCGCTTATGGCATGGCCGGAGGGCTCGCCGCCGACATCGTCACCGATTTCATTCAAGGCATCCTGACCGTCGTTTTTTCCTTCCTCCTGCTGCCATGGATTTACTTCAAGATTGGCGGCCTGACAGCCCTTCGCCAGCACGCGGAGCTCAAGCCGGGAATGCTCGATTTGTTCGGGAGTCCGGACCTGGCGCGAGTTTTCGGGACCGAGCCCCTGACAGTCTTCTATGTCAGCATGCTCGCGCTGACGGGACTGGTGGGCGTCGTGGTGCAACCGCAGATCATGAGCCTTTGCGGCGCGGGCAAGAGCGAGATGGAGGCGCGCTGGGGCTTCACTTACGGACACCTGATCAAGCGCTTTTGCACCATTGCCTGGGCCTTCATCGGCCTGGGCTGCGTGGTGTGGTATCTCAGCCCGGCGACGAGTCCTCTCGACCGGGAGACCCGCGAGCGGTTGACGCCCGGCCATGTCGCCGCCTCGAATGCATCCCACGGAACCAGGGCGCCCTACGACGAGAAACTGGATCGGGCCTTCGCGGACGAACTCTATGGCCGCGTCGCGCGCGATTTGCTGCCCGCTGGTTTGATTGGGCTGCTGCTGGTGGGTTCGCTGGCCGCGACGATGAGTTCGGCCGATACCCGCATGATCGCTTCCGGAGGTCTTTTCACAGAGGGCATTTACAAGCCCTACCTGGCGCCAAACAAGTCCGCGCGGCACTACTTGTGGACGGGACGGTTGGCCAGCCTCACGGTGGTTGCGCTGTCGATCGTCCTGCAAACTACGTTCACCGACGTGATTGACGCCGTGAAGTTCGTCGTGAAAACGACCGCGCCGATCGGCATCAGTTTCTGGATCGGCATCCTGTGGCGGGGTTGGACGCCCTCGGCGGTGTGGGTATCGAGCCTTACTTCCTACGGTGTTTGGATGGCCGGCGCCCACTTCCCGCACTGGTTCGCCGCCCTGGGTTTCGCCGAACCCGTGGTTCTGGCGGACCCGGGCGGGCTGAAGGTGGCCGATTCCTGGACAATGTTCTTCTACCTGACCGCCGGCCTCGTCTCGGGCATTCTGGCCAGCCTCGTGACGCGGCGAACGCCGCAGGATAAACTCGATCGCTTCTTCCTGCTGCTGCGGACGCCTGCGAGAAAAGGAGAGCGGGTGAGCGCGCCGTGCACGCTGCCGGCCGATCCGCCGCCGCCCGACGAGCGGCTCTTTCGCCATCCCGATTTCGAGATTCCGAAGCCTTCGGCCACCGGCATTACCGGTTTTCTCTTGGCCTGGGTTTTCGTCGCGTTGATCGCCTGGCTGCCCTTCTGGCTGGCGAAGCAATTCTGACTACAGACGAATCTCGTGCGAAAGCGCCGTTCCGGGCGCGTACCCCATCACCTTGCGGAACGTGACGCAGAAGTGGCTGTCGCTGCGGAAACCCAGCGTGTAGGCGACCTCCTTCACCGCGCGGCCGCCGCGCAGCAGGTGGAGTGCCTTCACCGCCAGAATGCGGTCGAACACCTGATGGGGCGGACTTCCCGTGGACCGTTTGAACAGGCGGACAAACCGCGACTCGCTGGAACCGACCCGGTCACACAGCGCGGGAAGCCCGAAGTGAGCCTTCCCGGTCGAGTTCATGTACTCCAGGGCCAGTCCCATTTGCCAACCCGGGAGTTCCGGCTCGACACGGGCGCCAATCGGTACGGGCTGCATCTCGAAGTAGTCGCGCAACAGCCCGACGAGCATCTGAATGAGAAGCGACTCCACCGCCAGGTCCCTGCCCGGCCGTTGCACGCTCCACTCGTCGAGCAGCGCCTGAACAAACCCGCCCGCCACGGGCGAGGAGCCTGTCCGTAGGAGACGAATATCCTGGCGGTCAGGTTCGGCCTGGAGCCCCAGACCCGCGGCCAGCCGATGCATCATTCGCCGCGAGACGACGATCGCCAGGCCCTCGCCCGGTTCGCCATCGTCGCCGAAGCGTCCGCGGTGAATTTCGGCCGGATGCGTCACCACCAGGTCTCCCGGCCGCAGGACGATCACACGGCGGCCGGTCTCGACTTCGATCGTGCTTCCGAGGCACAGGAGAAACGTGTACTCGGGATGGCTGTGCGGAGGCGCTTCAAAGTCGTGGCGCGGGTATCGGAAGTGGTGAAAACCGAGATCGCAGCTTTCATTGAACCAGAACCGGCTTGCATCGCGATCTTGCCACGGCATGGGCGAATCCAGGTTTCATTATCGATAGGCTGTCACCAATCCGTCAACGGGCGGTGACTTTGCAGCTTTCAGAACATTGTTCCCCCTTGGCCGGGCACCCACCCTCCCGATACTATCGCTACAAACTCATCCGTCCGAGGTAAGTCTATGCAGATGTGCAGGATTGCGTTGGCGCTGGCGGTGCTCGGCGGGCGCGCGGCCGGTCAGATCGCGGGCGGTTCCATCGTCGGCACCATCGTCGATCCCTCCGGCGCTCCGGTGGCGGGCGTAAAGGTCGTGGCCACCGAAGCGCGGACTAATATCAGCAACGAGACCCGGAGCAATCCCACGGGCTACTACGAGTTCCCCTTGCTGCCTGCGGGACGCTACGTCATCCGGAGTGAAGCCGGCGGTTTCCGTCCCGTGCGCAGTGAGGAGTTCGATCTGAACTCGGGGACGCGCCCGCGGGTCGACCTGCGCCTGGCGCTCGGCCAGGTCACCGAGTCGGTGGAGGTCGTGGCCGCCGCTCCCCTGGTGAATGCCACCACCACCGAACTGGGCAACGTACTGGGTTCGGCGCAGATCGAGGCCCTGCCCCTGAATTCCCGGGACTTCCAGCAGTTGGTCGGTCTGCAAGCGGGTGTGCAGGCCGCGCCCTCAAGCGCGGTTGGCGGCCGCGGCGGCATCGAATTCAACGGCTCGCCTTCGTTCGGCAACAACCTGCTCCTGGACGGCGTAGACATGAGCTTCATCGAGAACAACGCCACGGCCAGCGACCAGGCGGCCGGAGGGGGCACGACCGGCGCACTCGTCAACATGGTCAGCGTCGAGGCGATCGAGGAATTCAAGGTGGCGAGCAACGCGTTCTCGGCCGAGCACGGGCGCGCACTGGGCGGGGTGTTGAATGTGACGACCAAGAGCGGAACCAACCAGTTTCACGGAACCCTGTTCGAGTTCTTCCGCCACGACAAGCTGGATGCCAACGCGTTCTTCTCGAACCTGGCCGGGCTCGGCCGGCCGCCCCTGCGCTGGAACCAGTTTGGCGGCAACCTGGGAGGACCGATCCGGCGCAACCGGATCTTCTTCTTCCAGAATTACGAAGGAGCGTCGGTCCGGCGGGCGGTTCTGATCACGGGCAACGTGCCCACCCCCGCGCTGGCGACGCGGGTGACTCCCGCCCTGCGCGAGACCTTCAAGGATTTTCCACAGGAGTTCACCCCCACCAGCAACGTCTACATCGGCCTTCACCGCCGCAACGGCGCCCGCAGGTCCGACGAGCACACGTCGCTGACCCGCGGCGACATCCACTTCACGCGCCATCGCCTCGGTCTGCGCTATAGCAAGAATCACCAGGATGCCAGCACGCCGGGCCTGCCTCGGGTCGCCGGAGCGCTGGTGTTTCCGTTCCGCGGCGACAACGCGGTCTTGCAGGATAGCTGGACGGTGTCGCCCTCGTTCTTCAACGAGTTCCGAGCCGGCTTCAACCGTGTGGATATCAACCGGTCTTACCCGGGGGCGGACGCGCTGCCGGGCTACGTCAGCGTCAGTGGTCTGGGCCTCTCCAACACCCGAAGCAACAACATCTGGTGGATCAATACCAGCACCTCGGTGGTCGACAACCTCACGTGGATTCGCGGCCGCCACACCATGAAGGCCGGGTTCGAGGCGCGAAGAATCAACAGCACTCACCGCCAGGGAGGACGGCCGTTTCACCAGTACATCACCGCCGACGACCTGATCGCCGACAAGCCGAACAACGTCGTGCTGTTCTTCGGCAACCCGGGCCGGCCTCTTGACACGGTCACCACGGGCTTCTTCGTGCAGGACGACTGGCGGATCCGCAGGACCCTGCAACTGAACCTGGGGTTGCGCTACGAGTATTATTCGCCGCTCACCGGAGCCTTCAACATCAAGGGTTCCGACCCGTTTGGACCCTTCGGAACCAACCGGGAGGGAATCTACCGCAACGACTTCAACAACCTCGCGCCGCGCGTCGGCATTGTGTGGGACCCCACCGGCGAACAGCGATTCGTCGTGCGCGCCGGGGGCGGAATCACCTTCATGCCTCCCGTCATCCAATGGTTCGCCGACATGGGCTTCATCGACCCGCGCCTGCCGCTGAACACCAACATGGCTCCAAGCGACGCTCCGCCCGGGATCTACTATGGCTTCCCGTTTCCCTATCAGTTCGCCGACCAAATTGTGGCCAACCCCGATCTCCTTCCCAAGTCCACGCTGCTCGGGCGGCAGATTCAGGACTACAACCGCAACGACGAGTACGCAGGCCAATGGAATCTCTCGCTGCAATTCGCCGTCACGCGATCGCTTGCCATCCAGGGCTCTTATGTCGGAAGCCGCGCGCTCAAGTTGTGGGCGGCGCGCCAGGTGAACACGTTCTATTCGACCGGAAGGCGCCTCCGGCCCGACATTGGAGACGTCATCTACCGCGAGAACGCCGGCCGCACCAGCTACCACGCCTTTCAGTTCTCGGCGAACCAGCGCCTGGCGAAAGGCATGTCCGGAGCGCTCTTCTACACCTTTAGCAAGACCTTGGCCTATCATTCGATCGACACGACGCTCGGCAGCCAGGATACCCAGATGCAAGACCCCTTCAACCTCGCCGGCTCGTATGGGCCCAAGACCGGCGACGTGAATCACTTGTTCAGCGCCGTCTACTCCTACGACTTACCCTTCGCTCCTCCGGCGGGTTGGCTGCGCGCCCTGGGTGGCTGGAAGGTGCAGGGCATTCTCGGAGCGCGATCCGGGCTTCCGGTGAATCCTCTCTCCGGGCTGGACTTCGTGAACAACCGCCGCCCGCAGGGCCAGCGGCCCGACTTGGTCGGGGGTGTGCCGTTCTACATTCGGGACAAGAGCACGCAAACCTGGTTCAACCGCGCCGCCTTCGACAACGCCGCGCCGCAACGCGAACGCCGTTTCGGCAACACCGGGTTCAATATCATCCGGGGCCCCGGCGCCTTCACCTTCGACGCCTCGCTCCACAAGTCCTTCCGCTTCCTCGAACGCCACGAGTTCACCTTCCGCTTCGAGGCCTTCAACCTGCTGAACCACCTGGTGCTGGGAAACCCGGTCAACACGGTGACGAATCCGAACTTCGGGCGGATTCTGACAGGGCAAGGCGGGCGCAACATCCAACTGGCACTGAAGTATCGTTTCTAGGAGACTATGCAACGCCGCATCTTCACGCAACTGCCCGTTGCCGCGCTGGCGGCTCCGGCCGATTGGAAGTCGAAGCGTAAGCAGGCCGCGCGCCGGCGGCGCCGGATCATCTTCAACAACGATGGGGGCGATTTCTACCTCGGCCACAACGACGGGACGGCGGAAGCTTTCCTGGCCAATCGCATGACCGGGCTGGCCGGCTCGCACGTCGACGCCATCTTTTACTGCACCGGGGGATTCAATCTCTACACCCACCGCAGCCCCGATACCGAGTTCTGGATGATCGGAGAGAAAGGCGAACGCACCTGGCTGAAGGAGATCCTGGCGAGCGGTACCGATCCCTTGCAGATCACGATCGATTTCTGCCGCAGAAATCGCTTGGAAGTCTACTGGACCATGCGCATGAACGACACGCACGACGCTTACCGGCCAACGCTGTTGACAAAATGGAAGCAGGAACGGCCGCACCTGTTGATGGGGAAGAAGGGAGACGTGTTTCCCTACGTCACCACGCGCTGGTCGACACTCGACTACGGGCAGGAGGAAGTCCGGGAGAAGGCCTTCCGGATTCTGCGGGACGTGGCGGAACGCTACGACGTGGACGGGCTGGAACTGGACTTCTTCCGCCATCCGGCCTACTTTCGCCCGCAACTGACCGGCGACCCGGTGACCCAGCGGCATTGCGACCTGATGACCGGCTTCCTGGCGCGGGTGCGAGAGATGGCGGACGCCGCAGGACGCCGCAAGGGCAAGCCGATCCCGATCTCCGCGCGCGTGCCCGATTCCGTCGGCTACGCACGAGCGATCGGGCTCGATCTGTCCGCATGGCTCCAGCAGGACTTGGTCGATATCCTGGTAGGAAGCTGTTACTTTCACCTCGAGCCTTGGGAGAACTTCGTGGCGTTGGGCAGGAAATATGAGACGCCCGTGTATGCCTGCCTGAGCGGGTCGCGGCTGCTCGATCCGACACCGGGCGACGAATTGTATGTGACGGAAGCGAATTTCGAAGCCTGGCGCGGCGAGGCGTTGGTGGCGTGGAAAGCGGGCGTGGACGGCATCTACACGTTCAACCGGTTCAAGCCGACAGACCCGCTGTTTCGGGAAATGGGTGATCCCGCCCAGCTCGAGAGGCTGCCCCGCAGCTACACGCCGAACCCGGGCAGGACCGGGAAATGGCTGAAGGACGGCGAGCGGTTTATCAAGCTGGTGTAGCCTCGGCTACACACAGGGCTACCGCTCTCCTTTCGGCTTGGACCCCAGGTATTCGTCGGCATACAAGCCGATCTTATCGAGTGGAATCCGCTGGAAGCCCATTTCGTACGCCTTGGAGGTTTTGCTGAGTTCCAACCGGCCTTTCGGCCCATCGGCGAAACCGGGGTCTCCCTCGATCACGAGGTTCCCGGCGCGTAGGAGGGCTTCCCGCGCTGCGGCGTCTCCGTTGAGCACCTTGGTATCCAACACCAGCTTCAAGCCCTCATACTTGATCTTCCCGGTGTTCTTATCGTCGGTGTAAAAGTAATCCGTCTTCTGCCTCCAGGCCAGTTCGGGATCGGCGATCAGATTGCCTCGCATTTCCAGTGCGCCGAAGTCCATGCCGTCCCACAGGTCGAGCCACCTGCCTCCGTGGGAGACGTTCCGCAAGGCCTTGTTGTGTTTGGCCACCGCCGGATCGTCGCGCTCGAGCGTCATCAGTTCGGGATACCGGGTGCTCCAGGGCGGCTCTTTGTATTTGATCTGCGCGAGCCGCCCCGGTACGGGAGACCGCCCACCCAGAAAGGCGTCCTTCGCCCAGCCCAGTCCGATCGATTTCAATCGCACCGCGGGCGAACAGTTGAGGAAGACGTTGTTTTCTATGAGGTTCTCGCGCCCGCCGTTGATCACCACCGCCTTCACGCCCGCAAAGACATTCCCGTAAACCGTGGTCCCGCTCGTCCAGTCATCCAGGTAGACCGCGCTCGCGCCTGTATAGCCGGGACCGACGATGTCATGGAAATAGTTGTGCCGGATCATGTTGCCCCGATGGGTCCACGGGGCGACGATGTAGAAAGCGCCGACGTCCCCCGTCTCCATCGCGACGTGGTGGACCTCGTTGAATTCCAGCACATGCTCGGCGCCGTTGAACAGGACTCCGTTGTGCGGTGCGTGATGGATGTGGTTATGGGAGACCTTTTGGCCCACTCCCTCCAGAATCACCGCGGCCTGATACGTCCGCCGGATCCGGCTGTAGTCGTGAATGTGGTTGTTGGTGGCGTAGTTCCGGCCGGGGGTGAGCGTGGGCAGGTCTCCGCCGCTGATGACGATTCCCGCATCGGTACCGTGGATGTCCGAACTCAGAACGCCGTTCCGCGTTCCACCGGCAATCTGGACGGCTTCAGCTCCCATGTTGCGCAAGGTACACCCTGCGACCTTGTTGCCGGCCCCCCCTTGGATGATCACCCCGCCTCCCCGGGATGCCTCGAAAGTGATGCCCTCAAAAGAAACGTGCGACGCACCATCGATGGACACGAGCCAGTCCTCCAGCATCGACACCAGGGCCTCCTTGCCCTGCGGGGACTGCGGAGGCCAGAAATACAGCAACCCCTTCTTCGAATCCAGATAATACTCCCCAGGGCTGTCCAGTTCTTCCAGAATGTTGAGGAAGTAGAAACGCTGCAACTTGGTGTAACCCGAGCCGTGATAGGGTTCCGCCGGATGGATTTCGCGCCGGCCCTTGTCCAGCCTGGCGATTCGTTGATACTGATCGTTCCAGTCCCACGACCAGTATCCGTGCATCCACATATCGTTCGCCGGCAGCCAGCGGTTTGGCCGGTCGCCGGGATACTCGAACCGCCCGTAATGCCTTCCCAGTGGCATGCCGAATCGCCGGCTGTGACCCCGGTCCTCGCCTTCGTACTTGAGGGTGCCGGACTGCGGCACGCTCGCGATCTGCAACCACCCTTCGTTGGGATAGCGGGCGCGCTGCATCGGTTTGCCGTCGAAGAACAACTCGAGCGCCGCCGTTCCCGGCTTCCCAAAACCCACCGCTTTCATCTCTCCGTATTCCGTGATTCCTTGCGCTCGCAAATCGGCCACCAGAATGTTCTCGAGTTGTTCACGCGAGAATCGCTTCACAATGTCCGGGTCGCGCACCCGCTCGAAGTCCCGCACAACTTGACCGCCGGCGAGACGAACCGGCTCTCCGGCTTTGCCGCGCCAGACGACTGGACCCGCCTCGGTGCCGGAGTCCTCCGCGGCAAGCCGGAATGTCTCCGTTCGCCGGTATACGCCTCCCCGCAGAGTCACCACGACTCCCCTGACCGGGAAATCGCCCGAAGACTTGAGCGCGCGAACCGCCTCTCGCGCCCTCTCCAGGGTGGCGAATGGACCATCGGTGTTGCCGGAAGCGGGTTCCGCCAGCTTGCCCGACCATTGGTCGTTGCCGTTCAGCGCGACATAGAAAGCGGCTGGCCGCCGCCCGCCGCAGGCGGTGAGCGACAAGAGAATGAAGATGGCGCCCTGCGAAAGTGATTTGATCATACGCTTGCGAGTTGCTCATTCCTCCCGGTCGGGTGCCGGGCTCATCGCCTTTCCCTTCTGAAAGCGTTCCACCCGTTCCCTCAGTTGCCGCCGCTGGCTTTGCTCCGACTCCTGAAACCGCGCGATATGCCACCGCGCCTGCTCAGGCTGTCCGAGCCTCCGGTACAGGCGGCTGATGACATAGTGGAGGCGCGTCAGCGAAGGGTCCTGCTTGAGCGCCACCAGATACTCCTCGAGGGACTTCGCGGGATCGCCCCGAAGTTCATATCCGCGTGCCAGCTCGGCGCGCGTTTCCGCGTCGCCCGGGTTTTTCTTCAACACTTCCAGCAGCCTGGGAATGGCGTCCTCGGGACGGCGCAGTTCGACGTAGATGCGGCCGATTCGCGCCCTGGCCGCCGCGGAGTACGGATCGAGCTTCAGTTCTTCCTCGCACGCCGCGAGCGCCTCGTTGTACTGGGAGTTGGCGAGATAGTAGTCGGCCAGGGAGATCCGCAACTCTGGTTGAGTCGGATCCGCCGAGATGGCCGCCTTGAACTCGTCGAGGGCCTCGCGTTTGCCCCGGATGTTCAGGCTGCGGGCCTTCACGAAGTGGGCATGCGCCGAGTCCGGGAACTCCCGCAGCAACTGGTCGAACGACTGAAGACCCAGTTGCTGAACGATCTCCCAGTGCAGCATGCGCACAGAAGGGACGGACAGCCAGCGGGCCAGGTGCGCCTCGGACGTCTTCCAGGCGGCAAGGTAATCCTCGCCCAGCACATTAGCCCGGGCTCGCAGATAGGGCACGATCCACTGCCCGGACACGCGGCCGAGACGCTCCAGCAGCCGGACGGCCTCCGGCCATCGTTTCTGCTCGAACGCCTCCAGCGCCTTCTTCCCAAGGCCGCTGGGGTCGGTTCGAACCAGGGCCCGGGCGGCGCGGCGAACTTCCGCCTCGTGCAACGGAAGCCGGGCGTCGGCTGGATCGATCGCGGGCAGCGATTGCAGCTCTTTTTCGTACGCGACCGGGACCCCGACGTCCGCCAGTTCCCCTTTCGGCAGGTGCGTCCGGTTGATCGTCGCGGCCCGATCCTCGGGTACCAACATCCGGTAGCGTTCCAGGGCGATCTCCGCCGGCCGCTCCTCTCCGAGGATGAGCAGCAGCCGCGCCAGCGACAGGAACACCGACGCGTTGCCCGCGTCGAGCCGCGCCGCCTGGGTGTACTCCTTGGCCGCCAACTGGTAGAACTCCTGCATCTCGAAAATGCGCCCGGCCAGTACGTGCCCGAACTTCAGGTCCGGAGTCTGGTCGGTCAGGACCTTCACATCCTCGTTGGCCATCCGCAGATAGACCTCGCCCAGCCGGTAGAGCGCCACCTGCCGCTCGTGTGGATACTCGAGCTGCGACCGCAGCACCGGGAGCGCGCGCGAGAGATCTGAGGTCTGGAGAAACGCCGCGGCCAGGTAATTGCGGGTCTCCGGCGTGGCGCGAAGCTGGTGCGCCACCTTCAGGTGCGTCACCGCCTGGCCCGCCTGGCCGGTAGCCAGCAAGCTGATTCCCAGAAAGAGCTGGGCGCCCTGCATAAGCCGTTTGCGCCGGATTCCGTCGCGGAAGGTGGCAATCGCCTCCTCGTAGCGCCGTTGCAGATAGTAGACGATGCCGAGATTCTGGTAGATCTCCGGAATCGCGTCCGGGTACAGTTTCAACATCTGTTGATACTCGCCGGCCGCTTTTTCGTAGTTCTGCTCGCTCTCCGCCTGGCGGGCTGCCGCGAAGCGGCTGCTGAGGACCGCCGGATCCGGCGCCGCCGGCTGACCCCAGGCCGCGGCAGCCGTAAAGATGGCAAGGGTCAGAGCCCTCCTCACCGGGTCGCTCCCGCCGCGCTGCGGACCACGCGAATCCAATGATCGGAGAATTCCGAGTGAAGCACCACCCGCTTCCTGGGCATGTGACAAACGGAGCATCCCTCGGTAGCCTTGGGGCACACGGCCGCGTCGCGCCGCTGCTGCCGGCTGTGACAGCTTTGGCATGGGGCGTCGCGCAGGCTCTGCGAGACAGGGACGTTCGAGTGGGGATCGTGGCAGGCGGTGCATTTCAATCCACCGTCGGTCTCGTTGAAGCAACGGCTGAGGACCAACCGCTGGCTGGGAAACCGGACCGTCAACTGCCTTTCCTGGATGCGCGCAATCTCAGCGAAGTCCGTCTCGCTTGGCGGCCGGCCGTGGCAGACGCCGCACATCTGGGCCATCTGGAAACCATCGAGCGAGCGGGGATGAAAGATCCGCCGGTCCCCCGCCGCGGCGGCGCGGACATGCTCCCCGCCCGGACCGTGGCAGCGCTCGCAGCGTATCCCCATCTCGCTTCTGGGCGGGGGCACATCCGGCGCGCCGGAGCGCGACGTGTGGCAGCCGAAACACTTGGCCCGATCCTCCTCGGCGAGGACCTGACCGAGTGCCTGATCCGCCGTCTTCGGCGTCCGCTCCCGCGCCCCCGGGGTCAGGTCGAAGGTCCCCGTGCCCTGGTACCAGGAAACCCGGCCTTCGACGTAACGGCCGTCCCGGTTCGTGCCCAACGGGGTCACCGCCTTCCCGCCCGCGCCGAACGCCCAATCGAGCCTCAACTCGGCCTGTTCCGATCCGCGTTTCGCCGTCAACACAACCGAACGCGACGGACCCAAATCGAGGGACAGGTCCGCCTCGCCGACCCGGTCGCGCATCGCGAACGGAAGGCCTCGGGTGAACTCCGTGACTTCCGCCAGAGGCCGCAAGCTCCTCGCGTGGTGGCTCGCTTCCTGCTTGCGGTACACGTCACCGTGGCACTGCCGGCAGGCGCCCGATCCCGCGTACTCGGACTTCTGGCTCCAGAACCGCTCCGGAGACCACACCGGCTGCGCCGCCGCCGCGGAAGCAAGAAGGCAAACCGCCGGTAGCAGCACCGCGATCATTCCGCCGCTCCCGCCTGGCGCAGCAACTGCACCACGTGTTGATGTCCTTTGGCCGACGCCATCGCCAGAGCCGTCAACTGGGCCGACGAGCGCAGATCGGTACGCGCGCCGGCCGCCAATAGGAGTTCCACGATGCTCGTGTGCCCCTTGGACGCGGCCGCCATCAGCGCCGTGCGGCCATCGGCCGTGGAAGCATTCGGGTTGGCGCCGCGCTCCAGCAGCCGGCGCACCGCCGTCGTGTATCCCCCAAGGGTCGCGAGGATCAACGGAGTCACGCCGGCTCCCAACTCGGATTCCGAGTTCGTTGCCGCGTTCGGCTTCGCCTTGTAGGCCAGCAGCACGTCAAGGGTCGCGCTCTGCCCCTCGGCGGCGGCGAACATCAGCGCGGTACGTCCGGCGCCGTCGGCGGCGTTGACGTTCGCTCCGGCCTGCGCCAGCGCTTCGACGGTCCGCGCGTGCCCTCCGAAGGACGCCATCATGACCGGGGTTTGTCCCGCGGGCGCCCCTACCTCCGGGTCGGCGCCCAAAACCAGCATTAGGCTGACTGTCGTCCGATGCCCGCGTGAGGCGGCCAGCATCAGCGCGGAGAGCCCCTCCCGGTTCCGCGCGTAGGGATGGGCGCCCAATTCCACCAGCAGCTTGACCGTCGCCGCTTGTCCCGCTGCCGCCGCGTGAAGGAGAGCCGGGTTCCCGTCGCGGTCCGCCGCGTTCGGGTCGGCGCCCTGCGCCAACAGCGCTCGCACCTGTTCAACGTTCCCGTGCGCGGCGCAGGCAAACAGGTCGCTCTTCGGATTCGCCTGGGCGCCACCGGCGCGCAAGGCGCGGGCGACGGGTTCCAGCCCCGTTGCCAACGCCAACCCCAGCGCCGTCTGCCCCGCGGGGCCCGCCTTGTTGGGATCGCCTCCGGCATCGAGCAGCAGCCGCACCGCTTCCGCGTGTCCCTTCTCCACCGCCATGAGGAGCGCTGTGCGGCCGTCCTCGGCGGCCGCGTTCGGATTGGCTTTCTTGTCCACCAGCATCCGGAGAACCTCCGTGCTGCCGTGGGCCGCCGCGAGCATGAGCGGAGTGTGGCCGCCCGGCTCCCGCGGCCGATTGGGGTCCGCGCCCTTCTCCAGGAGCAGGCGGGCCAGGGCCGCGTCGTTTCGCATTACCGCCACCAGCAGCGGCGTGTTTCCCTCGTGATCCGAGGCATTAAGACTCGCGCCGCCCGCGGCCAGCAACTCGGCCAGGGCCGGCAGTCCTCGAACGACGGCCAGCGACAGCGCGGTCTGTCCTTTGCCGGTGCGCGCGCCCGCATCGGCGCCCGCGTCGAGAAGCCGCGCCACGACCCGGGTTTGTCCCTGATGGGCGGCGGCCAACAGCGGAGACCAACCCTCGGGAGTGCGCCCGTGGAGGTCCGCCTTGGCGGCCATCAACGCGTTCACCGCTTCCAGATGCCCTCGCGCCGCCGCCAGCAACAAGGCGGTAACCTCCGAGGCCCGTGCCGAATTCTCCTCGCCAAACGGGACGCTGACCCCGGGCTTCGTGCGGGCATTCACGTTCGCTCCGGCGGCGACCAGCCGCGCCAGGACCGGAACGCGGCCGTAGTAGGCGGCCTGCATCAACGCTGTCAGGCCGCTGAAGTCCTTGGCATCGGCCCGGCTGCCCTCTGTCAACAGCGCCTCGACGCGGACCGCGTCGCCTCGTTTGGCGGCGGCAAACAGCTCCTGCGCCTCCGTCAACCTGGCGCCGGCTTCCCTCAGCGCTCGCACCACGGCCCGGTGGCCTGCCAGCTCGGCCTCGTAGAGCGCGGTCCGGCCCTCGCGATCGGCGAGGCTCGGGTCCGCCCCCGCGGCGACCAGAATTCCGCACACGCCCGCGTGGCCGGGCGAGGCGGCCAGGTGCAGCGCCGTGCGCCCGTCGCTGGTCCGGGCATTCGGGGCGGCGCCTCCCCGCAACAGCACCTCAACCAGGGACTCGAATCCCCTCGCCGCCGCCACCATCAGAGCCGTGGCGCCGCCCATCGATGCCTCGGCCTGCCCCGATCGCGTCACGGCGCCCTCGTCGACGGGCAGGTTGACGTCCGCCCCGCTAGCCAACAGCAGTTCGACCACGGCCGTATTTCCCTTGAGCGCCGCCTGGATCAGCGCGCTGTTCCCGCTGTTGTCGCGGCGGTTGGGATTCGCCTTTGCCTGGATCAGTTGGCGGACCACCGCCGCGTGCCCGCCGTAGGCGGCTCGAATCAGCGGCGTCGCCCCGGAGTTGTTCGCTTGCTCGACGGCGGCGCCGGCCTTCAGCAGCGGCGGCACGCACTGCGCGCAGGCCCCGGTAATGGCCGCCATCAACGCCGTGTTGCCCTCGTCGTCGGACGCGTTCGGATTCGCTCCTTTCGCCAGGAGCGCTTCCATCACCTCGGCGTGACCGCCTCTCGCCGCCTGCATCAGGGCGGTGCCGCCACCGTCCAGCCGGACCTCCACGCCGGCGCCTCGCTCCAGGAGCAACCGCACCGCGCCCGCGTGCCCGCCGGTGGCGGCCAGCAGCAGGCTCGTCGCGCCCTTTTCATCCCGTGCGTCAATCGGGGCGCCGCCATCGAGCAGCGCCGCCAGTGCGCGGGTGTCGCCCCCGGCCGCCGCTTTCAGGAGCCGTTCGGCCTGCGGTTCCGCGCCAGCCAGGACAAGAACTCCGGCGTACGCCCACCCCGCGAGAGCCGCCGCGAACTGGCCTTCGACCCTCATGGACGCCGGAGCGGGAGTTTGTCCTGGCGCACGATGCCCTCTCCCTCCCGGATCGTGACGCAATGTCCCGCGGGCAGGCGCTCCAGCCGTTCGCTCTTCCCGCTCGGCCACCGGACTTCCACCGAATCTGCCATCGCCGCTGCCCCTAGGCCGAAGTGCAGGCGCAGATCGTTCACGGAATAGTAGCTGGTCTGGCTGTGGACCTCCTGTGCCTGCACGCGGGATCCCGCCCGGAGGGTGACGCGCGCTCCGATGGCCGTGCGGTTGGACACAGAGCCGATCAGCTTGATCTTGATCCAATGTCCTGCCGGGCCGCTATCGTTTCGGAGCAGCGACGGCGGTTCGTTCATGTTCATGATCGCCACGTCCATGTCGCCGTCGTTGTCGTAGTCTCCGAACGCGGCTCCCCGGCTGGAATGCGGGGTGTTCAAGCCGGGACCCCCGAGAGAGGTCGTGTTGACGAACGTGCCTTTACCCGTATTGCGAAAAAGCAGCCGCGGCCCCTTGTAGGGATAGTCGGGGTTGTGCTTGTCGATTCCGGGATAGACGTGGCCGGTCACGCAGAACAGGTCCGGCCAGGAATCGTTGTCGAAATCGACGAGTCCCACGCCCCACTGGACGTAGCGGGTCACCACGTGAAGCCCGGCCGGAACGGCCCGATCCGAAAAGTAGCCTTCGCCCTCATTCCGGTAGAGCGCCGGCATGTCGTCGGCGAAGTGAGTCTTGACGATGTCGGGCTTGCCGTCTCCGTCGTAGTCGGCAATCGCCAGACCCATTCCCGCCTGCTCCCGGCCGTCCTCGCGGAAGGCGGCGCCGCGCTCGGTCGCCACATCGCTGAATGTGCCGTCGTGGTTGTTGCGATACAGAATGCTTGGCGTCGAATCGCACGCCACGTAAATGTCGGGCCAGCCATCGTCGTCGGCGTCGGTCACCATCGCGGTCATGCCGTAGTAGCCCGCCGGCGCCAGGATGCCAGCCTCTTTGCTGACGTCCCGGAATCTGCCGCCGCCTTCGTTGTGGTACAGCCGGTTGCTCGATCCGGGTAGGCCGCGCGGACCGCAGTAAACCGGCACTCCCTTCCACGTGCAGCGGGACTCCTTGCTGGGCGGATCGATCTCGGCCAGGTTCACCGCGACATAGTGCGAGACAAACAGGTCGAGCCGGCCGTCGCGGTCGTAATCGAGAAAAGTGCAGCCGGCATTCCAGCGTTTGGGATCTCCTCCCACTCCGGCGTGTTCTGTCCGGTCGGAGAAGGTGCCGTTCCCGTTGTTGTGAAACAGAGCGTTCCGTCCCCAATAGGTCAGGAATAGATCGTCCGCACCGTCGTTGTCATAATCGCCCAAACAGATGCTGTTGCCCCAGCCGGAATGCGTCAACCCCGCCTTGGCGGTGATGTCGGTGAACGTCCCGTTCCGGTTGTTCCGGTACAAGTGGTTAGCAGGTTCGCGGCCCCGCGGAAACCCTTCCAGCCGGTAACCGTTCAGGACAAAGAGGTCCTGCCAGCCGTCGTTGTCGTAGTCAAAGAAGGCGATGCCCGTTCCGTTGGCTTCGACAATGTAACTGAAATCAACCGGGTGGCCATATACCACTTCCTGCGTGAGTCCAGCCTCTTTGGCCACGTCGACGAACCGGAAGCCAGCCGCTGCACTCCGGCTGGCCTCCTGAGACGGAAGCGAGATCGAAACCGCAAGGGAGATCGCACAACCAACAAACAGTCCGATCCCCTTCGTCATTACCCGCCATTCTACTCCCGGCCCGCCCGGAGCGTCACCATTCCACTCTGAACTTCATCTGCACGGCCCTCGGACCGAAGTGCTGTACCGGGATGATTTCACCAAAAGCGGCGTCGTTAATTCCCTGGCCGAAGCCGCCGGATTGCCAGGAGTGCCGGTTGAAGATGTTGAACGCTTCGGCGCCCACACGCAGCCGAACGCTTTCAAACACCCGGAAAGACTTGGAGAGCGAGATGCTCTCCTGCAATTGGCCGCATTGTCTTGCCTTCGGATCGAGGTTCGGCGCATCGCCCAGCTTGAAGTCCCCGGCAGGCACGAACGCCAAAGGCCGGCCGGTACGTGCCGCCTGGGCCGGGTTGCCGGCATTGAGCATAAAGTTCCTGCCTGGGTTGCCGAACTGCAAATCGCCGCATGGGATGCTGCTTCGAAGCGAAACCTGCTCATGGGGCACGCGGTTCGCCCTGGAGGGAATCGACGGAATCGCCTGGTTCAGCGAGCCGTCAAAAGCGGAGACCGGCTGGCCGGACTGGTAGTGGTGTAAGCCGGAGATCTGCCATCCGCCCACTAGGGCATTGACAGCGGGATGCGCATCGGCCAAGAGCTTCTTGCCTTTGCCGACCGGCAACTCATAGGTGTAGCTGATTGCCGCGCGGTGCGTGACATCAAACCGGTACAGTCCCTTGTCGAGCGCGGGACTCGCGCTCACGCGCGCGGAACCGCCGAACGCGCCAGGCAACCACTGGGAGTCGGTAATGTATTTCGACGACGTGTACCCGACCAGGAACGAGAGGCCATCGGCGAAGCGCTTCTGGACCCGCAGATTCATGGCGTGATACGTGCTCGACTTGCCCGAGGTAAAGCGGTCCGTGATGTTGCCCATGTGCGGGAATGGGCGGAGCGCCTGCCAGAGCGGCTGGTTGTCGGCAAACGCGGCAAAAGGCTTGGAGAAGCCCGCCGCCCGTACTTCGGGCGAACTGATCGGGCGGAGCAGGAGCGGGCCCAGATCCCAGTAACGCGACGGCAACTGGTTCAACTCCAGCCGGCCGGACGCGTTCTTCATATTGTTGGCGACGTAGCCGACCTCGACCACCGTGTTCCAGCCAAGGTCCCGCTGCACTGTCAGGCTCCAGTTGTAAAGCTGAGGCGAGCGCCCGATGTCTTCCGGGTTCTGCGCCTGGTCGAGATTCTGTCCATTGCGGAACGTCGGGTCGAGGTTCGGAGTCTTCCCAAGGACTGCCTGCGGAAACGTATCGTCCCACCGGTAGTAGACCGCAAAGGGGTCGGGCGGCAGGATGGGGCTTCCGTTGGCCGTGAACCCGGTCACGTTGTGCGACTGGTAGGCCCACGTCTGAACGCCTTGGGCGACGATGCCGGCGAATGCCCGCACCACGGTTTTGTTGTTCACTTGATACGCCAGGCCCAGGCGTGGACCGAAATTGTTGTAGTGAATCAACCCGGGCCGGTTTCTCCCTACCCGCCCGTCCCCGACGCCGTAGAAGGCCAGCGCCCCCGGAAGTCCGCCCGCGGCCGAGTTGGGCTTGTTCACATCGAACGTCGCGATCCGGCCTTCGATCTCGCTGTAGGGAATGTTCAAATCCCACCGCAGGCCCAGGTTCAGCGTCAGCTTGCGAGTGACCCTCCAATCGTCCTGGACGAACAGCGCCATGTAGGACTCGCGGTGGCCGGCGTTGTTCGGAGCTCCCAGCTCGGCGCTGGCCGGAAGGCCGAGGTAGAAGTCGGCGAACGTCGACCCGCCGGAGAAGTCGGTCTGGCTGGTGTTGTGCTCAAAGCCATGATCGTTGATGCCGCCGGAACGCCGCCTGCCGCCGCCGAAGTTGTACCAGCCCGTGGCGCTGTCCACCGAGCCGACCGATGCCTGGCGCAGGTCGTCGATCCACTTGATGTAGCTGAAACCGGTCTTGATCGTGTGTTTGGAGCGGTTCCACGTCAGGTTGTAGTCGAAGGTGGGAACCCAGTTCTCGCGGAGACTCTCGGGACTCGTGCACACGCGTAGTGCGTTGAACCGAGTGTAGTTGAATTCGATGGTCGGGCAACGCGGGTCGAAGGTGCCCTTGATGCCGGCTTGGCGGCCGATGTCCTCATTGGCGTTGTTGGCGACGCTCCCGGAGAGATTCCGGCTGAACCCCGCCAGCACCTGCTGGACAATGGCCGGGCCCCAGTTCTTGGTCCACTCGAACCGCGTCCGGTGTAACCTGGTCACGCCGCTCGACCCGAACTTATTGCCCAACACGTTGCCGCCAAAGCCGACGTTGTTGCTATGCTCGTAGTAGCCTGAGATCCGATCGGTCGACGTCAGATAGTGATCGATCTTGACGGTGTTATCCCAATTGTCCACCTTGCTCGGCGCCACACCCAGGAAGTTGTTCAGCACGCCGGGAATCGTCGGCTTCGGCAGGACGTTGTCGAGGAAGTACTTGCTGACGCCGCTCTGGCGGGAGGCGGGAACCCGGTTTCCCGGGAACGCCCCGAAGACCGTACGCCCAGCCGCATCCGTGCCCCGGTCAGCGCGGTCATAGATCGGCAGATTCCCCGCCTCGGAGAAGTCGCCCTGCCGCATTCGGTCGGTGGGCAGCGTCAGGAAGCCGCTGGCAGCCGAGATGCGCCGCTTGTAGAAGGTCAGGTTGTTGAAGAAGAACGTCTTGTTCGTGCCGTTGTACAGCTTCGGGATGAACACCGGCCCGCCGGCCGCGACACCGTACTCGTTCTGTTTCTCGATTTCGCGCGCCGCCGCCTGCCACGGCCGCGTGTTGAGCTTTTCGTTGCGCAGATACTCATAACCCGCGCCGTGAAATGCGTTGGCGCCGGACTTGGTGGCAAAAGTCGCCGTAACGCCGCCCGTGCGCCCGTGCTCGGCCGGAATCGAGTTCTGCAGGATCTTGAATTCCCCCAGGGATTCCACGGATGGCAGCGACCCGGAACCGACGTTAACCGAGGTGGTGTCGGGCGCCTGACCGTCCAGCAGCAGCGCATTTGAAGAAGCGCGCCCTCCACCGAAGGTGCCATGGCCTCCGTAGAGCGGCTGCTCGGCGTAGGTCGAATTCGTCTGGAACAGGCCCACTGGATTGCGTTTGCCGCCAGCGACCAGCAGGGGCACTTCGTCTTTGATGGCCTGTTCGAGAGCCACCCCTACCGAGGAAGTGCCGGATTCGAGCAAGGGAGCCCCGGCCTGCACCGTGACCGCCTCCGACTGCGCTTGGACCGAAAGAGCTACATCGACGGTTGCCGTGGTGGCTGTAACCAACGATAGGTTGGCTACTGTGTATTGCTGGAATCCCGGCGCGTTCACTCGCAACGAATAGTTGCCATACGGCAGGAACAGGAATTGATAGAACCCGTCATTGTTCGACGTGGTGTTGAGTTTCACGGCGGTGCCCGTGTTCTCCAATTCCACTTTGGCATTCGGAACCACCGATCCCGATGCATCCCGCACCCGGCCATTCAAGTTGCTGCGCTGGCTTTGCGCGCTAGCGCACTGTACCAAAGCCAGTCCAATCAACCCCGCCGCCAGAAACCCCTCGCGAATACTCTTCATCAAGATCCCCTTCCATCGGTTAGCTGCTAAGGTAGCTGGCTCGCTAAGCCAGCTACAGGTCACCTGCGTTGTTTGCAGAAAATGAACGGACAACGACTAGATAAATATAAGACGGTCAACGGAGAGGCTTTTACGGCAGGATTTTTGTATCTGACCTCATTCATGGCGCAGGAGCGCGCATTCCTTGCATGGCTGCCCTGCCAATGTCCGGGACGAATGGCGTCTGAGTCCTGCAGAATCAACGTCTGCGGGGTTGGCGCCGAAGATCCGGCCAAACTCGGCCTCGACATCGGTCAGGCGCCGATCCACTTCCTGGAGAGAAGCGAACAATCCGGGCGCCTTCTCAGCTCGGGACGCCGGATTCGACTCCGCAAAGAAAACATGCGTCAGCCTGTTCGTTTCGCGAATCCAGGAATGGAGTTCGAGAATCACCTCTGGCCAATTGGAGGCGGAGCGTGGAAAAGCACGCGCGGATTCCGAGGGCGGGGCCCAACCCGAAGAGGAGCTCAGCACGAACCGCCAATGAGTAATATGCTCGCGCTCTGCCTTCAAATGATCTTGCACCATCCGCGCCAGAAGCCTTCGCGAGGAGGGCCGCAGGCTGCTCAGCTTCACCCGCGAGCAGATATCGCTCAGATTTCGAAGCGCCCGCGCTTCCACCACTGCCGACGCGGAGACCTTCGCGGCCTCATCCGCCAGCGCGAGCGTGCGCCGCGGCTCGTGAGCTTCTGGTCCGGAATCCCCGAGCGCTTCTCTGCCGCTGATTCCGGCTTTGCCGCTAAGTCCGGCTTTGCCGGTAAGTCCGGCTGCGCCCCATGCGAGGAAACTCTCCGCACCCGCCATCGGAATCTGAGCGCAAGCCTGCGCAAAAACCTCGGGCGGAACCTCCCGCACGCGGACTTCGACGCGTCGAATGCCGGCGACTGCTTGGATGAGCTCGCTGCGGCGCCCGGACGTTTCGGCCAATCCCTGCACCGTGATCCTGCCATCCGGTTCCCGCACCACTTCAACCGGCTCTCCCTGGCAGGCCCGCAGCCGGTGGAGTGCGTAATGAACTTCGATCTCGGCGGCATCTTGTCCATGAGAGGGGACCGTCGCCGGAGCGGTAGCGCCCTTCTTTCGCCTCTGAGGATCGCTCCGGCCCAACTCGTCCGCGCGATTGGCCACGCCGTTCGCGGCGCTCCCTTGCGGGGCGGCGGAGATCGTTGCCTTGCCCTCCAATCCGGTCAATGCGACGGCGTTGTCTTGATCGGCGACGAGAAGTGTCCCACGATTCGGGGCGCCCAGACCGGAGATCAGGGAGTCCGCGACACTCCGCGTTGGCTCGAGCTTGCGCGCGGCGAACTGCACCGCGCCAACGAGCGTAATCGCCACGGCGCACGCCGCGATGACGGCGGGCGCCAGCCGGCGCGGCGCAGCCTTGGGCTGCCTCTCCTCGCTGGAAACAGCCGCGAGAGAAACAGGATTGCTTCGAGCAAGCTGTATCGCTCTTTCGGTCGGACGCTCCAACTGAGCGTTCCGCACATCCATGAAGTCGCCGATGGCGGTTTCGATTCGCGCCAACTCCCACTGGCATTTACGGCAGTCCGCCAGGTGCCGCTTCATCCGCATTGCCTTCCCGCTGGGCATTTCGCAGTCCAGATAACTCAGGAGTTCTTCGCAGGTAGGGTGGCTGAGTTGGTGGAGCCAGTCCTTGAATTCCCATCTAACCACTGGTTTCCTCCGTGATCTTTCGAATCGCGCGCACCAGGGCTGATTGCACGCTGGAGATCCCAATTCCCAGGATCTCCGAGATCTCCCGGTAGCGAAGGCCCGAGGCCCTCATCTCCATGCACTGCCTCTCCTGGGGCGAGAGCCGGTTGATCGCCCGCTGGACGCGTCTTCTCTGCTCCGAATCCAGGATGCTCCGCTCGGAATCCGGGGTCGGATCCGCGGGTTCGGGCAGCCCCGAGGCGCTTCTTAGATCGCCTATTAGCACGATGGGCGACTTCCTGCGTCTTCGATCCACGGCCAGGTTGTGCGCCACGCGGAAGATCCATGCGCGAACGTCGTTGATCTCACGCCCGTTGTGGAACTCGGAAGAAAGCCGGAAGAAGGCTTCCTGAACCAAGTCTTCGACCTCGGCCGAGTCCCGCAATATCACATGCAAATAACGGCACAAGGGTCCTCGAAACTGCTCGAACCAATGTCCGGCTTCCTGATCGCCTGCGGGTGGGCCGGCTCCGCCGCGTTTCTCCCTCGTGACGGATGCCGGGCCCTCGGCCGGCGTCGTTTCGATCTCCAGCGCCCACGGTGTGTTCTGCCTGCCGGCTAGGTACTTCTGCAAGAAAAACCTCTTCTCAGGTTGGCTTTTAGTCTACATGACGCTTGGGAAAGCAGACAAGAGTGTTCGCTTGGGGTCAGCGGTTTCCCTGGTGCGCTCTGGCGGCGGATCACCGCAGCCCCAGGTCGAACCGGGGCTCCGAATCCGCCAAAACGTACCCGAGCAGCGCCATGACGGCGAGATTCCGGCGGAAGTCCTCCAGCCTTACGTTGTCCAGCGTATCCTCTATTGAATGGTGCCATTCAAAGTACCGGCCGGCGCCGGTCAAGGGCCAGAGTCCGGGCACGCCGTCCCTGGTGAGAGCAGCCAGATCGGCGCCTCCTCCTCGCGTCGCAATCTGGCCGGCGCCGATTTGCTCGACAAGCCTCCCGATCTGCTGCAACTTCGCAACGGCGGTCTTTCTCGCAGTCCCGTTGTTGTTTTGCGCTGATGGAAGTGTAAAGCCGAAGCCGATCGGGCTCTCGGCGCCCATATCCATCTCAATGGCGGCAACGTGGTGCAGAATGCCGTCTCCGATCCATCTGCGATAGGCGGCCGCGCCCGCGCCGCCATTCTCTTCGTTCGTCCAAAGGACGACACGAAGGGTCCGCCGCGGCCGCAGGCCGAGTTTGCGCAGAAGGGCTGCCGACTGCATGGCCGCGACGCAACCAGCGCCATCATCGTGAGCTCCTTGGCCGGCATCCCACGAATCGAGATGGCAGCCCACCACCACGATTTCTTGAGGCTTCTCGCGTCCTCGGATCTCGCCAAGCACATTCGCCGACAACGCATCGGGCAGCGTGCGCGCTCCCATCTTCAACCGTACCCGGATCGTCGCGCCCTGATCGGCCAGGCTCTGCAACGCGTCGGCGTCGTCCAGCGAGATTGCCGCCGCCGGTATTCTGGGTTGCGCCGGGTCATATCGGAGAGATCCGGTATGAGCCGTACGCCGGCTGGCAGCCGTGAGAGACCGCACCAGGGCGCCGGCGGCGCCCAGCGCGGCCGCCCTCGACGCCCCGTCGCTTCGATACGAAGCCGTTTGGCTGTATCCGTCGAAGGAAAATGGCGCGTCTCCGAACGGCGCGTTGTAAAGGACAATCCTGCCTTCGATGCGCGACCGCCCACGCTCCCTCAGTTCGTCGAAACTCCTCACCACCACCACTTCCCCCTCGAGTCCGTTCGCGGCTGTTCCCACGCTTCCACCCAGTCCCGCCAGGGTCAGCTTCCGGGACACCGGCGCGATCACCGCCCCGCTCTCCTTGCCCCGCACCCAATGCGGGACGCGCACCGGCAGCTCTTGTACGTTCTCCAGGCCTTCTTTCCGCATTTCGCTCGCCGACCACCGGACGGCCTTCTCCAGCCCCCGCGAGCCGCTCAGCCGGTGGCCGATCCGTTTGCAGAGATGAGTGAGCTTGTCCCACCCGCCCTCGTCCGCGAGAGCCGCTTGGATGATCCGGGCGGCCGCCTCGCGGTAGTGAACGTCGAGCGCCGCCGCCTGTCCGTCCGCGCCGGGCGCTGCCGTCGCGGCGAGCCACAGAAGCGGCACGGCTTTCCCGAGGCGGGCGGCTCTCCTGGCGGGCTTGGGCTGCTCTGGCATGCTGCGTTACCGGGGTTCGATCGCGGGCTCACGAACTTTCAGGATTTGGTCGGCCCGGACGTCCTCCAGCCTCTGGACGGCGCCGCTGGGCCATCGGATCTCGATCCGTTTCACCAGTGTCTCGCCGCCCAGCCCGAAATGCGCCCGCCGGTCGTTCGACGATAGATAGCTGCCGGTCGCGCTCACCATCGCGTGCTGCTCCCTGCCCGAGGCCGTCTCCAGGCGGACCAGCGCACCGATTCCGTCGCGGTTGCTCTTTGTGCCCACCGTCTCGATGATGAGCCAGTGCCCCGCCCCCGCGTGAGCGTTCTCCAGCAACAGCGCCGGCCCTCCGTTCACGTGGACCGCGATGTCGAAGCGGCCGTCGTTGTTCCAGTCTCCGAATGCCGCGCCGCGCGCCGCCAAAGGCCTCCGGAAGGCCTCCCCCGCCGTGCCGGATACGTCGGAGAACTTCCCGCCCGCATTGCGCGCCAGCAGGAGCGGCTCGCGGTACCTAAGGTTCGGCTGCGTGATCTCGACGTTGTCCAGCACGTGCCCTTGCGCCACGAACAGGTCCTTCCAGCCATCGTTGTCGTAGTCCACAAACCGCGTTCCCCACCCGGAGTGCAGCAGGCTGATCGCCCCCAGCCCGGCCGGGCCGCTGGCGTACTCGAATACGCCGCGCAGGTTCCGAAAGAGTGCGTAGCGCTGGTTCCCCAGCGCGTTGACGAAGATGTCCGGCCACCCGTCGTTGTCATAGTCTGCGAAGTCGGCGCCCATGCCGGCGAAGCTCCGGCCGTCGTCGTCGTAGGCGGGCCCCAGCGCCACCGCGACCTCTGTGAACTGGCCCTTCCGGTTCTCGAACAGGTGCTGGGGCCACGAATCGTTGGCGATCAGCACATCCGGCCACCCGTCACGGTTAAAGTCGTTGATCGCGATTCCGAGCCCCTTGCCTTCGGCGCTTCCGATGCCCGACTCCCTCGATGCGTCCAGAAACGTTCCGTCGCCCCGGTTCCGGAACGCGAGGTGCGTCACGGGCTTGAAGTGGTCCGGATGGCAATAGGCGCGCTGTCCCGGCTTGTGGCCGCCGCACCACAGATCCGGTTCGAAGCTCCATTTCAGATAGCGCGCGACGACAAGGTCGAGTTGGCCATCGCGGTCCCAGTCGACGAATGCCGCGCTGGTCGACCACCCGGCGCCGCCAACGCCTGCCGGGCCGGTCACATCGGTGAACGTGCCGTCGCCGTTGTTCCGGTACAGCGTGTTGACGCCATACCCCGTGACGTAGAGGTCCGTGTCCCCGTCGTTGTCGTAGTCGGCCGCCGCGGCGCCCATCCCGTACCCGCGGCCTCGCACGCCCGCTTTTCCGGTGACGTCGCTGAAGGAGCCGTCGCGGTTGTTGCGATAAAGACGGTTCCAGTAGCGCCGGTCCGATTTGTCCGGTTCCCCCGCCGCCGGCATGGGATCCCGAAGCGCCGCGCCGTTCACGAAGAAGATGTCCAGGAATCCATCGTTGTCATAGTCCAGAACCGCCACGCCGCCGAGCATCGTCTCCGGAAGGTACTTGCGCGGCGTCGCGCTGGGCTGGCTCCGGAAATCGACCTTGGATCGGGCGGTCACATCCACGTACACGGGGCCTTGCGCCATGGCTAGCAACGGAACGAGCGCGCCCCAGGACCGGATCATGGTTCGGCGACTCCCTTTCCCTCAACCACCTTCAGAAAACGGTTGGCGCGAACACCCTTGATCACCTCCCGGGAGTCAGCCCTCGGCCATTCGATGTCGATCCGTTCCACCAGTTCCGCCGTACCCAGCCCAAAGTGAAGCCGCAGGTCGCTCTGCGACAGGAACGTCGAGCCGGAGCGGACCTCTTGGGTCTGCTTCCGCCCGCCCGCGGTCACCGTGACCCGAGCGCCGATCGCACTGCGGTTGGACTTGACGCCCGTCAGCGCCAGCGACAGATAGTTGCCGCCGCTGCCGCTGTTGCGCAGAAGACTGGGCGGTTCGTTCATATTGTTGGCGAACAGATCCACGTCGCCATCGTTGTCGTAGTCGCCTGCGGCCACGCCGCGCGCCGAGTGCCGGGCCAGAACCCCCATACCCGCGCGCTCGCTGACGTCCTCCAGCTTGCGTCCGCCGAGGTTCCGGTAGAGGAGGCTCCGCTGCCGGTACGACTGGCCGGGCATCTTCCCTTCGATCTCCGGGTAGACGTGTCCGTTCACCATGAAGACGTCCGGCAGTCCGTCGTTGTCGTAGTCGGCAAAAACCACTCCCCACCCCATGTACTGGGTGTTGCGCCCGGCCCCGGCCGCGTGCACAATGTCGTCAAAGGTTCCGTCGCCGTTGTTGCGGTAGAAGTTGGCGGTGTCGTCGATGAAGTTCGTCTTGACCAGATCCAGCCATCCGTCTCCATCCAGGTCGCCCGCGGCCGAACCCATGCCTGCCTGCTCCCGGCCGTCGTCCCGGTAGGCGACTCCGGCTTCCACCGCCACCTCTCGAAACGTTCCATCATGATTGTTGCGGAACAGGAGGCTGGCCTGCGAGTCGACCGCGACATAGATGTCCGGCCAGCCGTCGCGATCATAATCGAAGGGAGTCACCGAAAGCGAATAGCGGTCGCGCATCGCGGCAATGCCCGACGCTTCCGACACGTTGCGAAAGCGACCGCCTCCCTCGTTGTGAAATAGCTGGTTGGTGCCGCCGGGCAGACCTGTCGGCCCGCACAGGGTCGGGATGCCCTTCCACTGGCATTTCGGGGACGCGCCCGGCGGCGGAATCTTATCCTTGTCGAACACGATGTAATTGGCCACGAACAGATCCAGCCGGCCGTCCCGATCGTAGTCAAGAAACGCGCATCCGGTCGACCATCGCGTTTCCTGCCGCAGCCCGGCCTCCCCGCTCACCTCCGCGAATCGCCCCTTGCCGGTATTCCGGTAGAGGCGGTTCTGGCCGTAATACGTGACGAACAGGTCCGTGAATCCGTCGTTGTCGTAGTCGCCGGCGCAGACGCCCTGGCCCCAGCCGGAATCCGCCAGTCCCGCTTCGCGCGTGACGCGTTCGAACGTTCCGTTGCGGCGGTTGCGGTATAACTGGTGGGTCGGCACGGCCATTCCCGGAAACCCCTCGAACCGGCTGCCCGTGACGACGAACACGTCCAGGTAACCGTCGCCGTCGTAGTCTACCAGCGCGACCCCTCCTCCCAGGGTCTCGAGGATGTACGTCTTCCTTGTGTCGCTGCCGCAGTAGAACGTATCGGTCAATCCCGCTTCGGCGGCGGCATCGGTGAACTGGGCGGCGCGCTGCCCGGCCGCCAGCAGCAACAGGCCGGCCGCGGGTACGGCCCCTAGACACACCTTCCTCATGGCTCGTCAGACATTGCAATACTGGTCGGCCACGTCGAAGAAGCTCTCGATATCCTCCGGGCGTGTGTGGACGTGAAACGAGAGCCTCATGCGGTTTCCACCCAGAATCCAGATGCCCTTCTTGCGCATAGCCTCGAACGCTGCCCGGGGATCCGTTTTGAACTGGATGGCGACCATCGCGCCGTACAGCCGCCCGTCGTCCGGCGTGATCACCTCGACGTACCTTCGCTTCTGCGCCTCCTCCATGGCCCGTTTCGAGAGCTGCCGCAGGCGCGAAAACACCTCTTCCGGGCCGAGCGCTTTCAGGAGTCTCACGCCCGCGATCATGCCCTGAAAGATCGCCCGGTTGTTCGTTCCCACCATCATGAAACGCGCCGCCTTCAGCTCGGTCTTGTTGTCCCAGCCTCCGGATACCACGGCCGGCCAGAGGTGATCCAGTTGATCGCCGCGGCCGTAGAGGATTCCGCAACCCGCCGGGGCGAACATCCATTTGTGCGGGCTACCGGCGAAGTAGTCGCAGCCCAGCGCGCTCAGGTTCACGGGAATCTGGCCGTTCATGTGCGCGCCGTCGACCACCGTCACCACGCCCTTCTCCCGCGCCGCCCGGCAAATCGATTCCACCGGCAGCACCAGGCCTGTCGTCGTGGTGATCCCACTGAAACTGAGCACGCGCGTCGCCGGCCCGATCGCGGACACCACGCGGTCCGCCACCTCCTCCGGATTCTTCGGGCTGACCGGAATCTTCGCTGTTCGAACCCGTACACCCGCACGGGCCTGCTTCAGCCTCCAGCACTCCAGGCCTCCCGAATGCTCCTGATCGGTGGTGAGGACCTCGTCGCCCGGCTTCAAGTCCAGCCCATTCGCGATCGTGGACATTGCCTCCGTGCAGTTGTGAGTCAGCGCCAGCTCGTCCTTGGAGCACCCCAGGAAAGCCGCCAGCTCAGTCCGCTCCGCGTCCAGCCGCTCGTATCCCCATCGCGGATACTCCTCCATCTCCAGGGCCGCGGCGCGGTTCAGGTACTCCACCACAGACTGATACACGGGTTTGGCAATCACGCCCAGGCTGCCGTTGTTGAGGAACGCCCTCCAGTTGGGAAGAAAGAACTGCTCGCCCCGGACTCGCGCCCAGTAGGTCTCCGGGCTTGCCGCAAGCAGTTTCTTGTCCGGCAGTGCCGGCGGCGTGCGGCTCATCCCTCGCAGGGGTGCCTGAAAGAGCATCGAGGCATAGGCCGGAACCGCAAGAGCTTCTCGTCGTTGCATAGTTTATTTCCCTTGCCGGCCAGAGATCGCAGGCAAGCTGGTGATCTTGTTCGGCTCCAGATATTGGCCGTCGGCAACCACTGCCGACACTCGCCTGGCATTCCGGATGTCCGTGAGGGGGTCCGCTTCCAGGACGACCAGGTCCGCGAGCTTGCTCGGTTGAATCGTGCCAAGGTCGGGCGGCCCGCCGAGCATCTGGGCGCCAACGCGCGTGGCGGCCATCAGGGCCTCGGCTGGCGTCAGCCCCGCCTCCACCAGCAATTCCAGTTCCCGATGATACGCGAGACCCGGGGGTGCGTACGGCACGGAGGAATGCGAACCTACCACCAGGCGGACTCCCGCCCGGTGCAGCACGCCCGTGTAGGCAACCATGTTCTTCCACGCGGCGGCCATCCACCGGTTCTCCACTCCCTCCCTGTCAGCCTGCTTCTCAAAAACGGCCAGCGTCGGATCGACGTAGGCGTCACTCGTCGCCAGAAATCGAGCCAGCGACCATGCCTTCTCCGACTGCGGATCGATTGAAGCCCACATTCGGTATCGCCCTAGTGCGCGGGCGTTACTATCCGCAAGCACCGCCTGACGGTAGCGCTCGGCCTCCTGGGCAGGTACCAGCGACGGACCGAGCGACGTCACGTGCACGAGGCCCCTCACGCCGGCGGCCACGGCGTCTTCCGCGCGGACCACCTCCAGATGCGCCGCCACCGGGATTCCGGCGCGCCGCGCCTCGCCGGCGACCGCTTGCACGCAATCGAGCGGCAGCCGGAAATACACTTTCAGTGCCGTCGCGCCCTGTGCCGCCAGACGGCGGACCGCAATCCGGGCTTCTTCCGCACCAAGCAACACCATGGCGTTGCCCGGATAGGCGGGATTGGCCCCGTCGAGCGCGGGTCCGGTAAGAAGCAGGCGCGGACCGCGGAGACCGTGGGTCTTCATCCATTCCCTGACGGGCTCGTACGCTTCAATCCACTGTCCGGGGTCGCGCAAGGACGTCACGCCGCGGGCGAGGAACAGCGGCACGAGTCTTGGATCGAGGTGGAAATGATGGTCGACTAAGCCCGGGACCACCGTCTTCCCGGTCGCGTCGATCTGACGGGAATTGGAAGGTACGGGAAAGCTCCCGGCCGGACCCACGAGTTCGATCCGATTCCCCCGAATCAGGATCGCCGAGTTCTCGAGGACCGGCATTCCCGTGCCGTCAAACAGCCGGGCGCCTCGTAACAACACGCCCGGTTCGTCGCGGGCCGCCGCACCGGTCAGCCCGGCGATGACTGGCGCCGCCGACGCCCGGAGGAACGTCCTTCTCCGCATGCATCGCGATCGCACTCCGCTCACTCTGGAATCTCCCGTTCAGAATACAATAATCTATCTATCCAACGTGAAAGGTCGTCCCATGATTCGTCGGAGTTCACTGGCCATTCTGATTCTGTCTCTTGGATTGACGGGACAGCTTGCAGGCGCGCGCGGAGAGGCCATCGAGATCTCTTCTCCCATGCGCCCTCCCGAGTGGGCGCTCCTGGAACGCGCCCTTTTGAAGGAGAATGCCCGCCTCGTCGAGGTCTTCGTGGACAAGTACGTCAATCCGAGCAACGGATTTCTTGAAGTCGTGGAACACTGGGGAGGCGCGGACGGGCCCGACGATGCCATGGAGAACTTCTACAATTGGCCGTTGCTGTACGTCCTGGGCGCGCCTCGCTCTACGCTGGAGCGCTTCCAGTTCGTCTGGAATGGGCACATCCGCCAGTATTCCGCGCTCGGCATGTATCATCGCGAGTTCATCACCTCGTTCGACTGGGAGCACAACGGCGAGGCGTACGAACCGTTCCTGCTGTTGCCGCTGGCGGACCCGGACGACCGCTTGACCCGGCAGCGGACCGTGCGTTTCGCGAATCTCTATACCGGCCGCGATCCATCGGCCGGAAACTACGATGGGGAGCACAAGGTCATTCGCAGTATCCTCAATGGCAGCCGAGGTCCCAAGCTGCAAGCGACTCCGGAGGATTGGGGCGGCACGACCGGCCAGAAGTACTTTCGCGAGTCCGGCGACTGGACGCAGGTGAAGGGCGACGTACCCATCAACATGCTGGCGACCAGCCTGGCAACCAACGCCTATATCCTCACCGGCGACAAGCATTACCGTGACTGGGCCATCGAGTACGTGGACGCCTGGCGGGATCGTGCCGCCGCAAACGGCGGAAACATCCCCTCCATCGTTGGCCTCAACGGCAAAGTCGGTGAAGGGTGGGGCGGAAAATGGTACGGCGGTTTGATGGGTTGGAACTGGGTTTTCGGCGGATGGGGCATTCTCGGGCGAGGACCCCGGATTGGTTTTTCCAATGCGATGCTGCTCACCGGGGACAGCAGGTATCTCGACACGCTTCGGGTTCAAGGGAAGAACCTGCTCCATAACCGGATCCGCACGGCGCAAGGGCTGCGCTTTCCGGACAAGTATGGCGATCAAGGCTGGCATTCTCCTTCCGGCGGGTCATATTTCGAGGCGCTTTTCTCGGATATCTACTTGACTGCGCTTGACCGGACGGATCTGGAACGGCTGCGGGAGTCGGCGTCCCCGCCGCCCTCGGAGCGCCGCGGGCATCCCGTGTGGAACTTCGAATACGAGAGTGGACGATTTGAGGGCGGCAACGAGGTGGCCTGGATCGATTTCCTTCAGGGCAACGACCCCGGCTACCCGGTGCGAGCCCTCCAGGACGCCTTCGCGCGAATCCGGTGGATCATCGCAGGCATCCGGAGCGACCACAGCACGCCCGACACGCGCAACGCCGACGGGCCGCACCAGATTCGTCTCTCGCCCGAGGCGCCGTTGGGGGTGATCGGAGCCGTGACCGGCGCGCTAACCAACCTGACCCTCGGGGCCCGCCAGCCGCACTGGTCGGGCGGACTCCTTTACGCCGAGCTGCGTTACTTCGACCCGGAGAGACGGCGTCCCGGCCTGCCTCAGGATGTCGCGGCGCTGGTCACTTCGATCACGCCGGAAGCCGTGACCCTGATGCTGGTCAACCTGGACCAAACGCAATCCCGGGACCTGATTGTTCAAACCGGCGCCTACGGAGAGCACCAGACGCGGCGTGTGGCCGCGGCCGGCGGCGCCCGGAATATCGATCACCACTTCTTCCGCATTCGCCTAAAGGCAGGTTCGGGCGGCGAGATCCGGATCGAGCGCGCGAAATACGCCAACCAACCGTCCTTCGCGTTTCCTTGGTCGAGGTAGGTACAAAATCCGTTCTCTTAAGGTCGTCCATCATGTCCTGCTCCGAATGGCTCGCGCAGGCGCTATTGGCCGAAGTGAGCATTGCCCCCGGGGTTGAACTGTGCCCGCGCTCGAAAACCCGCGCCGATCGAGTGGTGGCCGTTCATTCTGCTGGCTGAAATCGCGAGCAAGAGCCCGCTCGCCTCAGATCACCTTCCTCACAGCGCCGACAATCCCCGCCACACCTGGCCGGTAGAACTCCTCCATCGGAGGAGAGAAGGGCGAGGGGACATCCGGCGAGGCGACCCGCTGCACGGGAGCCGTCAGATAGTCCATCAGGCGTTCCGCCGCGGTCGCAGCGATCTCCGAACCGACTCCTCCCGTCTTCGGCCCTTCCGAGACCACAACCAGCCGTGTCGTTTTCCGCACCGATTCGAACAGAAGATCCCAGTCGAAGGGAACCAGGCTGCGGGGATCGATCACCTCCACGTCGATTCCCTCGACGGCCAGTTGTTTCGCCGCGGCCATGGCGCGATGCATCATGAGCAGGGTTGCCACGATGGTCACGTCGCCGCCCTCGCGGCGAACAATGCCCTTGCCGATCGGCACCACGTAGTCCTCGGGAGGGATTTCACTCGCGGCGTCCACGCTGCCCGACTCAGCTCTCGCGCCCTTGGCGCCGTACAGCAACTTGTGTTCGAAGATCAGGACCGGGTTGTCGTCGCGGATGGCCGCCTTGAGCAAGCCCTTCGCATCATAGGCTGTCGCCGGGCACACGATCTTCCAGCCGGGGACATTCAGAAACATGGCTTCGGGGTTCTGCCCGTGCTGCGCGCCGCGGCCCGTGGATCCGACCGGCGCCCGCAACACCAGCGGGACGGTCAGCTTGCCCCCCGACATGTAACGCATTTTGGCGATCTGGTTCACGATCTGGTCCATCGCGCAGAACAGGAAGTCGCTGTATTGGACGTCGGCGACCGGCCGCAGGCCCATTAACGCCGCGCCAAGGGCCACTCCGCAGAAGCCGTTCTCCGAGATCGGCGCGTCGATCATGCGGTCCGGGAATTCCTTTTCGAGGCCCAGTGTGACAGTGAACGCGCCTCCCCAGCCTCCTGGAATCGCGATGTCCTCCCCGATGCAGAACACCCGCTCGTCGCGGGCCATTTCCTCACGCAGCCCCTGGCGTAAAGCTTCGGCAATCGTCAGTCCTGGCATGGCGGCTCCCTTACGCGTAGACGTCTTCCAGCGCGGCTTCCGGCGCCGGATCGGGCGCGGCCATCGCCGAGCGTACGGCGTTCTCGATTTCCCCGTCGACCTGCTCGCGGATTCGCTCCAGGTCCGCCGCCTCCGCGACCCCTCCGGCCAGCAACTTCGCGGCGAAGCGCTTGATCGGCTCGCGCTCCACGGCTTGCCTGCGCTCGTCTTCGGGCTGGTAGTTGCACGGATCGCGCCGCGAGTGACCGGTGATTCGGTAGGTCAATGCTTCGATCAGGGTGGGCCCCCCTCCGGAACGTGCGCGGTCCACCGCTTCGACGGTGGTTTCGTACATGGCCAGCACGTCGTTGCCGTCGATGGTCACGCCCGGGATCCCATATCCGGAAGCCCTCTCGGCGAGGTTTTTCACCTTCACCACGTCCTGAATCCTGGTGGAGGCGGAGTACAGGTTGTTCTCGATCACGTACAGCACCGGCAGCGACCAGATGGCGCCCATGTTGACGCCTTCATGGAAAGCCCCTTCGTTGACCGCACCATCGCCCATAAAGCAGACCGCCACCCGCGGCTCCTTCCTCATCCGGAACGACAGGGCGATACCTGTGGCAACCGGGACTCCGGCAGCAACAATCGCGATCGCGGGTACCATCCCCTTCTCCAGATCCCCTACGTGCATCGAACCGCCTTTTCCGCGGCAGCAGCCGGTGATCTTACCGAACAACTCGTGCATCAGGGGTTCGACGCCAACACCCTTGGCCAAAGCATGTCCATGCGGACGGTGTGTGCTGGTGATGACGTCGTCGACCCCCAACGCGGCGCAAACTCCCACCGCGACGGCTTCCTGTCCTTGATATTGATGAATCGTGCCGGGCATCACTCCTTCGAGGAACAGGTACTTTACCCGCTCTTCGAACTGCCGGATGAGCAGCATCTGCCGGTAAAGACGAATCAGAAAACCAGTGTCATAGCCCATTTGTTTCTCTAAGTGAAAGACGCCGATTCGACGACCTCTTTGAGCTTCTCCAGGTACTGGGCGGCGGTGCGCCCATTCACCAGGCGGTGGTCCGCCGCGAGGGTGACCGTCAACGTACGCCGCGGTTCGATGCGGCCGTCGATCACAACCGGGCGGGCCGAGACGGCACCCAGCGCCACGATCGCCGTTTGTCCCGGGAACACCAGCGCTTCGAACCAATCGACGGGATACATGCCCAGGTTGCTGAGCGCCATCGAGCCTCCGATCGTGTCCCTGAGTTCCAAAGCGCCGCGGCCGGCGCGTTCCACCAGCGCCTCGATTTCCGCCCGCAGGAGGTAGATGTCCTTCCGCGCCGCATCTCGAACCACGGGCAACACAAGATCGTTGCCTGAACTCACGGCGATGGAGATGTGCAGGCCTTCGGGCCGCACAATGCGGTTGCCTTCCAACCGGGCCGCCATCAGCGGGACCGCTTCGATGGCCTGCACCATGGCCTTCACAAACACGGCCTCGTAAAAACACTTCCGCCCGTTCGGCTCCTGCTGCTCCCGAAGTGCCTCCACGGCGGACATATCCAACGTCGCCGCCAGACGCAATTGGGGAATCTCGGCGTTGCTCTTCTGAGCCGCGTGGGCGACCGCCATCTGGTTCCGTGGCAGCTCATCTGAATCGGCAGCCGGTGACTTGCGCTCCCGGTCTGCTCGCAAGACATCCTCACGCGTGATCAACCCGCGCTCGCCAGTGCCCCGCAGCGCGGCCAGGTCCACGCCGAGTTTCGCCGCCAGATTGACGACGACGGGCGCGACCCGAAGCTCCTTATCCGGTCGCTCGGGGGCCTGCCGCGGCGGCTCCGCTCCCTTCCGGGGGGCCGCTTCCGGCGCCGTTTCGCCCGGTCCACCGACATAAGCGATAATCTGTCCGGATTCCACTGTTGTGCCGCTGGGGACGCAACGCTGAAGAAGTACACCGTTAGCAACAGACTCCAGTTCCGTCCCGGCCTTGTCCGTTTCGAGTTCCGCCAGCAGATCGCCTCGGGAGACCGCCGATCCCTCCTCCAGAAGCCATTTCACCAGCCGGATCTCGTTCACCGCCGTGCCGAAGTCCGGCATCCGAATCGCGACAGGCATCAGTGGACTCCAGGCATCCCGGCGCCGGCCGTACTTTGCCCGAACCCGGCAGTGTTATGAACTAAATTCTTGTGTTTCATACGCAGAAAAACTAAATTCACTATATTGGGGGCGCACCTGCATGTCAACGGTTTCGGCAACCCGAGTTGCACCCGGGTTCAAGCCCGGTTGGCCAATCCCAGAAAGACAATGGCGAGAATCAGAACGGCGCCCCCGGTAGCCATGATTCGCCGGGCGCCTCCGCCGGCATCGCGCCACTCGCCGGTCAGGAACCCGCATAGATTCGAACTCAGAATCATCGTGGCCAGGAACGCCGACCAGCCCGCGCTGGGACCGAGTGCTCCCAGATGCGCGATGCCCACTCCGTACAACACGAAGCCGCCGAAGACCAGCAGGGCCATCACCAACCCGAGAAACCACGCCGTTGCGCCGCCCGAGTGGACGAAGAGACTCCATGTCCGGTTCTTCCGCAGCAGATACGCACAGTAGCCCGCGTTGCCGAGGAACCCGGCGGAGAGGACGATCGCCAGTAGCGGGTACGCGGCGGCCGGCGGCGAACTTCCCGCTTCGCGCGCGTTCCGGACGATCGCGTCTCCAAACACGAAACCGAAGTTCATGGCCGAGGAGAAGACGCCACTCGCTACGGCCAGCAGCATTCCGAAGAGCATTCCTCGCGAGCCTGGTACTGAAGTCAAGTGTGCATCCCGCATCATCCCGGCACGAGCGCAGATGGCGATGCCCGCAAGCATCACCGTCACGCCAACGAGCGTAAACCGCACCGAGTCCGATCCTATCGAGGCCGTCATCTGGAGGGCCAGTGGAATGAGCGAGCCCAAGGCCGCGGCCAAACCCAGAAAGATCGCCGAAGCGAGGGCGATCCCGAGGGCGGCGATGCTCAGTCCGCAGAAAACGGAACCCACACCCCAGCCAAAGCCGAAAACGGCCGCGGCCAGAATCGGCTGCCAACCCGCCTGCCGGTAGACTTCGCCCAGTCCGGGGACGCTCGCCAGCGCGAACGTCCACGGCAACAGCAGCATCCCCATGGCCGAGTAGACAAGCCAGGTATTTTCCCAACGCCACTGTCGCTGATACTTCATCGGCAGCGCAAACGCGCCTTGCATGGCCCCGCCAAGCAGAATGCAGCCGAAGCCGATCGCCACCGGGTGATCCATATCAGACGATCCGCTCCACGCACACGGGGTTCCCGGCCAGAAAGGCCAGTGCCTCCTCGCGGTGGAAGACCCCTTCCGTGCAGCCGAGGGCTTGTGTGCAGGAGGCTCCGATGACGCTCGAAAAGCGTAGTGTCTCTTCGAAGGGCCATCCCTCCAGAAGTCCGACAATGAAGCCGGCCGCAAACGCGTCCCCCGCGCCGGAGCCATCGAGGAACCTCACCCGCGGCGCTTCCGCGCGCCACACCCGGCCGTTTCGCCGGGCGAGGAGACCATGACGACCCCGGGTTATGACGATCGCGCACGCCTCGTTGAAACGAGCCAGAGACGCCGCCTGCTCTCCAGGATCCGATTCCCCGGTCAGGAGCCGCGCTTCATCTTCGTTGGGGAGGAATACGTCGGTGAACGGCAGAACCGGTTCGACACTGGCGGCCAGCAGCGGACCGGCGCCGGCCGGGATAATGACGTCGAGCACCGTGGTGATCGAGCGGCGCCGTGCCTCCTCGAACAGCCGCGCCAGTTGATCCGGACGAAACGCGGGCATCACCAGATAGCCGCCTACATACAGCACACGCGCGCCATCGAGCATGGCCAGATCCACGTCGTCCAGCGAGAAGTCCGCGTTGGCGCCGAACAGATGGATATACCGCCGGTCCTGGCCCTTCACGTTAAGGATGAACGTGCTCGATGTGGGTTGAGAACGGCTACGGCGGACACCCGCGGGATCGATGCCGAGACGTTCCAGGTCGCCGACGACAAAGTCGCCGAACAGGTCCTGGCCGGCCTTGCCGATGACTCTGGCCTGCTTG
>JBJXGR010000328.1:0-2945 GCA_046160045.1 Bryobacteraceae bacterium
GTTGGTATCTCCAGATAGACCGGCCCTGGACTTGCTCCCATCGCCTGACGAAAGGCCATGGAGACATACTCCGGAATCCGGAGGGTACTGGTAACTTTTCGGGCCCACTTACAGCACGATTCCATCAGGGTCAGGGTCGCCATGTCCTGTAGATCCCCCGCGTCGCGTTTACTCAGCGCTACGGCACCACCGATCTGCAGGAGGGGAATATTCATGGAGTCTGCTTCCATCATCCCCGCTGGCGTATTCCCGACCCCTGGCCCTGCGGTTGTCACCACCACAGCCATCTTTCCCGAGGCCCGCGTATAGGCAATCGCGGCATACACAGCCGAGCACTCATGCCGCATGTCAATAATTTCAATGCCTGCCTCTCGCATCCCATAAAAGATCGGCATGATATGTCCACCTGATAGTACGAATGCCTTTTCTACGCCCGCGTTCACCAAGGCTTTCCCGACGAGCGCTCCTCCGTCGATTGCACCCATGTTCGTCTCCCTCCACAGTGATGTTTTTCCTTACCCCACGACCGGGACTCTGACAAGTGAACGCGGCCTGGTCGAGGTGGGCGTTGTCTTGGCGTACCGAGCCTTGAGCACCGGGAAGGGATTCGCTAAAGGGGAAGAAGTGCACACGACACCCCGTCCATCATCACGAATCGAGGAGCGCTATGAAATTTGGTGTACTGTACGATGTTCGTAATCCTCCCCAGAGCCAATGGTTCCAGCCATGGCCGGAGTTCTATGGTGACCTCTTGGAGCATATACAAGAGATGGAACGGCTGGGCTACGATACGGTCAGCCTCGCTGAGCATCACGGCGACCCAGAAGGCTATAACCCCGGGATCGCGGTGACGCTGACTGCCGCGGCCATGCGCACGCGGCGGATCCGCATTAGTTCGAATATCATCCAATTGCCGCTCTACCATCCGGTCCTCCTCGCGGAGCAGCTCGCGGTGCTCGATATTCTCTCCAATGGGCGCGTGGACGTCGGCATCGGGCAGGGCGCGCACCCTTTCGCCATGGAGTTCCGGATGCTGGGAGTCAACCCCAAGGAACGATCCAGCCGCTTGGAAGAAGGACTGGAGATCTTGTTGCGCTGCTGGACCGAAGAACACCCCTTTGATTTTCACGGCAAGCACTGGGACCTCTCCGGCGTCTGGATCAATCCCAAGCCATTGCAGAAGCCCCACCCGCCGACCTTTGTCGTCGCGCCGTTTTCTGCCAAAGCGATGGATCGTGTGGCGCGGTTTGGCCTCGATGTCGGCGGCTGGGGCGGCTTCTTTACCAGTCTCACGGGGGGGGAGACGTGGCACCAATGGCGACACAACTGGCAGGCGGCGTGTGAACGCAATGGACGTACCCCCACCCTGGCCAAGATCAACACCTTCGGCAGTTGCTTTGTGAGCGACGATCCCGAAAAAGCCTGGGCAGCGCATCGCGAAGGAGCCTTCGCCAGTTTCCACTACGAGCGCCAAGGAGTGCATCCCTATACCTCGGTGTTCCTCGATACCATTCCGCAGAAACCCGAAGACTTGCCCAACTGGCAACGGTTGTTCCTGACGCCCGATCAGGCGATTGCGGAGCTGCGCCACGTCTATGCCACTGGCGCGCCGGGCGAGTTGCACCTCATGGCCAAGCGGGCCGGCATGAGCTGGGAGCAGTCGGCAGCGTACCTGCGGAACTTTGCCGAAAAAGTGATTCCGGCGGTGAAGGATTTGTAGCGCGGCGAGTGTGTCCGCTTATCCCCGGAAGAAAGTACCGTCTCGGCTCTACGAACCATGGCACTCGACGAAGAAAAGATTGATCAAGCGGTGTTGGCACTCTTGTATCTCGGAGTGCACGACGGTGCGCGGGCGTGGAAAGGCTTCGACTGGGAGGCGATGAACCGACTCCACGAGAAGGGCTTGATCTCCGATCCGCGCGGCAAAGCGAAATCCGTGGTCTTCACGGAAAAAGGCCTGGCCGAGGCCAGACGATTGCTGGAGCACTTGTTCTCTGTCTCCTCAGCGGACGGGGATGAGCAGAACTAGGCCTGGGGCGGAATTGTGTGCGGATTCCGAACTAGGCGTCCGCTAAAGTTTCCTGAAAGAGGTTGAATAACGCCGTCCAGTGGCGTTCTGCCGCGCCCTTCTCAAAGACCGGCAAGTCCGGAACCGCGAACCCGTGGCGTGCGCCGGAATAAGTCTCGACCACATGATTCACTCCGGCGTCAGTCAAAGCCTTTTCGAGGCGAATTTTCTGCTCCTCCGGAAAACTCGCGTCTTCGATCGCGCCGGCGACATACACACGCCCGGTGATATCTTTCACAAAGAGATGCGGACTGTCGGGTTTCTCGCTTCCCAAATTGCCGCCGTGAAACGACGCGACCGCGGCGAATCGATCAGGAAAAGCGCCCGCCGCAGTCAGACTGATGTTGCCGCCCATACAATAGCCGGTGGCACCGAATCGCTTTCCTTTGACCTCGGGCCGGGCTGAAAGAAATTCGATGAAGGCGCCCGAGTCCGAGACCTTGCGATCGCGATCGAGGCTGTTCACCCATTTCATCAGTTCTCCCATTGATTGCGGATTGCTGAGCACCTCGGCTGCCACTTTCGGTGGGTAGCTGCCAAAGCGATAATACAGGTCGGGCTGCAGCACCAGATAGCCGCCATCGGCCAGCCGCTGGCCCATCTCCCACATGACCGGGCGGATGCCCAAACCGTCCATATAGAAAATCACCCCAGGCCAGGGTCCCTTTCCGCTGGCAGGTGTGAACAGTGACGCGGGGCAATTTCCGTCGCGGGTCTTGATCGTGACATCAGCGCGGGGCATTGGCACGTTCCTCCTAGATTTGTTGAAAACTAACCCCGGCTCATACAGGATTGCGAGCGGTATTGTCAACGTATTGCCGTGCCCAAATAGCCCCCCGCGTCTCTTTGCGAGAAACAATTGAAACGGAATGAGGCA